>JASLWR010000024.1:28733-46424 GCA_030740765.1 Thermoplasmatota archaeon
CGTAATGGGTTTTCCCGCCCATTCTGACCAGACTGCGGAACGGGTTGTAATATTGAAGTAATTTACAGAAGGGAGGTTCTGATCAGATGATTTTGATTTCATAGAGTAAATTTCTAAGTGTTGTGTTCGTAACGGAAAGGGCAGCAAGATCAGGCATAGTAGTGTTATAAACATCAATATTCGCTGTCTGATTGCATAACCCCCTGTTCTTGCATACGTTGTCAATCTACCCGGCGGGTAAAAAGCCATTGTTTATCTCTTTATTGCATTATTGGATAATTAATTTTGGATATGTTTGGAAATTTCAAGATGACGAAACCGAATAAATAATTGATAATCTCACCACACTTTGTCAGTACCGTAGCTGGGGAAAATCCATTATTCGATATCATTAGGTCACCGAAAACAATTTTTATGAAAACAATATTCGTAGTTCTTCCCATCATGACTGTGCTGGCTGGTGTTGATCAGTTGAAAGAACCCTCATTGAAAGATAGAACCGAATCGATATTCATTCACACATCCGGAGATAGCCCAACCCTGTCCATGCTCGAACTTGTTGGGGCCATGACTGCTACTGGAATCCAATACGAGATCGTGGATATCTCGCCGCAGGTAGTTCGTATCAGAAGCAGCGCCACAGAGGACTTGTGGAAAATGATTGCCCGGAGAACGGGGCACGTTATCGGTATATATCGGGAACTTTTTCCCTCAAAATTGCTTACTGGAGGGATTGAACGGACGATTGTTGCTAATGGAGAAGTTCATTTTGAAGATATTATGAAAATCATCTCTACCTGTTCCGGGTATTTTTGTGAATGGCTTGCATCAAGAAAAAAAATCGGTCTCGAATCTATAAGGATCCAGGGATCATTTAGAGAAGTCTCAGGGACTATCATAAAAAAGGCAATAGGTAAATTGATCACCGCTAACGGCGGTAATCTCCATCTCGATGTACCTAAGAACTTGGTCGCTGTCATCATATCAAGAAATATATATATCGGTGAACAACTTGCGCTGGCGGACCGCGAGGGTATGAGAAAAAGAAGAAATCAATTTAGGCCATTTTCATTACCCATCACACTCTCACCCAATCTATCGAGGGTATTGTTGAACATGGCAAGGGTGGAAAAACAACACAATATACTGGATCCGTTTTGCGGTACGGGAGGAATACTTCTGGAAGCGGCAATGATGGGTGTTGGGGTGTACGGCAGTGATTTAGACCCAAAGATGATCAATGGAACAAAAGAAAATTTTTCTTTCTTCAAGCTCGACTATCGTAATATCGAGGTTTGTGATGTTGAGGACGCATATAATCTATTTCCGAAAATGGATGCTGTTATCACCGACCCACCCTACGGAAGGTCCACTTCCACTGGTGGCGAGAAAATGGAGGAACTTTACCGGCGGATGTTCGTCTCAATTGTAAAAATATTAAAAAACGGCGGACGCTGTGCAATGATATTGCCCTCAATGGCTCATCTTTCAGATCTCCCTGACGAATTAATTCTGGAAAGTGCAGTTAGTCACAGGGTCCACCGATCACTGGTAAGACATTTCGTAAGCCTGATAAAGGAGGGATAGAAAAATCAATCTCTTACGCCGTCGGTAACGATGGTCAGGACCGCCTCAGCTTCAGGCAGACACGGGGAATCCACTAGTCTTGCGATCCTCCTGTCGCCTTTCGATTTCCTCAGATATATCCGGAAGGTGGATGCGTGACCAAGGATGTGACCACCTATGGGTTTTGTGGGGTCTCCGAAGAACACGTCGGGTCTGGACATTACTTGATTGGTTACCAGGACCGCACAGTTGAATTTGTCCGCGAACTTCTGCAATTCGTGAATGTGCTTGTTAAGTTTCTGCTGTCTCCCCGCAAGCGCACCTCTGCCCATATACTCGGCCCTGAAATGGGCGGTCAGTGAATCCACGATCAGAAGTTTTACCGGAAATTCCCTTGCCAATTCCCCCGCCTTGTCCACGAGGAGCATCTGGTGATGCGAATTGTAAGCCCTGCCCACGTGGATACTTTTCATGACCACTGTAGGTTTGACCCCCTGTCCCTCGGCCATCTGGGCGATCCTCTCCGGCCTGAATGTATTTTCGGTATCTATTATTACCACGTGACTGTTGAATCCGCCTTTTCCCTTCTTCAGTGTACAATTCACGGCCAACTGGTGAGCTATCTGGGTCTTGCCGCTGCCAAACTCTCCGTAGACCTCGGTTATTGCCTGGGTCTCGACACCGCCGCCCAGAAGCTCGTCGAACGCTGTTGAGGAAGTGGTCAGTTTTTCAACGGATTTTCTACGTTCCATCACTTCGACGCCTGTAAGGAAGTTCCCAACGTCGGCCAGTTTGCGTGCAGAACTTATGATCTTTGCCGCCGTCCCCTCTCCAATGGAGCACATCTCCGATAGATTCGAGGGAGAGGTAACAGCTATTGCCATGAGGTCTGTAAAACCGTTCTCCCTCAATTTCTCGGCAGTGGCCGGTCCGACACCCGGAAGCAGGCTAAGGTCATCCGCACCCTCTTCGTCCTCCGGGGCCGCTGAATCGTTGATTATTTCTTCTACTTTTTCTATATTTTTATTTCGTTTCGGCATTTATTTCACCTGAACCTTATACCTCAGAATTCTTATAAAAGGTTTTTTAGGGGGGATGAGTGAAAGTAAAGCTTATATAGTAACAAACTTGATCCGACATACTGGCATCCATTCGTTATGGCTTTTCTCCAGTTGAATGTGAATAAAAGTAAGAACTTGGAAAATCGGATTATTCTTGACGTGTCTTCTTTAGAACCAAAGTAATAATGACAACAATGCCGATTACGACGATCAATCCGATAATATAGGTCCACCATTGACTTCCCTTCACATCATTGTTATCTATTTCCACATCCGGATAATCCCCTATGTCATCCGGGGAGGTATGGCTTTCATATTCTTCCAGATTTGAAAAACCGTCATTATCGGTGTCGATTAAGGCATCAGTGGGATCTGTAGAATCCAATCCATAAAACAACTCCCACGTGTCTGCCATACCATCAGAGTCCTCATCCTTTGGATCGTCGGGATTGTCCAAAGGGTCCAATGGGTCCGTATGGATGCTATTCTCGTCATCATTGGAAAAACCGTCCCCATCTGTATCCTCATCATAATAATTGTAATCACCGTCCCCGTCAAGATCGTAAAGTTCAGTTTCCAACTGGATAGAAATAATGTTGTTATCCTCATCTATCTCCCGGACAATTCCCTCGGGGTCAACGAAGATATCCAGAGTGATATTATCTCTTACCGCCCATTTGAAATCTTTTGCTACAGTCTTACCGGGAGGGATCGAATCGAGAAAAACGTACTTTTCGAGAGCGGGTGAAGAACGCAGTAGAACCTGGCAACTCTGTGAAGCTACGTTCCCATCGTTGCTTATAATATAGGTGACGTTCAGAAGGCCGCTCCCGTCCCCAGGCCGCGCGTAATCTATTTCGATATTATTTATATTAACAACGAGATCGCTAAGGGATAAGGCGGAATAATAAACATCAACCTCGATATTTTCCTCAGCAGCCAGCGACCTGTATGTTGGGGTGGCCTCAATAAGCACATTTACCGATCCAATACCAATTTCTTCCGTCAGGGATATCTGAAACCTAAAATGTCCATTAGCATCGGATGAGCCGAAACCCACCTCGATCCCGTTAATATACGCGCTCAGTTGGACTGAAAATCCCCGGCCCCCGCTGTCTATAACTTGACCGGACACGTTTTCCACTGGTGAACTGAACGAGAACGAATCAATTTCTACCGACAGACTGGTAGTTACCATTACTTCCTTTATCGATTCACCATCCGCGTACAAGTTATCTTTATTGAAGCTTAGTTTTACCGTGGCAAGGCCAGACGGGAAATTCTTTGGAAGGACTGAAGTAAAATTAAAAATTGTTCCATTTAACAATTCAACTCCATCGAGATCATAGGTATCGCCCTCTGTCGTGTTGGCTATCTCACCCTCCATAATATATATTTTATCCGGCACGGATGGGTCACTGAGAACTTCACCCCTAAGATCTCTTGTGGTTCCGTTGATATAGATTTTCCCGCCACTTATAGGAGGTGTTATGGAATAATCCATCACGACCTTTTGTATGAAATGGACGTCGAAAGTCGTATAACTACTCCCATAGTTAGCATTTTCGTCGAAATGGAATTGCCAGAAATCGAGACGTATCTTATGGGGGCCTGGCGCCGTGGAGTTCATCAATCGTAGTTTTTCGTTGAATTTGCCTTGCAAAGATGATCTTATTTCCCCGATCTTTTTCGTATCTTTAGTGATGTTCATTCTGGCGTTAGGGATTGGTTCACCAGTCTCGTAGACGCTTAGAGAACCGTTGATCCAGAATGATTCTCCTGCGCTTATCCAGTTTGTCGATATGGAAGCGTCGATAAAAGAATGATAATATACGTCTACATCAATGGTGAAATTGGTCGGGTATCTGGACATAACTGAATTATTGTTCTTTTTCGGGTCAAGGGTTTCATTCGTCGGATCGTATTCATATACTCTTGTCTCGTTAATGATCACCTGGCCGCGGAATTCAAAGAACATAGGATATGTCCCTTCGGATTGGTTGACCGGTATGGGCATCCTGAAATATCCTTCATTTCCCTGGTCAGCGGATGTATTTATTGAGAAATCCACACCCCCGGGTCCCACACCCCAGTAGATATGTAGAGGACAATTTGGAGCCCCCACGTCCAGAGACCCTCCCTTTTCGTATAACGTACCATATACATAGTAGGGATCTTCGTGATAGGCTCTGGGAGGTGAATATATTTCCAAATAGGTCTCGGCGGTGATTATAATTCTCGTTGCCGTTTCCGGATTCCTACTCGGAATTGTTCCTGTATTGGTTTTGGCCTCCGTTTCAATGGTATAATTGCCGGGATTGATCATTGTGAATAGAAGACAAAAAATCAATCCCACCACAGTGGCGAATAGGAAGAATTTTACGGTCAATTCGTTTTTGAGTATGATTCGTATCACCTTTTTCTGTTGAATTGTAATAGGTCGAGGAACGTATAAATATTTCACCCTGAAATAAAAAGCTTTAAAAAAACATTAACAGTCAAGCAAAGACGGATTATTATTAGATTGAAGAATGATTATGTGCGAAGCTACATGTATACAAGGCCCTATTTTTAACAAAAACTATTTAAGACATAAAACTAAATTATTTAAATCTGTGGGGAATGTTTATATAGATTCACCCTCATATACATTGTTCGAACGCTGAGATATGTGCAAAGCTCCCTAAATATTATAATCAAAATGAATGAACTTATAAAGGTGTGATTCCCATTCCCAAAGTAGTAAAAGTTATGAATATCTCGACGGACGGTTATCTGATCCTCAGATGTTCAAATGATATAGGTATACCAAAACGGATGATGGGAGTATTTGACAGGAGAAATCGAAAAATTGCCAGGGTTATAAAAATATTCGGACCTACTCGTTCCCCCTATCTGAAAGCGAAGCCTACGGGAAATAAGGATAGGCTTGTCAGTTTAGTGGGTGGTGACCTGTTCCTGAAATAAAACCCTGGACCCAAAGCAGATGAGAGATGATAATTATGGTAAGAAGAACTCAGAACGTGGAAGAGATTACAAGCTGTCCTGAATGTAACAGCAAACATCTTGCAAGGGATTACGAGAGGGGTGAACTGATATGCGAAGATTGCGGCCTCGTGCTGGATAGCACATTTATTGATCAAGGCCCCGAATGGCGGGCTTTCGACCCCGAACAGGGTGAAAAGAGAGCGCGGACCGGCGCGCCCATGACATACACCAAACACGATAAAGGATTATCAACACAGATTGGCTGGAAGAACAGAGATTCCTATGGAAAGTCGATTCCCACCAAGAACCGGGCCCAGCTCTACCGGTTGAGAAAATGGCAGAGAAGGATTCGAGTGTCCAACGCCACCGAGCGTAACCTCGCATTTGCCCTATCGGAGTTGGATCGCATGGCATCGGGTATGAACTTGCCTCGCACAGTCCGGGAGACCGCAGCAATGATCTACCGGCGGGCGGTGAACAAGAATCTGATCCGGGGTAGGTCCATAGAAGGAGTTGTTGCGGCCTCGCTATATGCCGCTTGCCGGCAGTCCAATGTGCCCCGTACCTTGGACGAGGTCGCCAATACCTCACGGGTGGGACGCAAGGAGATCGGACGTACGTACCGTTTCATGACGCGCGAGTTAAACCTGAGACTGCTGCCCACGTCACCCCAGGATTATGTTTCGCGGTTCTGCTCCGAGCTGAAGCTCAGCGGCGCAGTGCATGCCCAGTCCATCGAGATACTGAAAAGGGCGGAGAAAGAGGAACTTACCTCGGGAAGAGGACCAACCGGAGTGGCGGCGGCAGCAATTTACGTTTCTTCCATTAAGTGCAACCAAAGAAGGACACAGAGAGAAGTCGCTGATGTTGCAGGAGTCACCGAGGTAACCATCCGAAACCGTTACAAAGAGCTCACCGACAAACTGGGGATCGACATAGAGATTTAGCGGTATTCTATTTTCGAGTCATGTTCACTGAAATAAACTCGTTCCCCCACCCGTAAGAGTAGTGTCTTTCCAGCGGTATAGGCCCAACTTGTTCATCTAGGCGTATGAGGATTAGCTCCGTACCGTAACCTTCCCGTATCACATTTCCCTCTAGAATGACGCTACTCTCGGAGGCTTCGGTAATTTGTTCCATGAAATTATCGGGAGACACTGCCCGATAACGGATCTCGTAAGCAAACGGGGAAGCAAGGATGAAGCTATCATTAAGTTCAATTTTCCTCGGGACTAGGCCGCGGACCTTGGTAACGTCATCGATGGTGATGTTGGCTGGTTTCGGAGCTTCCTCCACATAACCGCTATCCTCTCCGGCCGATTGTCCGCTAACGGTGGAGTTCGTCTCATAATATATGGTATTATATTGGAAATCAAGGCTTTTGACATTCCACATCCGGTACCGCGAAGAGATGAACACCGGGACAGGACCCTGATCAATCCTTATTTTTGTTGAACCCTCATTGATAATACAGGGATAATTGATGCCTAGATAATTATCATGGATCTCCTCACCGGTGGAATAATCCTCGATCTGTATCGTCCCCGTGACATCCCCCTCTAAATCCCCGCTTGCGATGGTAGTGGAATCCGTAAGATTATTATCTGTGATCTCGATAAAATGTTCGTCAACGGTAAGGTCGGCCGTGAATTCCCCGACCCCCTCGACGTTGAAATAGAAATCTCCCTCACCTTTCCCACTCATAAGCATATGCTCCATTGTGGTCTTCCCATGGCCAGTACTGGTTGTAAATACATATTGGTCCAAATCGATCCTGTAGTCAACATCGAACTCCATATCGGGATCATTGGAACTCTGTTCGATCCGTGCAGACCCTTTTCCGCTAAAATCGGATATTATGATTCCCTGTGAATCTATTATGTTTAACGTTCCGTACATATTCTGGATCTCTCTTTCTTCACCATCGTATGTCCTTTTATCACGGAGATTGTAAAAATCGTAATTATAATCACCCCCTGCAGCCGTTTCCAACCAATCCGTCATTACGGGCAATATGTTCCTGCTGCCAATGGGCACTCCGTTCTCATACACTTCAACGGTGAGGGTTTCCCCAGCCACGGAATGGAGGTCGGGTTCTACAAGGACCTGATGGTCGTTCAACTGCTGCATGTCAGCCCCGCCGATAATCCTCGACTGGTTGCCCGCCGAGATCCGTACCTCAACGTTCACCATTTCGGGGGCATCCTCGAAGGTGATCACGTAATTATTAAAATGAGCAGACCACAAAGTGTTAATACCAAAATAATATTTTTCGGTCTCAGGTTTCATTTTCTCTTCACGGGGATAAAGAACGTAATACCCAATAACAGCGATAATGATCAAAGCGATTACTATAGCAGATAATATTTTGACGGTTTTATCGGATCGTTTCTTCGAAGATAGCCTGGTTGGTTCTTCTCGAAGTTCCATAAATACTTCGGTTTCTTCCATGCCTAACCACGACCTATTTTCCGGACACTATGCTTACTACATCCCCGTGTTTAAGAACATGGTCTTTTCCAACCACACGTTTTGTCCTTGCATCAATAGCTCGAATAAAATGTTTACCGAGATCGGTGTGTATCTTATAAGCCAGATCAAGAGCTGTTGCACCCTTTTTCATAAGATACGCATCGGGAAGTACTCTACCATCATGATCAGTTAGCTTGTTCTCGTCCTCCACCGGGAAAACGACTATCAGATCGAGAAGATTGTAGGCAGCTTCCTCTATGCATTTCTGTACGCCTGTACGTCCCCATTTTTGGAGGTGTTTTCTTATGGTCATCAGTCCCTTCTTCTGCTTCTCGTTCAATTTGTTGGGATCCATCACCTCGAAATCTCCTTCCCCCCTATTATATCTCAGGAGCCCCGAGGAGGTGGCGTTGTTGAGGGCCAATTCCAGTTCGGCCATTACCGGTATCGCCGTATGATCCTCAAGTCCCGTCAGTTCCTCCAGATTCCCGGGAGGTGCAATATCACATTTATTTGCTGCCAGGATTATCGGCTTGCTAATCTTGCGAAGCTTGACGGCCAGTTCGAGAAGTTCCTCATCACTCCAGTTCTCCGGGCGTCCAGGAATCCTTTGCTGGTGAAGTGAATGCAACACCTGTTCTCTCGTTATTCCAAGCCCCGTTACCTGTTCCTGAATGAGAAGTTCAAGTTTCGTTCCCTCCAAACGACCTCTCTTAGAGATGCGAGCCCAGTTTTTTGAAAGAATCCCCTTGAACCACTGGTCAATCTCGTTTTCAAGGAATGTCACGTCAACAAGTGGATCGTGGCGACCTACGGGACAAGGATTTCCCTCGGAATCGGTGCTTCCGGAGGCATCAATAATATGGATAAGCGCATCAGCCCGTCTCAGGTCGTCCAGGAACTTGTTACCTAAGCCCTTTCCCTCATGCGCTCCTGGTACTAGACCCGCCACATCGATCATTTCCAATGGAACATATCTTATTCCGTCGATACACTTTGAATTCTTTGGATTGCAATCGGTTTTGAACTCAACGTGAGGACATTCGGTTCTTATATAGGCGATTCCCTTGTTCGCCTCTATAGTGGTAAACGGGTAATTTGCTATCTCGACGCTGGCAAGGGTTGCGCCGTTGAAAAAGGTTGATTTACCGACATTGGGTTTTCCTACGATCCCGATCTGCATATGTTATTGGCCTCCTTAGTTGCCAGAATAGAGTTGGGAAACGGAGAACGCCTCCCTGGAGATCGAAATAAAACATTTATGTATTATAACAAGTAACTGTGTAATTCACTTACTCGAGAAAAAAATCAAATACCGAGTATGGTTATAGCTGTACGTTGCCCGATGTGTTTCCTCGCCAGTTCCAGTATCCGGTTCATTTCCTCCACAGACCGGGCATTCCTCTCCGCGCGTATAAAGGCTTCCTTGTATTTCGGTTCAACGAGCTGGATCATGTATTCCAATGCTATGGAGAGCTTGATCATTCTCTCATTTCGGAAAACATCCTCCTCCACCTCTGCAAGGATATTGTCGACCTCGGATCCCTTTCTCTCTTCGTCACTCATATCGTTTCCCTCCAAGAGTACAGAAGCCTCAACCATCTTTCATATAGCTCTGATCGACCATTTACTCGTTGTTCGCTCGATAAGTACCCATTACTTTTTAAGAAAGTCCCTGATCAATATCTTGGATAATCTGTTAAAGGCAGTCTGAACGTTCAGACCCGTCTTTGCCGAGGTAGGGTAATATATACTATTTATCTTTTGTGCTAACTCAGTTATGTCTTCCGGCTGGAAAGCGTAATTGTCTGTAAGATCCGCTTTATTCGCCATAAATATCACCGGAATTGGTTTTGTCACCTTGAAAAGTGATTCGACCCATTCATCGAGACCGTCGAAAGTTGGTTTTTTTGTTAGATCGCAGACAATCATAGCCGCGGATGCACCTCGGTAGAACATAGCATGAAGGGATTTGTATCCCTTTTGGCCAAGAACATCCCATATCATCAATGAAAGGGTGATCTTCAGATTGCTCTTTGCGATTACGAGCTCGATATCCTTTTTTGTCACCTTAGTGCCTACTGTTGATATATACTTGTCCGAGAACGAATCGAAAACGAATTTTCTTATAAGACTTGTTTTCCCCACAGAAGGAGAACCTAAGAGACAAATCTTCCTTTTAATTATCTTATGTTCCATGAAATATCCTCGGTTAATAACTCTATCCAACTCGATCGGTTTTATGGTGAATACTTTTTTTCAATTTAAGTTTAACCCCTTGTTGATGTTTTAACCATTTCTTTGTGATTGACGGGGGATTATCTGAGCATCTTCGAAAACATGCTGAGTCCACCCGTATCCTTCTTTCGAACTGTCTCTTCTTTTCTCACGGTCGGTATGGATTCGGTCTTCGTTTTTTCGAAATCCGCGTGACTGAAAGTCCTGAACTCTCTTGAAAATAATGAAAAATCCTTTTTCTCGAAGGCGTTCGGGTTGAGAGGAACGATGAGATTGGCCCCGAAGAGGGCAACTTTGCCAGTTATCAATTGTATAACTTTCAAAACAGAAGAAAAGCTGTTCTGAGTGATTAGATATTCCACGCCGTCCAATAACACGACTCCTCTTTCACTCTTTTTCAGGAACTCATGGATCTTGTGGTGGAGGAGACCAAGCTGTCCAGGTTGGATGGTGGCTATTTCCTTGACCGTATCTCTTGAAAGCCATATTATGGAACTCTTTTTAAGATCGTATGAATCTCGGATCATCTGGGGGAATAGACGGGTGATAATAAGCCCCTGGTGACCGTGGGTAACCATATCCCTGAACAACCTGAAAGGTACTTCCACATCCTCATATTTTACCATGTAGGCCATTCCCTTCATCAGTTCATATCTTTGGGTTGTCTTGACGAGCTCCTCGTTATCGGGGGTCAAAGCACCTGTATCAACTTTGACATGGAATTCGCAATGATCATCTCCCATAGCTATGCATTTTTTCTCTCTAGCGGTGTATTTTTTATCGAAAAGAACTGTTATCACGCCTTCGAGAAAACCTCTGGTGAAGTGGCAAAAAGGGGTTTTTTGGGGACGCATGACCTTTGCTTCCAGAGTATCCCAGAGAGACACATAGAAATCCTCAAGATCCCCTTTCAGGAACTCTATGCTGGACAGACCTATATGTATCCAGTGTTCAGGCAATTCATCCACAAATTTCTCAATTGTATCGAAATCCTGGTTGTCCACCGCCGTATCCCGTGCTGCTCCTTCTCCGCATCGGTACCCAAGCCTGTATACCAGATCTGCGGTTTTATCCTCGCCCATTATGATCTCAAGCTCTTCATTCAAGCTTTTAAAGGACACGTCAGGCATGAGAAAATATGCAGTGGATGCGTCACTTTCCTCCATATAGTGACTTGATTCTAACATGTAATTCACCCTTTCTTTTTATGTAATACTTCTCCAGATATATACATTTATTTAATTTTTTGTTAAATCGACGGAAACCCCTGCATATATTATCCAGAGTAATATGAATTTATACAAATCCCCTCATATCTGGCCAGAATATCCAAGGAGATATTCCAGCAGAATCCTCCATATTCTTTCCTACCTCAGTTCTCTACCTCGTCGTAATCCGGTTCTCCGTTGTTATCCTTTTTGTTATTGTTATTTGAGGTTTCAATAATTTCATCTTCGTTGGATTTTCGGGATTTTATCAATAAGAATGTAACTATTAATGTAATACACAACAACGCGAGGACAAATACGATTATGAGAATGGATGTTATGTTTGTACTTGAATCATTCGAGTTGTTTTGCCCGTCCACGACATCCATCTCTACGGTGTTATTTGAAAATATCAATGTCTTTCCGATAATCAATTCGCTGTTGACATCCTCGTCCTTCTCAAGATAGCTGTCGTCCCTCCAGTAAAGGATCAATGTCAAATTGGCAACCGTGCTTTCGCTGTTTCCCGAATTTTTCAGTCCGAGTCTAGGGTATATGATAAAATAATCCTTCGTATGATTTGCCTTTGTGCCAGCTAGGCGAAGATCGTTGTCGACATCATAGTAGATAACTTGGTTACGCTCGTCAGGGCCGCTATAGGATGAAAAATAGATCTGATCCAGGGTGACTCCAGTAGTGTTCCTGCCAACGGAAAAAGCAACCTTCGTACCGTTGGCGTCCAGAAAGGCGATCTCAACATTTCTGGCCCTTATTGGATAGTTGATCACATCTACCCGGACAACGAAATAACCTGCACGGTTTTTCCCTTCACTCTTGAGTATTGCAGTGGGGATTCGTTCTTCTTCTTCGCCTCCGAACCATGTACATCCAGAGAAAATTATTGAGAATAATATTAAAAATACGATAGCCCCGTTTATTGCTTCACCCCTCCTTTTAAAAATGTTGTAGAACACTTCTCAACACCGTGTGGATAATTGGATAGATTGTATTTAGAATTTACCCATAGAAAAATATTGACGGCCTTCAATCTGGGATATTCCAAGCAATCCAATAGACAGAATGCCATATAATATATGCCTCACATTCTATATTGACAAAAGGTACTTAAATAAGAACTACTATTTGGCTTAACCAGTGAATGCTATGGGATTTTGTCAATCGTGTGGAAAGCCTACAGAAGGAAAAATGCCTTACTGTCCAAATTGTGCGTCTCGTATGGGTTCTTCAATGCTATCCCTAGCAAAACCATCCATAGGGGTCAGGGATGCTGAACAGCCAAAAGCAATTACACTTTACGAAAAAGTTAAGCATGAGATAGAGGAGCTGAAAAATTCTATAGATACATCGCCGGCTGAAACTCTTTTAAAAAAGGTAAAACTGGCCATCGATATAAAGGATTATTCCTCTGCAGAGGATTATGTGAAGGAGTGCATCCATAAAACTCATGAACTGAAGAAAGTGTATGAAAAGGCTGCCGATTCTCTTAAATTAGCATGGCCATGTATCAAGAAAGCAAGGGATGAAGGGACTGATGTAACGAGGTCGGACGAACTAATAAAAGAGGCAAGGAAAGCCCTCAGGGCAAAACAGTGCCAGAAAAGCCTGGAACTGGCCAATTTGGCAGTTGACCTTCTATTATCCCCAATTGAGCGAAAAAAGAAGAAGTGCGATGAGATTCGGGATCGAATTAACACAATTATGGATGGAGTCCGAATATTCGGTGAGATAAAAGGGGTTGGACTCCTTTTGGTGCATGAAGCCGAAACCCTTATCCGCAAGGCTGAAAGGGAGTACAATGCGGAAGTCTACGATGGAGCCATCCAGCTCTACAAAAAATCAGAAAAATCCTTAGACCAGTTGAAAGAGCAATACCTCTATAAACAGGCGGAATCCATTTACGCTCATGCCGAATCCATGGTAAACGAAATGGAAAAAACTGGGAAATCAGTCCCTGGAACCGCCATGGCATTATTGAAGGCAAAAGATGCCCTTGATTACGAGGATTATGATGATGTTATTTTCTATGCGGTGCATATAAAGACCTCCATCGATAAATGGGAAGGTGAGCGAACCGACGAGGACGCGATACAGGCCATATCGAGAGCCCAGTTCATTTTGGCCGACCTCCGAAAGACTGATGCAGATACAACAGAAGTGGAAGAGCTGTTCCAACAGGCCAAAGATGTTTTCGAGGACAAGGATTTCGCCAAAGCAGAGGAGCTTGCATTGACGGTGGCCACCATTGCGGAAGAATTGAAAAAAGAGGGACACCGGAAGAAAGCCGAGAAACTGATTATAGATATTCGAAAAGAAATAACAGACCTGGGAAAGAGTATGGATACAAGTCGGGTCGAGGAACAATTCGCAAAAGCGGAGGAAGCCTATGATACCGAAGATTACATGACATCCATCCGTATAGTGAAGAGGTTGGGACCACAGATCCAGAAAAGTCGTGACAAGGCCATTGTACCGAAATTGGAAAAGAGCATAGGGGAAGCCACCAGGGCCATAGAGAAGGCAAAGGAGAGAGGCATGAATACACTTATGCCGGAGAACCTGATGCGCCAGGCCAAATTTGCTTTGGAAAATAAAAGATATAATGAAGTGGATTCCTTTATCCAGCAGATAATGAATATCATCGAAAAAAGCACCAGTGAAAAGGAAGAAAAAGCTAGCACTGAGTACAAGAAATTGATCCCTGAAGCCATGAAAGCGGTACAAAAGATACGTGGACGGAAATGGGACGTTAAATCTCTGGTGGAAAAACTGAAAAAAGCCCCCGGTCTATTGAAGGAAAAGAAGTACGGTGAGCTGGAAAAAGTTACACTAGAGGTGAAGAACGAGGCAACCCGGATATTTACCAATGAAATTATCGGCCCGGCGAAAAGGATTATTGAGGAGTCGAAGGCTGCAATAGATGAGGCCCGTGAGAAGAATGCGGATATTTCAGAGGCCGAGAAACAATTGAAGATCGCATATAAGTTATTTACAGAAAAGAAATTCCACTTGGTAACGGAGAAGGCGGAACCTATAATCGACATGTTGAAGGAAGAAGAAAAGAAAATATCGATACACCGGGCGGAGATAATCCTTGAGTTCTCGGAAAAGATCATCAATGCTTACAACAAGTGGGGAATCGCCATTGGCGCACACAAAAAAAAGCTGGTGAAAGGCAACAAAGCTCTAAAGGCGCGGAATGCAGAGGAGGCCATATTGGTGGCAAAACAGCTCGAGAAAGACCTGGAGGAAAGCAGGATGAAATTCTTGCGTAAGAAGACCCTGGGAGCCATCAAATATGCCAAGAGCTACATAAAAAAGTCGAAAGCCTTAGAAAGTGATATTGAAAGTGCCAATGAACTGTTGGCTAAGGCCGGGAAAATGCTTGACGACGACGAAATATTACGAGCATGGAGCACGGCCCTTGAAAGCAACAAGGCAGCAGGTATGGATGAGAAGGGATATTTCAAGCTTAAATGCAATATGACAAATACGATTCTTCTGCCGAAAATGATCGAATTGAGAAATACAGAGTTGGATACGACCACGCTCGAAAAGCGATTTGCCGAATACGAATCCACGTACAAGAAAAAGGATTATACCAATGCCGATAAATTGATCTCGAAAGTTGCGAAAGATGCTCATCATCTCGAACAGATGTTCATTACCGGCAGCGCTATCAAATCCATTTCCATCGTGCTAAAAGAATATTCTGCTGCAGGAGTGAAAATCGACGATATAGAAAAAATAGAACAGAATGCCAAAGGGCTTATGAACGAAAACAAGTTCGTCGATGCTCTTCACCTGATGGAGGGCGCCATAGAAAAGGCAGAGAATATGAAGGACGAGGTTTTCTCTTCATATTCACCAGATGAGAAGGTCTGCAATAATTGTGAATACCCCGTGATAATATTTGAACCACACGATACCATCGAACTTCAGTGCCCTATTTGCGATAACAGCATTGAACTGAACCCTCCGCCTCCGGTGGAATAGGATTTACTTTGATTAGAATTATCGATGGCTTCAGATCCTTCGTCAAGGGAAAAAATCTAGGAAAGTATTGAAATCTATACCCAACATTTATAAAGAACGGGGACAATTTCAGGATAAAGAGGACTTTGAGATATTAATTCTCGATGTGTACGGAGGAATTTTCCCATGGCGTTTGGTTTCATTTGTGATATCTGCGGTTCAGAGATAGTAATGCCTAAGCATATCACCGGGCTTAAGACGGGGTTGTTAACCGCTTGTCCTGATTGCCACAAGGACTTGCTAAAATATGCCAAGCATTTAAAGGATAAAAAGAGGGGAAAGTAGTTTTTTAGGGGAAGTTCTTCTACTTTTTTCAAGTCATTATTTCTTGGGTTTCTAATAATTACAAAAAAAGCCTTTTTGTGGACTCACACATTGCAAAGGCTTTTATTCAAACATGTGCCGATTTGCATTCAGGTCGGTAATATTGATGGCAACATTTTGTTTCTGACAGCAGTATTCCCATTCCATAGCAGCAGGTACACGCTCATTATTTGTTGATAGAACACCAATGGTATCGATATCGATCTCCCAATTTCCTGCATTATCAACCATCTTATCACCATCCTGTCGGAAGCCCCTTTTGTGAGAGTAAGAATTCTCACTGGCGTCGAACGCAACTCTCGGTTTATCATCGGATCCGAGAAGGGCGAATACCCGTATCTCCACACCTTTCGAGTTGTAAGAGTAGAATTTAGCTTCATCAGTTATCTCGTTGAGAGGAATCTTTACCTGTCGATGGTCCTCTTCCATTCCCTCATCGTCGATTATTATGGGAAAATCCATAGCCGGTCGAAAGCCAGGACCGGTTTCAGATCCTTCATATATCACTCCGTAATAAATTGACACCCCAAGAATGATTGTCACGATGATGGGGAATCCGATCAGAAGCATTGCGTTGTTTTTGAACCGGGCCAGCATCCCTTTGTTTTTTCTATCAAATGCGCGCTCAATTTCCGAAGGGCTGTGCCCTATCTCGATCCCGTGAATCCTTTTCATATGTCGCGGCAGGTTTTTTACCTTTAAATGAACGTCACATTCCGGGCAATTTCGCATTTCAAACCTGTCAAAAACCATTTAATTTCCTCGAATTTGTTAATATTTTTAAAAGCGATGTGTTGATTCCAGTCTATATTAGCTTCATGTTGAACTTACGAATATTTATTCTTTTCTATGCCAGTCATCTTTATAGATACTTTTTTAGCCAGTATAAATAACGGGAATAACTATCATCACATGAAAAAACTGCTTTACTTCCAGATTATGGCCACAATGGCTCCGATAATACACATTATTGATCCCACTAATGTTCCCTTCGAGGGCACCTCCTTGAAAAAAGCATAAGCCAGTATGGCTGCGAAAAGGACCTCGAAGGTGAGATAGAGAAGGAACGGCACCCAAACCCTGTTGGAAAAGGCTCTCATACCCAGATTGAACGCGATGGCCACCACCATGGAGAAACAGACGATGATGGGTAACAGTTTCGCCTGATATATGATGATGGATTTGATGTTCTGGTCAATGTTCTTTACCTGATAATAATTGATTGTTGTGAAAGTGAGCACTGCAAGTCCCATGCCTGCAAATACTATTATCATTCTCAATGTCGAATCCATAATATCACCCTTCTTCAGGTACTTCTCGTAGTTGGAGTAACTAGCTATTATTAGATTAATTTTTTCAAATAATGACGTATCATTTAGGCATGTTACTGCCGATGTTTTCAATGTCGGACCATACTTTTCATTTCCCGGTCGTTGTAGGAAGCGTATGTCAGGCCCACTGCGAACATTTGTCCTTTGCACTTTTATACACAAAAATATAATTCTGCTTAACATATCCCAATCTCCTCCCATGTCTTTCTATGCTCTCGTACAAGCCCCTCGTATCTCTTCCTATCTGTAACGTACACTGAAAGCCTTGGGAAGTTCTCAGGGATGTCCTCTACTACCAACACCTGCTCATCCCCTACAAACCACGCATAATGCATGGCCCTGCTATACACGCTCTCATGTCTAAGTACCCTATTTTAGGTCGGTCGAAACATTGGTTCTATGAATGGTTGAATCGATATGACCCAAATAGTAAGAAGTGGTATAAAAACG
>JASLWR010000025.1:0-43449 GCA_030740765.1 Thermoplasmatota archaeon
CCTCTCGGAAATTCAGGCAAGGTCACCAGCCTGGCCCACATATAACCGTCGCTCCCGGTAAGTTTTCCGGTGTTGAATCCAATTAAACCGCACGCTCCACCCGTTGCTGTGCTCCCCCGCCAATTCCTTTAAGTTTCAGTCTTGCGACCGTACTCCCCAAGCGACAGATTTAACAACTTCTCTCCGGCACTGGGCGCTCTCATGGAACCCCCAACACCAAATCTGTAGCGTTTACACCCAGGACTACCCGGGTATCTAATCCGGTTCGCGCCCCTGGGCTTCGTCCCTCACCGTCGGACCCGTTCTAGTCGGACGCCTTCGCCACTGGTGGTCCTCTAAGGATTACAGGATTTCACCCCTACCCCTAGAGTACCTCCGACCTCTCCCAGTCCCAAGACAGGCAGTCTTCCCGGAAGTCGAACAGTTAAGCTGTTCGATTTACCCAAGAATTTACCCGTCCGGCTACGGACGCTTTAGGCTCAATAATATCGACCACCACTTGAGCTGCTGGTATTACCGCGGCGGCTGGCACCAGACTTACCCAGCCCTTATTCCAAAAGCTTTTTAGGCTTTTGAAAAGCTATTGCATTGCAATAGCACTTGGAATACCCTCGTCGCGGTTTCCCGCATTGCGAAGTTTTCGCGCCTGCTGCGCCCCGTAGGGCCTGGACTCGTGTCTCAGAGTCCATCTCCGGGCGACCTCTCCCAAGGCCCGTACCCGTCGGCGGCTAGTGAGTCCTTTACACCCACTACGACCTGATAGGCCGCAGACCCATCCTCCGGCGCCGGAGCTTTTGGTTTTACTGCATTCCAGCCTGTAAAACCTATGGAGTATTCGTCTCAGTTTCCCGAGTTTATCCTCCTCCGGAGGGCAGGTTATCCACGTGTTACTGAGCAGTTTGCCGAGACCCTAAGTCTCTCGACTCGCATGGCTTAAACGTATTCCAATAGCGGTTGCCTCTGGCAGGATCAACCAGAGTTTCTCATGTGGTCACAAAACGTAACTTTTCCACCTTTTGATTTGGCGGACAACCAAATCTCATCTTACCTAGCAAGTGTCTGACACAAGAGTTCACGGAAGGTATCCGGGTTTCTTGTATCTCCATAAATGTTTCCCGTATTATGAAAACAGTTTGCGATCATAGCCTCATAATTGAGTTGCTCCCGCGCTGCACCGGAATAATTACGGGTACGCTGGGGATGACCCCAGAGCGTAAACCCGGGGATTATATTCAATCTATATATTAATTTCGTAATCTTACTTTTTTTCAGTGATTAATATGAATTATCTATGAAGAAATGAGGGAAAAAATATCATATCAGAAATGTTATATATATTTTAGTTTATGATAGTGTGTTTTATGATGTATATATCTTGGATAAGCAAATATTTTATAAGGTGAATAAATGAGATCCAGTAACCGAACATTAATTATTATCACAGTGATGTTGTTTTTCCTGACTGCGATGCTTCCATTCTTTACCGCAGCGGAAAAAGAAACTGATAATGATCGCTTTGAAAGAAAATCCGAAATGACTCGAAGCACCAGTTGGAGATCAATCGGTGAGATCACAAAAACCATCGAGATCCCCGCTGGTGAAACCTATTATGTATATTTCGATGAAATTACAGGTACATTGAAAGAGAAATCCATCAATTATGATTTTGACAGTCTACCGCAGCCAGCAAAAGATGCCATTGTTAGGGTGCCAGCCTGGCTAAAGGAGAATCTAACGCGAAAACTGATCGAGCTGGATGATTCTTTCGCCTCAACGTACGGCGATTTGATAAACAGCGTGACTGAACCGTTGCACATAGATGAGGTTGCATTCGCCATCGCCCATACCGGAAAGGCAACGTTACAAAATATCAAAGTGTTCCCGGAAATGTTCAAAACGAATGCCGAGTTCATCTATGAAAATGATCAATATCTGGATTATGTGAACATAACCGAGATAAACGATCCTGAATTGGGAGCCTATACTACATTGATCTATACAAATAGGACCGGCCATCAGTTACAATTACCCATGGAGATATATTATTGGTATGTCGTACATCCGAAGATAAGCGATGAGTTACCTTCCTTTGTAAATCCTGACGGGGTACAGCGAACCCCCCAGGAATTCCAGCAGCCTCCCACCGGTGTTTTCTGGAGGGAATTTTTATTTCACCAAAATGATAGTGGATATCCTCTATTAAAGGACCGCCTTACAGGAGTGGGTGACGTATGGACTGCATTAGCTGAAATAAGTGGGTGGGTGGTAGGGAGTATGGCTTTTACCAGTGATAACGAGCGAGCCATCGAACCAGTACGGATATACCGAAAACACATTGGCAGATGCGGAGAACACCAGGACATTGCCTGTGCTGCCGCAAGGGCGGCATTGATACCCACTGTGGCCACGTCAAATATGGCTGAAGATCACGTATGGAATGAGTTCTGGGATGGACGTTGGGTTCACTGGGATGCAAATAGTTACAATAATATGGATCGATGTTTCAGCCACGACAAGGATTACAGCGGTGGCAAAGACCTTTCCACGGTCTGGTCATGGGACGGAGACGGACGAATCTGGTCCGTCACTCACAAATATACTCCAACTTCTAACTTCACCGCGTTTGTTCAGGATGCCGACGGCAATCCTGTTGATGGAGCGCAAATTTGGATATTAACAGAAAATTATTATGATCCTCAGTCATTGACCTGGACCACATGGGGAGCAACCAATGCAACCGGGTATGCCGGATTCGAGCTTGGGAATGTCCGAAATTACTGGGCCTCTGCCGAAACGGCGGAACTTGGTGAAGACCCTCCGGATCAGGGGGGAAATGAGAGGGTTGATTCAGTAATAAGCGGTGCACAGATCGGCGGTTCATACACTCAATCTTTCACTTTGCCGAATGCATTCAATCTTCCCTCCATGGTTTCGCGGCCAACCGACCAGACGCCAATGGGACGATTCAGGATGGATATCGAATATAACGTAAGTAAAGCTGTATGTTCTGGGGAAAACTTTTTCACGAAAGATATTTATCAAATTAGTGACCCCTCCGGTTCCAAGATTGATTTCTTCATGTGCAACGGAACGAATTTTGTCAAATACGGCGCGGATGAAACTTTCGATGCTTACGAGATCAGGGATGATGGTAAGTCCGAAGAAATCTCTTATTTATTGCCTGAAGACAAGAACTGGTACGCGATTCTCTCCAACGAGGATGCTATGGGGACGTTGAAGGTGGTGAATATAACGGCGAAATTATTCAGACGACCCGATCTGAATATTCTTAGTCCTTCCGATGAGTCGACCCATGGTCTAAATGAGATAGTCGCCATTCGGGGAGTTGCAACAAGCCCCTACACCACCACCGCTGTGGAAATTAATATTGATGATGGTGATTGGGTCACTGCTGCGGACACATCGGAAGGAAATGAAGACGCCTGGACCAAGTGGGAATACCTGTGGGATACAACGGGATCGGGTCTTGGGCTTCATAGCATTAAGGTACGGTCCACAGATGAAAGCGGACAGATAATTTCCTGGATGAATGTCACTCTAGTGGACGTGACTTCTCCTGAGTTGACCATTACTTCCCCTGGTAACAATTCACAGTTCAAGGTCGGTAATAGCATTGAAATAAAGGGGACCGCCTCTGATAATGTACGTTTAGCCTCGGTGGACATCTCTGTGGAAGATAATCCCACTGTAAACATCAGCTCACAGTACGACGGGGAGATGTGGACGTACACGTGGGATACGGCTTTCACATTTCCAGGGAATTATAAAATCGCTGTCCGTGGCACGGATGGAAGTGACAACCAGGTTTTGGATTCGATAATAATAAGTCTCGTTGAAAGTACGAACCCCATGGTGGAGATAAGCTCTCCTTGGAACAACTCGGTTTTTGCCCTGGGAGAGGAGATTCTGATCATTGGTACTGCTGTGGACAGTAGCGGGGTAGTAGTGTTGGAGGCCATACTTGACAGGAATTCGGACGAACCCATAAATCTTACGCGTTATTATTCCAATAATGAATGGCACATGAAACTCGATACCGAGGACCTAGAACTGGAGGAAGGTTCTCACAATATATCAATACGTGCCAGGGATAAGGTTTCCAACATTGGAACAGCAGAAATAACGATTCACCTTGACGCAACCGCTCCTAGTGGACTTATCAAGCAACCTGATAACAATTCGATTTACTCATCGGAAGAGAAGATATCCCTATGGGGGGAAGTGTCGGATAACTATGGGATTTCTCTCATCGAGATAGTGATCGATGATGTTGATAATGTACAAAATCCCCCGATCAATATCACCTCACAATATGAAGTGGATACCGATTACTGGGAATTCGATTATTATCCTACAGCAGGGGTCCGGGACAGGGAACCATTGTCCAGTGGAATTCATTCGATATATCTGCGTATAGTCGATACCGTGGGATTTGATTCTATGTCGGAACCTATTAACGTAATAATCGATGCCGAGAGTCCCACCGTTTCCTTCCATGAGTTCAGCATTCCCCTGTCTTATGAAAAGTATTTATCAAAGGGTCTCGTAGAAGATGAATTGATAGAAGCATTCGGTGTCTATGGAGGGATTTTGCTTGGTAGCGAGACTGAATTATCCAAATACAGGAATTCGTGGCAGCTGGAAGATGAGAATGAAGAGTATCATGTGCAGGTTACCGAAAACGGCCTGCTCATCAATAATGATGATCCTGCTCCAGTTCTAGTAGGGAAGACCGTTTGGATAAACGGAAGTGCCCAGGACGACGTGGGCATTTCGAGTATCGAGATAAGCATCGATGGTGAAACACCTCAGGACATCACTGCGAGTTTTATAAATGGAATCTGGTCTTATCAGTTGAAAACCGTAGGACGCGACCCGGGTTATGCCAACGTCACTATCCTCGTGATCGATGTCAAGGACCGGATAACCATGGAGCGTAAAATGGTTGAGTTCATTTCCGCCACCACTGACACTGACGGGGACGGTATGCCTGATTGGTGGGAAATCAAATTCGGTCTTGATCGAAAGAGCAACGATGGCTCCAGGGATTCAGACAGGGACGGAGCGAATAATCTCAAGGAATACCTCGGTAATGACGGTAAACCCGGAAACGATGATTGGACGGATCCCACCGACAAAACCTCTGAACCAGGGGAAATTGAAGGGAATGAAGGCGAGTCCGATAGTGTTGGTGGGCTTGTTACTTTTTTAATGATCACAATAATATTGGGTGTTATTCTGGTGGTTGGCGTCATCATAATTGCACTGGTTCTGGTTCTGAAAAAGAGAGGAACGAAGAAATTCGAGAATAAGGCTTATTCCATGTGGAACGATCCGAAACTCGATGCCCACGAGACAAAAGAGCGCTTCAAGGTGGATAGTGAGAAAACACCCACGGCAGTTTCACACCCTGAATCCGCTCGGAAAATCAAAACCGTTGATCTTGATGAAGGGGGGGAGATGCAGATAGAATCCCTTCCGGACCTGGCCGATCTATCGAGCATTAGTACTCAAGAATTGGGTGGCACAACCGGCCCTGACGGAGGGCATTTTGGTGGGCGAGTGGCAAGAATGCCTACCAAGGGTCGCGGTCCAAGCAAAATCGCGAGCACTTCCAATTCCGGTGAAGTCCTTCCCTCACATCTGAAGACAAACAACGATGGAAAACCCCCGATCTGTTCCAGGTGTGGAACCTCCTCGACGTATTACCCCGATCACGATTGTTACTGGTGTGAAAGCTGTCTTGAATATGTTACCGGGAGCGATGAAGGTGAATCCGGAAAGGGTGTAGGAGAGGACCTGGCCATTTCCTCGGACGAGATGTCGAGACTGAAAGTTGGAGAGCAAGCCGAAGGGAAAGTTCCACAAAAATCTACAACAACAATAAAGATCCCCGTTTCAAATGATGGAAGCGTGGTCCGGCGGCGGGTCGTTAGAAAGAAGATAGTCCGTTGATAAACCGTCAATCCTCATCCGCATTCCAGGCTGGGATCTGGATGTCCGGTATATATTGCTCAAAGCCCGTGAAGCCGATCTCTTCAATTTGGCCTGAACTCACCATTCTTTTTATATCGTCCACGCTGTATTTGAAATCATCCTCAAGGAGAATTCGTTTCCAATCGATGAGTGATCTTCCATTCAGATGTTCGATAAGCCGGGTTGAGAAGACGAGAACCTGATAGAGATGAAGCGGTTTGTTGCGTATGAGTCTGGCGCCGGAAAGCACTACCTCATTTTGGTACTGTTCGAAGAGATCCCAAGTTCCGAAAAATGGAATCATGTGCAGAAGCGGCGGTGAGAATTGCAGTTTTTTTCCATCCGCTCTCTCGAATGCCAGTTCCGAGACGGCTTCGCTTAAGGGAATGATCTCCTGCCTGACGAGTTCGATGTCCTCACCGGTTTCAATCACGTAATACCACCGAGTCCCTGTATTCAATCCATGGAAATGACCGTCTCCGCATAGGATACCCATTAAATTTGCCCTTTTCGCCTCTTCGAATCTCAGGCTGACCCTACCGTCCTTTTGGATGAAATTGTCGATGTTGAAAAGTGCCCATTCATTTTTATATTTTCCCGCCACAAGAATATCACAGTCACCGATGAGCGGATACTCCTTCATCCTGTTGATGTATGTTTTGTACATGTTCAACTGTCCGGTGCCGTCGAATTCGGCAATAACGATGAAACACGGTGATACTTTTTCCTCAATTGAAAAAACTGCAAATATGTCCGGGTATGCCATCCTTTTATCCTTACTGAGTACCGGCAGATCCGGTGCCGTATCTACGAACTGCAGATATTTACAGTTCCCAAGCCACCAGCATATGGCAGCAAACTCGTATTTGGCAAGATGTCCCGTGCTTATATGTGAAACATCGTTGAGTTCATCCAGTTCGTTTGTGACGGTATTGATATACTTTTTGACCTCTATATCGGTCATTTCTATTTTATTGTGCCCATCAGATATGATTATCGTTGAACCCACGTTTGTCTCTTTATCGTCCTTTGGCTCTTGCACGAGACCATTCCTCCTTGTTGAAAGGCTAATGAGTAACCCACAAATATGGATATCATCATCAATACCCTTGGCTTTATATTAAATTATTCCCATTGAAAAAAAGAACAATGGGAGCAGGGATTCTTTACAATATTTCCCTGGACCGATTGGCAATGGACAATTATAAACTTCAGGATACTTTCTGAAACTGAAGCAGGTCTTCTGTGGAAATCTTTCCGCCCTTTTTGAACTGATCGAAAAGTGCCTCCGCATCCTTCTTTACCTTGTCTTCCTGGACCTTCTTGGTTATCTTTTTCTTTCTGCGCAGGAGATTGCCGATTATCTTATCGAGATCGCGGATAGGTTCCATATAGAGTGAGTGGAATTTGTGTTCCTCGTCTGCCGCCACTTTGGACTTGACGAATTCTTTCTGTTTCTTGTCCGCCTCTTTCTGGAATTTTTTTGTTTCCTCGTAGAGTTGGATCATCTCTTCATGGTTCTTCTGTGCTTCGTTTGCGTACTTCTCCACGTTATTGTGTTCTTCCTCCGCCCTTTTTCTAGCTTCCCTGCATTTTGCCACCAACTCACGGGTCTTTTCATTCTTTTCGAACTCTTCCTCCCGCTCACGTATCTCATCGGCGATCTTTTTGATATTTTCTATTATATCCTTTTCCTCCCCGGCCTTGAGAACCTGGGTTTGCTGGCGGTGTTCAAGCTTGTTGAGATCCCTTCTGAGATTCCGAAATGAGTTGCCCTGCTGAGGCATCATTTCTTTTTGGGTTATTGTGATTAACTTTTGGAGCTTGCGGTATTCCTTGTTGTAAGCATCTCTAGCCTGTTTAGCTTCTCTTACCATTTCATTGGTCCGATTTCTCTTCTCCCTCAGCTCACGAGTACGGTTAAGGTTCTTTCGGACAAGTCTGTTAAAATGGTCACGGGCATCTGCTGCTTCCCGTGTTTTCTTGTTGAGCTTATCCCTGCTACGACGTCGAATTTCGCCTTTGGCAGAAAGGTCTTTCCGCTTTTCTTTTAATTCCTCGATCATCTGGTTCATTATATCTTACCGATTTATATTTATAAAAAAAATTATATTTTTAGGCGTGCAATCCAATGAAATTTGCACACCCGAATACTTCAACGTGTTATTAAAACTTTCCTTCATTAGCTTTCAAGCTATATCATCAGCTTCATCAATCGCCTTCCAGTGCTTCTTCGATTAATAGTTCGTATTCTTCAGACGTAATCTCTCCCGTTTCGAATCTCCTTGCAAGGACATCGAAAACACTCTCATCCTCATCTGGGCTCGCCTCCAAGACTGGTTGCACTTCAAGACTTTCGATTGTTGTTTCATCTGATGACCAGAGCCTATCACTAGTTTCCGATTTTTTAATATCTTCGTTACGGTCCCCAAGTTCTTTGGAATCCTTTAAACCTTGGTAAATCCAATTATCCTTACGGTGTCTCTCGTCCAACTGGTGCTGGAGAAGATATTCTTTTTCCAATTCCTTTTTAGCCTTGTCCAGATCTTCTCTCATTTTTTCTCTCTCTCTTTCAAGTTGTTCCCTGAACCTGGACTCCTCTTCAAGCTTCACTTTCTCTCTTCGCTCCTCCTCCAGTTTATCCCTTATTTTTCTTTTTTCCACTTCCATCTCATCCATAATTTTTCTTTTCTCTTCCTCCAGCTTGTCTCTTAATTTCCTTTCTTCCTCCAATTTTTCGCGAAGCCTTCTTTGTTCCTCAAGCTTTTTTATATTATTTTTTTCTCTTTCCTTCTCCTTTCTTTCCCTTTCCTTCTCCTTGATCTCATTGATGTAACATTTTGCGCAAACTGCTTTTTGTCCTTTTTCTCTTGTACCCCTGAAATCTTTCTCGCATGTTGCGCAAAAAAAGCTACCACACTCGATACAACGGATGTTCCTGTTACTGGAACTGATTGGATTCCTGCAGTATGGACAGAGAGTTTCCTCTTTGGGTCTTCCCTTGCTTCTCTGATTGTATAAATCCTTCATTGTTGCCTCCCCAACCGGTCCTTCATAGTCCGGAGGTGGGGCTGGTACGTCCTCTTCATTGATATTTTCTTTGAAATTGGATATATTATTTCGTCTATCGGAAGAATAACCCAATCGTCCATTTCTCTGTTTCCTATACTCATTGACATAATCGTTCTCTGTGGCTGTTCGGATGACCGTGGTAGGACGAAGCCCCAATGGTCCCATTCTCTGCTCTATGATAAATTTATTCCCAGTTGTCTCTTTTCTCGGTACCAGTGTTTCGGGTTTTCTTTCCCTATGCATCTCCGGTGGAGGTGGAATATTCCCTTGAACCTCGCGTTTATGGGATGATTCATAGGAAGATGAATTTTCCGTTGGGCGCTTTTTGGGTTCCCGGGACCTCAAATCCTCTCGTAGTACCCTTTCTTTTGGTTCGTTGCTTCTCTTTTCTAAAATTGGTGCGGTTTCTACCACCTGATGCTCGGACTGTTTTTCCTTAATAGCCGGATTGACGGTTTCTTTGGTTTCGTACAATTCCTTTTGCGGGACCATGACATTGACAGTTCGATCTACTTTCTCATAGGATTGACTCGTTTCTGAATAAGAATTACGGGTAGGAATCGCCGCCGTTTCCTCCTCAACGGTGCTAATCTCCGTCCTATGCGATTGTACGTTGACTGGCTCTGCTTTTTTGGATATTACACTTCGTCCCTGATCATAATTAGGAGGTTCATTTCCGTTTTCACGCACAGAATTCTCATTTGAGACTGCCCGGTGAGGAATCTCATGATAGGGTTTTTCTTTCTCCTTCTTTGTTAATCCGAGAATGGCCCGATTCACCTCATACTCGCACGCTTCCTTGTTCGCCAACGCCCGTTCGTTGTTTGGATTGATGGTTATTGCCTTATCGAAGCATTTGATGGCTGACCTGAAATCCTTAGTACTTCTATAGGCCAGACCCATGTTGTTCCAGGCTCCTTCGTGAGCCGGATCATATTGAATCGCTTTCATGTAAAACTGGATCGCTCCCTGAAAATCGTTCTTGGTAAAAGCCTCATTCCCTCTGTTCTTGAACATCTCAGCCTTAATAGCGGGTCCCTCAGTGGGGGTAGAAGAGCTGCTGGGACCGTTATGGCGCTTAGGATTCGTATTACCCCGGCATCTTCTGCATTGGATATAATTATCCTCATTCGGGGTTTTACATACCGGACATTCTATCATGAAAAAACCATTTAATTTCGATCTTTTTTACTTTAATTACAATCCTTAACCGGACAAAATACCAATAAATATTTGCTTCTCTGGTATCATATTTTATTTGATTACCCTTGAATGTAACAAGGATGAAATTAAAAGACATTATATAAAATTTTTTTTTCCTAAGATACAAGTTGGAAAAAATATAAATGAATAGAAGGATAATTGGGCGGAGGGTTATCACATGGCTTTGGATGACAAAAAGGTTCTTCTACTTGGAATAATCATTTTCTCGATTGCGATAGTCGGCTCTCTAATTTTCGGAGAGACCATTGAAAGGTATTCTATACTGCTGGAAAATCCGTTTGACCTTTCGAATATGGACCAGAGAGTAAGTGAACCCGTTTTGATAGTTGACCGAGCAGTGGAGGGAAGTGAATCCATACATAAATCCCTCGTCGACGAGGCGAATGTAATGGCTATTTCTTTCATACTTACTTGGTCCGACGAAGCCGATGCGGACAATCGGCACACGAACGAACCTGATTCCTTTACCATCAAAGTTGAGAGCCCGGATGGTTCGTATACGGATGAATTTTCCGATAAGAATTCCAATGGAGGGGCTGGCAGAATCGAATGTTCCTTCTCACTTTTCGATGAAGCCAATCCTCCCAGCGAGTTTCCATTCTTGAACGGCACGGGAGAATGGGACATCATTATTTCAGTAATTGCCGGTGACCAGGAGCCACTTATACCGAGTCTGTTCGGGATGCGAAGTTTTGCTGACACGGGAAACGATTTTACACTAGAGATTTCCTATGACTATTATACGGCCTAAGAAGGGGTGCGAATGGCAAACGATGATTTTATTCCATATATCAAGCACGATACCGTGCTGCCCGAGTTGACCTTCAGGGCTTTAATTGTAGGTGTCTTGTTGACCATACTCATGGCTGCTGCCAATGCATACCTGGGGCTCTATGCAGGAATGACCGTATCCGCTACCATACCAGCTGTTGTAATGGGATTGGCAGTTCTCAAACCCATGAAAGCGAATATCCTGGAAATAAACCTATCGAAATGTGTGGCTGTGGCAGGTGAATCTCTCGCAGCAGGGGTCATATTTACAATACCAGGCCTAGTGGTGTTACACAGAATGACTGGAGGGTTAGCAGGATGGAGTAACCTTTGGGGGAAGAACGGTTATTACATTATTCTTACAATAATAATTGCCCTGATGGGGGGCCTTCTCGGGGTGCTGTTTACAATACCTCTACGAAATGTGCTGATTAAGGACCTGGCCCTTCCCTTCCCGGAAGGAGTGGCATCCGCGGAGGTGCTGAAAAGCTGTGAGAAAGGCGGTTCAGGGATGAAGATTGTATTCGGTGCCCTTGGAATGGGTGCACTTTTCAAATATATCGGCTCACCTTTCGGTTTCAGTCTCTGGAAGGAAAAGATGGAAGGGGTCCTTGGAGGCGGTAGAGTACGGATGTATGGTGGTTTGAACCTTTCACCTGCACTACTAGGTGTGGGCTACATTCTAGGGCTGAAAATTTCCAGTTTGGTGTTCCTCGGTGGTGTCATCGGTTGGATTCTCATGCTCCCACTCGTAGGGGCCGTATCCGGTTGGCCGGTAGATGGGCTCTATTACGAGCTGAACGGAGGTGGATCATTGGGCTCTGTCTGGCAGGTATGGTTCGAGAATACGCTCTATGTGGGGGTCGGAGCCATTGTAACCGGAGGTATATGGACCCTTATTAAAATGCGGAAAGCCATTGCAAAGGGTGTTGGCGAGGCCATACGGAGCACCACGTCAAAGGGGGATGATGAGGATATAATACGAACCGAAAAGGATTTTAGGATGAAACTATGGTACTTTGCAATAATTTCGATAATTGTCGGTATCGTATATTTCATTGCGACCAAAAATATCCTTGCGACGGTTGTTGCAACAATAATGATGTTCGTTGCCACCTTTGTGTTTACAGCCATCGCCGGATATCTGGCAGGAGTTGTGGGCTCATCAAATAATCCCATTTCCGGAGTTACGGTTGCCACTTTGCTCTTCACCGCACTTCTACTAATGATACTTCCCGTTGATAAATACGTTGGAATGACTGCCACCATCATTGTAGGGGCGGTTGTTTGTGTAAGTGCGGCGATTGCTGGAGATTCAATGCAGGAATTGAAAACCGGTCAACTGCTTGGAGCTACTCCGTATAATCTTCAGATTGCCCGTTTCCTGGGAGTTGCCGTAGCGGCTCTTGTTGTACCTTTTGTTGTGTTCATGCTGGATGATGTTTACAGCATCGGCAGTGCAAACCTCCTTGCACCCCAGGCCACCGTAATGGCCACCATAGCTAAGGGTGTGTTTCAGTGGGACCTTAACTATCTTATGTTCTTTATTGGCGTAGTCATAGCTATAATCCTTATCGCTCTCGATCTAAGCGTCATGGCCGTCGCAATAGGCATCTACCTTCCGTTTACTTTGACCCTTCCTATAATGCTAGGCGGTATTATCAAACACCTGACGGGAATAACCATCGCAAAAAGGGTTGACCGAGTTCAAGGATTGAGTAAAGAAAAGAAAAAGAGTATTGTTGATAGAATACTGGAAAAGACCGAAACCCACGGAATACTGGTCAGTTCGGGTCTCATTGCGGGAGAGGCTATCGCCGGTGTCTTTATAGCCCTTCTCTACATGTGCCATGTCCAACCTGCGATATTTTCTGACCCTGTGTCATGGCCAGGATTTCTAGTTTTCGCTTACTTGGGTTTTCTAATATGGTATTTCGTCGTGAGAGGGCCGCTTCGATCAAAGGATATTGTGGAATACTCGAACGAAGATACTGATTGATATTTTTTATCTCGGAACTGGTAATATGACTTCTGACGAAAGTGGGTCCGATGCGAACATGTTGAATATGATCCCTGTCAGAACCTGCCATTGGTACGTTTCAACATCTACAGGGCGCTGTATAATTAGAAAAAAGAGGTTCGGTGGAGCACCCAGTCGATATCAGAAATTCTTCATGCGATTACTTGGAAAGGATGATTATTTCAGGATATGCCTTGACGAAAAAGGCTCAAATATATTTCGTCTCATCGACGGAGAAAAGGATGTCCGGGCCATTGGGGGGATTATCAAGGGAGAATCCGGGAAGGCCACCAAGCAGTTATTTCCCAGGATCGCCGCATTTCTTACGAATATGGAAAGTAACGGTTTAATACGGTTCAAATGAAAAATCCAAATTATTTAGTGCGTTTATAACTTTATTGGATATTAGTTGTGTGAATAAACATGACGGGAAGAATTGTAACATTGACCACGGATTTTGGTGAAAGCCATTACGTAGCTCAGATGAAGGGAATACTTTTCTCTCAAGTTCCCGATGTCACTATCATCGATATTTCTCACAATGTAACGCCTCAGAACATATACGAAGGAGCGTATATTTTAAGATCCAGTGCCAAGTGGTTCCGAACGAAATCAAGACCGGTACATGTATGCGTCGTGGACCCAACAGTGGGATCGTCGAGGAAACCGATTTGTATACTCACTGAAAAAGGAATTTTTATAGGGCCGGATAACGGTGTCCTTTATCCCGCAGCTGAAATGTCGGGTATGGACCGTACTTATGAAATCGCTCACAAATCCATATTCCATAGAAAAATATCGAACGTGTTTCACGGTAGGGATGTTTTCGCACGGGCTGCTGCCATGATAATTCAGGGTTTACCTCTTGCAAAGATCGGACCTGCACTGGAACTAGTAGAAAAACTGGATCTTTATCGCTTTGACATGAAGACTGATGAAAGAGGTATATGGATAAAGTTCAGACCGCTTCATATCGACAGGTTCGGGAATATTATAAGCTCATTGAAATGCGACGTTCTTGATGAGATATTTGCGAAAAATAAACCTGCGCACTTATCGCTGCATACTTCTGGACATATTTTTCCGATTACCAGAAGGAAGGCATATTATAAGGTAATGAAGGGTGATTTATTGATGACGGACTCATCTTCAGGGGAAGTTGAGATTGCCGTCAGGAATGGAAATGCCTCGGAAAAACTTGATATCTCGCTGGAAAGTGAAATTGAACTTGTTTTGAGGTGAAATCAGATTATTGACAGATGGAATTACCCGTTACTATATCAAGTGATCCAACAATGGTTTATTTCCCAGCGTCTATTTCATATCTCAAGATGTATCTATCTCCGCTGGAGTATATCTTACCCCCGGTGAACGTTCTTTTCCCGGCATTCCAGGGTGACCCCATGTACGGCGAAGTGGTCATCATCTGCGCCATTGAACCCTCCCAGCATATGTTTCCACCATATTCCCGGTGATACGTGCTATGAACGAGGTATGGAGTTATTTCCTTCGGTATCTTGATGAAGAATGAAGGCGCTCCTGCGGGCTCTATCAGCGAATTCAGTAAGTAGAAGGTGTTGTTTATAAGGTGTTTAACGAAAAGCCGAAGTACCTTCTCACCTATGGTGGGTGATAGACCCGAAAGATCGATTCCATAGGTTTTATTTATATATCCGGCAATGCCCGGTGCTCCTGAAACATTGAAATTGATCCCAAAATATTCCCCGGTTTTTAGAGTGTCTATATGTTTGTTGTAAAGGACTCCCAAGAAGTATTTGATGTATTTTTCGGACTGTCCCGTCAACGCGGCTCCTCTGTGTTCTTCCAGCTCGAATCTTTTCGTGTTCCCGATGGCATTTTTAAGCTCTTGGGGTATTGGAACCGAAGAAATAATACCGATCTTGATCGTGGCATTCGTTCCAAGCTGTGGTAAAAATAGATGATCCACAGGTGCAGCGGTGCCGTATCGAACCGGCAGGTAGCCTCCAGCATCTATACTGAAATTATGAACCAACCCACGTCCCCTCATATTGTTCGGTGAAAGTTCACCCTTAACAGAAAAATCCGCTGGAGAACCCGCCATTTTATAATCAAAGAATGTCTGTTCAAGTATCCGATCTTCACCGGTAAAATTCATATCGCCATCGAGTTTAAAAACGTATTCAAGTGCAGTATCGTTCACTCCGCGGTCCATATCCCCTCTGCTTATCTCCAACGTACTTGTGGCTGTATGATAAACCCCGTCGTACCCAAAGTAATTGATCTTCACATCAGATAGGCCCAGGTCATTGAGTTTTGTTGCGCTCTGTGAAATATTGTTGATATAATCGGTGTCTGCTGCTGCAAGCTCCAGCAATCCCTCTTCGTCGCTTCGGGGATCCGCAGCCCGGGTCATTATGGTAGTCAGGTCCGAGAGAAAACTACTTTTTTCCTTGGATCCCATCATGGGTGAATTAACGATTAAATGATGTGCTGCAGTTTTGGTATCGAGCATCCAATCTGCTACATCTCTGCTTGCATCGACGGTTTCAACAAGAGCTTTGGAAGCAAAGAATGGGTCGGCAGGAGAGTCCTCTTTCATTTTTTGGAAGTAGCGACGGGTCATTTTGTAATCGATATCCTCGGTCTGCCAGCCCGATTCCAGGTCCCATCCCGAGTAGATTGGAACCGGAAAATCGATGTCCAGCACCACCGAATGGTTGTACCAGAAATAATCGTGTCCATTCGTTCCAATGGAGGATAATCTGGAATTTCTGATTTTATATTGTACATCCCCCGTTATATTGACCAACCATACCGCTGAAAAACAGTCCTTTGACATTGGAAATTCAAGATCCTGAACATCCACGAAATGCGTACCGTTGAGGGGTACCTTTATCTCGATATTTAAGTGGTCGCTCCCCTCCTTCAGCCTGTCCGGAACCTGGTCCACGACCAGTTCTTCCGAAAATAGAGACCCGTTCCGAATGGCTGTAGCTCGGTCACCGTGCCAGAACTCCCATGGGACGTTTAGCTGTGACGCACTTGTAAATGGTATGTTGAAAACGTCGAGATTGTCGTCGAGACGATCAAGGGTTTCCGTTTTTATGATCTGAGCCATCCATCCGTTCTCCTTTGAAACCTGATCCCAGAGCGCATTTACGGATAGGAATTCTTTGCCGATATTTCCCCTTACGAAATCGTAAAAGTCGCCATTGAAGTCATATGAGTTCCCCGTTGAACCGTATGTTCCCTCGTCCGAGGTAAGGTCAAGACCCCCTTGACCGCCGCTTCCCTCGATAAATTCCGCTTTGATATCGTCAAGCAATGCTTCGTTCGTCGTTTCGGGTTCTCCGCTCCACCCCACGATGTTTCCAACTGCTGCTGCAATACCATTGCCGAAGTCATTATTGGCAAGATTCGTTTGACCGCTATTCCCAAGCTTTAGTATGTCCCATATCGGTTCGGCATAGGTTTGTAAAGAATTCTTCCAGGGTTCATCGGACGGTGTGAAATCTTCCACGGAGCCGGTTCCGTCGAATGATTCTCGAGGGATCATCTGCTGATCCACAAATGGTACTGCCACTATTCCACTGCCTGAATAGACCCACCCGAATAGTATGCCCGCCTGACCGCATGATCCTTTCGCAGTCCATATCCAGTGACTGCTCCCAAGATCCTCCCAGTTCGTAAAGGAGAAATCCACCGCGTCATCCCTGGTCCTCACGATCTCCATTACTCTGTAATAGCAGTCCCTTAGTGCGTCATTGCGGAACTTGAAACTGCCTGCGAGCTTGTCACTTCCGGATTCTGATTCATGAGAGGACGTTTGATATTGTTCCTCGGGCAACTGGGAATTGGGGTTGTTATCATAATTGTTCCAGTGATTCGGTCCGTTTTGAGGGCCATAGGAAGAATCTCCGTCCGAATCGAATTCCCGGTATCCACCGTCATAGAGATTGACTAGCATCTCGTACCATAGGTCCGCGGTCTCGCTGATTAATTCGTAAATGAAATATTCACCCGAATCATCAGGACGGTCCGTATCATTCAGATAAGCCCCCTGCCGGAACCAATTTTCTTTCTCTTGAGATGCATAATCCTCAAAGTCCACGATAGCATCATTGACCACTCCCCCGTCTTTTCGCATGATGCCCCTAAGTTCATCACCCAGGATTGACCTCCCGTCCTTCGGATCTATCGTGATGCCGGTTTCTGTTTCATCGAAATAGGCGTCAGTATCGTATGCAACATAGTCAGTCATTCCTTTGGAGTTTACATTATTTATATCCGATGGTTGTTGTTTCATACTCCGGGTCAATGAGTCCACGATAAATCTCATAGTGTTGTAATAGGATAAACCCGTCTCGTAATAGTCCCTGTGTTTCTCTATAAGGCTCTCTTTCACGAGATAGTATTCATAGGTCTTTTCAGGGATCCCACTACCCCAGTCGTCTCTGCAGATTATCTTGTAGGTGTAAGGACGTCCTTCATCTCCCCCAACTCCTGGGGATTCACCAAGGATAAGATACCTTGCGTCGGTGGAATCTCCCGGGCTCGATTCTTCCGGTCGGACATACGAGCGTACGTACCATCTCTTGTTGGACGATGTGCTGTCCGAAGCATCACCGAAGAAGTAATACCTACCGTCCACATGATAGGCATCAGTTCCTGTCACATAATAATCCGGGGGACCATATCCCGGGGGTGGCATAAGAATATCGCAGAGATCGGCTCCAGAGGGAGTTCCTGCCACATCTCCGGCATTGGGCGGGTGCCGATAACGCGCGTAGATGTCCTTGATGACTGTGCTCTCCTCCTGCTGTGCCTGGATCTTCACAATTTCCCCGTTCTCCTCCCCGTTCTCGGTGATGCCAAGCCATTTCCCGAAGACCTCGAGCCATCTCATCAAACGATCCTTGCACCAATTTTCGGTATCGCTTTTCCCTTCGATCTCCTCCCAGTCAACAATTGGTTCGTCCAAGGTTGGGTCGAAATACATCTCATTATCCCAGGTCCCGTCCCCTTCCGGGTCCCATTCCTCACCCCAGAACAATTCGAGCAGCTCCCATACGAACCTGTCAGCAAAAGAATAGATCGACTGGGCAAATATCCTTCCAGGGTCCATACTCTGGTTTTCAAGATCGTTGTACAGAGCGATCAGGTCCGCTGGATCTATGGAGCCGTTGTTCACGTAATTATCCATAAGTTTTTCAATATCTCGTGCCGGATCACCGGCCGCTTCCTGCCCTCTAGCGGCTTCACGGTCGAAATCTCGATAATTGCGGGCCTGCATGAGTAATAATGCCAGGTTTACGGCGATCTCGACGTCCTCCTTCGTGATCACATCGCTTATTTCTTTCCCATCGTTCGGCCCCCCGTATCCTCCCCCCGCAAATCCGCTTAACACTCGGTATTGGGCCAGGGTCGTTATCATGTAGCGTGTCATCCTGCCCACTGAGCTGAATTCACCTGAACTGTCGCTTTTGAACCTTGAAGCAAGGTTCTTCATGAGCGGTAAGGGAGAATAAACGTTCTTGTTGAAGGTTGAGTACTTCTCTATCGTTATGTCCTCGTCCATGTTGTGTATTCTGAATTTCACGTGCCCTACCAGACGGAAATAGACTGCTTTAGATGTGGCTTGCACGAATGGCGGGGCCGCCGTATCCAGTTCTAAAAGACTAGTGTTATCCATAACGTATGTTCTTCCACACCTAACGGTACTTGTCTCCTTCATCAAGGCCGAAGTGTTCATTTCGTCGAGAAGCACATGTAGATCCCACTCAAGTACGTGGATATTGAAAATTCCTTCCGTTCGGGGATATTCTTCAGAGATATACTCGCTCAATCTATTTCGGACCATCTCGTCGATCTGATCCAGTTCCTTTGTGTCATTCTCTGGGGGAACTGTCATTCTCTCTGAGAGCACATCGTGCATGATGAAATATAATTTAGTTTCCAGATCCAGCGCTGAAAGGTCCTGGAAATCGGAAGTAACCTTTGAGGACTCTTTGGTCTTTTCCTTACTGTAATCCTCGTCTTGACCTAGCATGAAGGAGCTTGCCCCGACAGACAACAGCAGGATCACGATTGCAACATAGGCAAAGGGTATCCTTCCATTCCGGTCGCCGGTGAATTCTCTTCTCACGCTGACATCTCCATATCCCATTGCATTATCCTTTATTCATTTTCTTAATGACTTTTTTTCGGGTGATCTTTCGCGGCCTCTCAATTTCATTTTTATCCATGCCATGGTCTTTTCCTTTCGCTGTTTTCTCTCCAATTGGAGGCAGTTTCGAGAGTACGAGCGGTGCCAACGCAGGGAGCGCTGGTATGTTCATTCGCTGCAATGCGGAAGTCTCAATGGATGAACTGACTTTGGGAGTGGAGGCTGCGGTATCCGACCCGGCATCGTATTCCTTAAGGATGTCTTTATCGGTGTTACCATCTTTGAGGGTGCTTTTTCCTTCTCCATTCTCGTTCTTCTTGTAATGTCCAGGTAACTTGAAGTTCAGCTCTAATGTTGATTTCTCATCTGGCTCATGGGAAGCATCCCCCCTGACATAATCCTTGCATTTTTTGCACCAGAAACAGTCGTATTCCAATAAATATTCCGCTCTAACGCCGCATCTCGTACAAACCGGATTGGTTTCCTCTGTTCTGTCATCGATTCTGTCTGGGCCTTTTGGTGGTGAGTCCGTCATAGATCCGCTGCTTAGATCGGGAATATCTAATAGGACATCTTCGAGTGGCGGGAGAAAAAGGTCAATTTCCGAATCTTCCGTACTCTCGGGCTCTTTCGGAAATAAGCAGAAATAATCCACCTCGCGTTTCTCCCCCATTTTTTTCCGCCTTTTTACCACAAAGTAAAATACTATGAACAGTAACATTACCACTATGATCGCCATGGCTGTGACCGAGTAATACCATTTAATTCCAGCGATCCGCATTACATTTCCCCCTGTATTTTGCTCCACTAGAGTAAATCGAAGGGTCTTGGTAACATTCAGGCCAACAATGTCTTCGACCCTTATGGTGGCGGTGTGTTTCCCTCCATTCAATTCCCCGGTGTTGTATCTGAACTCCCATTCACCGGCACCATTGTTTAGGTATGCGGCCGACCATGCTCCTTCGTCGATTTTTACAATGACCGACGATAGTCCATTAGCATCCAGAGCTTTTCCGGTGAGGATCAATGCATCTCCGATATGAAGGGGCGTGCTTTTGGAATTCGAATGGGCCGTTATCTCAGGTAGATCGTTATCCACTATGATTCCCTGCCTAAGCACTGTCTCACGGCCGGCTTGATCTTCCGCCCGTATCTCTATAATATATTCACCTGAATCCAGAGTGCTGGTATCCCATTTATATGTCCAGGTTATCCCGTCATATTCATTTAGTAGCGATTTCCGGCTCTTGGTTTTCCACGACAGGTCGAGAGCAGTTATCTCAAGGTTATCGAAGGCCGTTCCGTTTATTGTCACCACACCGGTTACCACGGGTATTTCACCAGGGGACCTCAAATTAAAATTCAGGATGGGATCCGTTGCATCTATGAATACTCTTATTGTCTCCACGGCTACATTTCCAACTTCGTCTGTTGCTCTCACCGCGAAAGTATAATTTCCCGAGCTCAGATCGGATGTATCCCAATGAAAAAGCCATTTGCTCCCGATGGCGCTCTCGGATATGTTTATCCACTCTGTTTCATTGCTTTCTATTGTCCGTCTATCGCTACCGGGGGAGCTGGATGAAAAAATGATGGCGGCTTCTATTATCTCCAGTTCGTTCTCATCCGCTGCCGTACCGGTGAAATCGATCTCTCTTCCCCCGCTTATGATGGTATCGTAATCTTTCTCGATCTTTATTTCCGGTAAATCGTTGTCAAGCTCCACGAACACTGAGACCTGGACCCATCTTCCGATCCCATCTATTCCCGAAACGCGGATGGAATAACGCTCGGATTCCAGTCCGCTCGCGTTCCAGTCATATTTCCAGAAAGTACCATTCAGGTTTGAAAGGAGGTCGGCCCGATGCCCGGAACTGGTCTCCAGCTCAAGAGAGGCTAAACCGATGTCGTCCATGGCTGTCCCTGTTATATGTATCGTTGACGGGCCACCGACGATTTCCTGTCCCACCGGTTCGCTTATGGTGATTACTGGTTCTTCAATATCTATATAGAACCATTGCCTTTCATAGCTTTCTAGCCCAACCCTGTCCACTGCTCTCAACTCTATTCGGTATTCCCCAACGTCCAGATCGTCAGTAAAAAAGTAATATGTAAATTGGCCGGCCGAAACGGCGCTGGTTATATTTTCTCCGCTAATAAGAATGCGTCCACCTATTCTCGTCGAACGGATGTCCAGAAACAGCGATGTAGGACCAATATCGTCAGAAACATTTCCTGACAGTCCAATTTTTTCGCCTTCTCGGAAGAAAGAACCATTCCCCGGGTCGGAGATGTCGAGCATTGGTGGTGCGGCATCTAAAAAGACCGTGCAAATATCAGTATCCATATCGGAGACGGAGTCCTCTACCCTCACTTCCAGTGTATGCTCCCCGGCATCCAACGAGGCAGGTGACCAGTAAAATGAAAATATACCCATCGCTTCGTTGTATTTATCAGTGATATCCTGCCATTCTCCCTGGTCTATGCTATAAGCAAGCGAGGTTAAGGTGTTGGGACTGAACACGGTCCCACCTACCGGTATGGAGCTTCCGGCCCAAAGAAGGCTGCCGCTTCTGGGACCCGTGATTTCTACCACAGGCCGAGCCCGGAAAAAAACGTCCATGGTTATGTTAACTGTTTTGGTAGTGACGTACGAATGTTCGTTGGACAGGACCAGATACCAATCCTTCTGCATGTCGGATTCGAATAAGATATTTTTTTGGTCTGTGCGTGAATTAAGCTCGTAAGCATCGAAATGATCCCCGGAAAGATAATTATTGAAGTTTTCGGAATCGCAGATAAAAGATGTGATGGATTGTCCCACTGTATCGAAGGGGTAACGTATGCCAAGGCCATAGGCCTTCGTCTCCTCATTCTCGCACCACTGCCGCTCGCTCTCCACCTTGAAAGAAGAAATAATTTTTACTATACCTGACCCTTGTGAGTTCTTTTCCGTGACGTTTAAGCTATTGTCGCCGTTATCAGCATACTTGATGTTGAAATTGTATGTATTACCGTTCTGGACGTTGGCCGCCACCTTAACAATCTGATCCCCCTCGGGAATGGTCCCAAGGATCGGATGGATCGATTTAGCGAAGTAGTCCAGCTTGTTGCCAACTTGGAAAACAGCGGACCCTAACGAATCCGTATATCCCCACATACAAGATCCCCTGTCAGGATTGTTTGTTCCAAGGGTTGCCGGGTAAAGAAGAATCTTTGCCCCGTCCACAGGCTCATCATTTTTATCAGTGACCATTATCTTGAGTGTCCCGTAAGGCGTATACTGAAGGCTCTGATAAATCGCTTCATCTCCCCGGATCATGTAAACTGTGGATACCTGCTTTCCGAGAGCCCCGCCGGTTCCACCATACCCATTGGGTGAGTCCGGATCGTAGGTCCCGGGACTGTTAATAATATTGATCTCATTGGCATCCTTATCGCCGAGACTTGTGTCCCAGTGTATCCATTTCGTGTCATAGAACTCGTTCCAGGCGTGATCTTCGGAATGGGTGCCTAGACCTGTTGTGGGGATCAACATTGTTTTTGCGAGAGCCCCCGTTATAATGGTGTATTGGCCGCATGAGCACTGTGTGGGATTTCGCCAGATGGCGATTGGCTGTATTCCATTCCAGCCGTAAGCGAACTCCATGAAATCAATTAACCAGGTACCCAGCAGTTCAGCTGCGTTGTAAATAGTTGTAGCATTCTTTACAGCATCATAGAGGGTGGTCCCATAGTCGGAATTATCAGGAAAATAAGAACGCCAGAACCGCGGAGTCCCTTCCACATCCACATTATGGGGTAATTCGATATGAGTCCTGGGATAGACAACGTACCAGTAATAATTATCCTTTTCAAGTTCATGGGATCCGCCAAAACCGCTTTTATAGCTTAGTGTAGTATGATCGGTCTTTTCCACAAGTTCCGCGTAATCCAGGTTCCTGTCGTTCATAGCATAGATATCTTCCGCATTCTCTGCAAAGAGGTGCGACTCGCTGGTCTCGATCAACCTCTCAAGAAGTCCTCTATGAGAGTGCGCGATGCAAAAGGCGATCTCATCTACATAGCGTGGATCCGCAGAATCAAGGATCTCCTGGGCATAAATTGTTGAATCATCACTGGTAAGAGTGGTGAATGTATATTCCAGATCATCATGTAGCCATTCAGGTACCAACTCAATTGCATCTTTTACCGTTTGCGGGAGTAAAACCGTACTATCCGGAATGTGTTTCTCCACAAGTACCGCTTCTTCGTAGTCCAGGTATGCATAGTATCGCTGGCCCGGTGCAATTTCCAGTGTACGGCTTATAGTACCAATTTTGGGAAGATCTTCCCTAGTGTTTTCGATCGCCCTGCTTGGAGTATTTTCGGATGAGTCCGGAGAATTTTCTTTATTAAGGCAATCGCCGGAAAGTTGGAGTGGAGTATTATTCTCGACATCACCATTGAGATCACATGATACATCCCTTTGGGAGGTCACGGGAAAGCTAAGGGTATTGTTGACCGGCCCGACCATGAAAAATAGTATGGCTGCAATGGCAAAACAGATCTTGTATCGTTGTTGCATCCTAAAGCACTCCAGGGATCAATGTACTGAAATACTTTCCTGATAAATAAAATTAAACCTTCGTCTTAACCGCATAATTTCAATCCCGGATCAGAAGAAACTGTCCAGAAGTGCACTGCCCCTCTCAACTTCCCGATCCATTATTTTTTCACTGCCACCCGTGTATTTTTTCATGTAATCCTCGTAAAGGTCGATGTTCACCGGAAGTGCAAAGGGGGCTGAAGGGGATGTGATCAAAGCCTCACCCGGCATCAACATCTGGATCTCCGTTCCGAGACCGGAGATGTCCTGTTTGGCAGAGTATGTCAGCATATCCCGGTCCTTTCTATCCGCAAGACCAAGAATAAAAAGGGTATTGAACTGTGAAAGTATCTCCTCGTCGATGAGCTTTGGCTGCTGTGAGATGGCGCAGAGACCCACCTTGAACTTCCTTCCTTCCCTTGCGATAGTTGTGAAGATATTCCTACGTTTGCCCTTATCCCCATGTGCTATACCGCCCAGTACCCTCTGTGCTTCCTCCATGGTAATAAGAACAGGTATGATATTTCTGAATTTATCCGGTTTTGCATAAGTGTCCTTATAACGTTTGAAGACTGATCTAGCTATCACTATGCTTATTAAAAGCTCTTCTGATTCACCCATACAGGAAGTGTCCACGAGTACGGTCATTCCTTCCTCCAAAGAAGAAATAATGTCACCGGTTATGCTTATACTGTTGTCTCTATGAAGCAAGTCATACGAGAATAAATTTTTCAATTTTCTCCTGATTACCCAGAGTGTGCTCTCGAAGGTGTTTTCAAGATCTCGGGCGAGTTCTTGCACTTCCAGGTCGTGGAGGCTTGTTACCCAGTTGTCACCATAGACTCTTTTGGCCGAGGCCAATGCGTCTTTTTGGGCACCGGAGAAATCATAGAGATGTAGGAGGTCGTCCACTTCTATCTCCTTTGAGCTTACCTTTATAGGGTTATGGGGGCCCGTCAATTTCCTTGCCGAATATACCTTCAATCTCTCTCTAGCTTCAGGGTGGTGGTTCAATCCCATTCTTCCCTCTCCCCCCCCGTCGTAATATTCCCCATGTGGGTCGAATATCAGCAAACCTGTGGTTCCATTCACCATACCGGATGCGGCCAGCCGCTTCATAAGGTTGGATTTTCCCATTCCCGTGGTGGCGAAGATTCCCACGTGTGACGGAAAATCCTTTGAATGAACGCCAACTGGGATGTTAACGAGCTTTTCCCCGCTTCTCAGCTTGCCAACGTACACATCACCCATGAAGGTCTCAAGGAGCTTTAGATCTTCTTCACGGGCCCTTCGAACCCCACCGAAATGGGCTGGCATGGTCTTCGGTTTCTTGAAGATTCCGCCTTCAACGTAACCCAGGGACTTGCATATTCCGAGTTTGAAGAGTCTTCTTTGCTGATCGCTTAGATCGAAATCGATGTTCCCTTTTTCAAGGGTCAGCATATTCCCAGCGGTCCTTGCAGGCCAATCCTGATCCGATGCCTCGAACCCCATTCTCATATTGAAAATCCTGAGAAGGAATTCTCTCTCTGTGGATGGGTCCTTTGCCACCAGTATCTCACCTAAGAAGACCTCCGTTCCAAAAGCAGCCCTGAAGGTGATCTCCCGGACATCATTGCCAATAATCCTGCCGATATTTTCGGTCATGGTGTTTATCTCCTTTTCTGAGAGTAATTTTGTGGAACATCCCACTGAATTTGCGTTTTATAATATTCTCTCCAGTCCCGAAGCTTATTCCTAATTCAATATCAAAAGGAATTATTCACTATACGCCTCGATCAAGGACATCATGGAAATCCTGGCATAGAAATCTCCATTGGTCGCTGTTTATACCGCTTGTAAGAGCAATTTCCTTCATATGATGATGCATGTCTTCAGCCCTTCCTCTTGTAATGCTTACCTCATTATGTACTAGGGCAAGTGGATAGGGATATCCCAGATAGGACGGGTCCCGGCAGTATGGTGAGATTTTCCTTAATATTTCTGTCTCGTTATCTTCATCCGTGAGTATGTCCGCTCTGAAAACGAAGTCTGAATGGGGATTAAATTTTACGATATTAACACTGCCGAAAAGATGACTCTGATGGCCGCGTAGGGCACCGTCGAATTTTTCCCCAACGTCAAAGCACCACATTCGTTTACCAATTACCCTTTTTGCCTCATATTGAACCAGGGGGACAATGGCTGTATTATCCATGGATAGTGAGCTCGATTTTGATATTCCGACAACTGATATGTTTTTCTCAAGAGCCTTTTTGAATGTAGCCTCCATGAAAGCATCCAGCTTTGTAATGGTGGAGCGAAGGGGCCCATCCACGAGTATGATACTTCCCGGGTCCATCTCTTCCACTAGACCTGAGACCATCTTCATCTCTTCTATGACCCGTATCCTCTGGAGGGCCAATTCCAGGTCTCTAACTTTCTTTCGAGGGGGCTCCCCTACGAAATCTGAAAATATTCTCCCATACACGTCATTCAAATTATCCTTGCTGATTAGTATGGGCATGGTAGGGGTGGTAGTTGTACCTGCCAGTTCATGACCCGTGAACACCATTGAAGCGCTTTTATATGATCCCACGATGAATGAAGGTCCCCTTATAACAATTGTCGATGAGCCGTCCACGGCCCCAACACGGCAGACCCCTGGTCTTTCTGTGAAGGGAGTGAACATTTCAGCATGAAATCGGGATTCGGTATTATCCGGGATTATCGCTCTAATATCCGAGATAACGTCGTTCAAAGCCTCGTTCATTGAAGGGCTCTTCTTAGCCGGGCCATTGTACATCGGGAGTGGAAAGATTGTATTTCTATAATAAACCTTTGTTGTACACCGTCCTGTGCCAAAATTTCTCAGTTATTCCGTAGATTTTACCTGAATTATCTACATTCACCTGCATTGGGCTTTCGCCCATCCTAGGGTATTAGTTCCGATCCTATTTCATGTAAAATTTTATATCGTGCGCATCTAGTTTTATAGTTTCAGAGATATTAAAAATAATAGTTTAAATGAAATAGGATCGGATGCATTTACATTGATGTTCATAACCACTTTCGAGATAAAACGAAGAGACATGCTCTCAACCATCAGCGCGATACGGGAGATTATAAAGACTGAGAGCCCCGAAAAGACGAAAGCCCAAATTCAACAGGTAACGATACCCTTCCCATCCACTCCCGAGAAGGTAAAGAGTTTCCCTGAGGCAATGCGTGCGTTCAGGAAAGGCAATCTCACACCAACGCCCTTTTGTGAACTGGAGGGTAAGATCGCAGGGGAGACCATCACAATATATCCGCCTGGTATACCGGTCATCGTTGCCGGAGAGAAGTTTTCAAGGGACCTCCTCGATTACCTGAGCGATTCGAGGAAAGGACTGATCGAGATCATGGCCAACGACCCGGAACTGAATTATGTTGATGTGATTCAGGAATGAAGGGTTGGTGGTAAATATCGGAATTTGTTATCTCGAGACTGATCGCTTTACGATCAGATCCCTCCTACTCGGTCCATTGAATAAAATGTTGCATCCAAAATTTATGGTCTGAGTTATTCTACAAAAAAATCATTCACTCTTTGCCGTGTAAAACCTCTTCAGTACAGGTCGGTCCAGGAACTCCGGTTTTCCCGAGAACTCCGGATAATGGGCCATGCAGGATATCCTGTATTTATCATCACCCACCAGGTCATCAGCATTGAACCGTTTGGTAAAGTCGGTAACGATATCCCCACCGTGGATCAGGAGTTGTCGGTTTCCCCGGTTCCGGCATCTGTCGTTGTCCATCTGGCATTTAATGGAACCCACATCCACTCTCGTTGCATCTGACAGCAGGAACGGCATGGAGCCTTTCGGAACCTCTCCGGGATGGTTGGGCGGTATCACCACCACCTCGCCCCGGTATGATAATGGAATTCCTGCGCACACGATATCCTTCGGTATGCCGTTGGACCCTCCCATTCGTAGAGCTGTGAACATAACCGGGAAATCCATGGACAATATCTGGCACTCGTCCACCATGAAGGCCCGTGAGTTCATCACGTCCTCCCTCTCGTAGAATTTCCAGGGGTCGGCATTGTTGAAGTAGCTTGCTTTCCGCTTTATCCAGAGGAATTTCTCCATTGCACGGTCGGAAATGGTTCGGGAATCGAAATTCCCCTCGTCACGGGTATCCCCCGTGGGTTTGAAATATAATACACGCTCCGGTGGCGCCCGTCTCTCGGTATCCCGGATCGTTCTCCTGGTCTTTCCGGTTCGCATTGTACCCGAATGTGCAATTAATTTACCCGGTCTGATCTTTTCCTTGATGGCCCGCTGCCGTATGGGCCTGAGAAATTCTTCCCAAGGTGCTCCCGGCCTCTCCACGTGGACGTCGCATACCGGATGGAACTCCGACCCTGTTACTATCTCAAAGGGGTCTACGGAAAAATCTGCCGCTACTCCTTCTATAAGCCGCTGGAGATTGAGTGCCGGTCTACCGCAGACGTAGCACGGTCTTGGATTCTTTATGATCCGGTCGGACCTGCATAGAATCTCCGGGTAGATCGAATCGCCCTGGGTGTCCAGGTTTGGAAAGACGGTAATAACGTACGATCCGGTACGTACCAGCCGGTCGATAACATCGATGATGCGCCTGTCCTCGAAGAATTGTACGCCATAAATACCTATTACGTCCAGTCCTCCCGCTTCCTCTGCCTCGTCGAGTATTTCGAGAGCATTGTTGGGATCCACAGGCGTGGACCTCACCCTGCCGAAGGTCTCGGCCTCCGACTCGGGCGGTACTACCATACCCTTTGCATCGAACCTGTAATCCACATCAACCAATGGATGGAATATCCTGGTTGAAAAACCTAGTTCTCGCTCCCATTTCCCGATCTCGACGCTGGCCTCCCTGTATTTCGGAGTTCCAACGGGGCCCGTATATGTAACAAGTGTATATGGTGTAGGGCCATATGGAATAGTAGCGTCACTGGACAGTATCTTCAGCATAGCCACCTGTAACCAGCTTTTTTATTTATATACTTTCGTTTGTCAGTTTTTCATTGTAGAGTTCGAACAACCTTTTAGCCAGGGCGATGATATAATCCCTTCCCTTTTCCCCGTTTTCGAGATTATCCAGCCATTCGGCGGGTATGGAATTAATGCCGTTGGAAGCACCCAGGATGGCCCCTGTCATGGCCCCTATGGTATCAGTATCTCCACCCAGGTTCACGGCCATCAGAACCCCCTCCCTGAAATCATCCAGATGTCTCAGCGAACAGTATAATGCAGTGGGAACCGAATTAACCGAAACCTCGTTATTCCCGAGCTTTGTGATTATCTCTTCCTCGCTGGGATTCCCGTTCAAAAAATCGCAGATTATGTCCATCCTTTCCGGGTAGGGATTCGCAAGGGAATTTGAGAAATCTGTAAGATCGGTTAAGAATGACTGTCGATTTGTTTCAACGTTTTCCGAAGGATCGAGGCGAAGCGCTTTTGCTATGGCAAAGGCTTGTAGCTGTGCTCCATTAATACTGAGAGGATGCGAGTGAGTGATTATGGAGGCTTTTCTTGCCTGTTCAATGAGAACGGCGGTATTCTCCCCGTACAATAGGCCTATGGGTGCTATTCTCTTTGAAGACCCGTTACCGTAAGAACCCTCTGGAAAAACAGCTTTACTGGCATTATCCCATCCGGTTCCCTTCCTAATTCGAATCAAGGTCTGGATCGTTCCCGGGCCGTATCCTCTTGTGATCTCGAAGTTCCTGATAAAACGCCAGCTCATGTCCTCTCCATCGAAATCACGGCTGTCGATAAGCGATTCTGCCACACCGATGGTCATCTGGGTGTCATCGGTGTATGTTCCTATACCCAGGCGTGAGTTGATAAATCCTTCTATCTTCCTAAAACTCCCTCTTATCTTGTCGATGGAAAAACCTTCTACAGGCATACCCAGAGCGTCTCCAGCATGTGTGCCCACCAGTGCGCCGACGAACTTATCCTTCAAAGGCAAGGTATTGTTCATTTTAACGACCATAAGTCATTTTCTGTTATTTTCGATTCGGTATATAGGGCATGAATGCGGGATCCCCGAGTATATTGAACTCTTCAACAGTACACTGTTGGGATTGGGGCTGCTGCCGGTGCCGATATCTTGGACATAATGATTCTTTGAGAGCATCAATGCCGCACCGATGGAATCCACGGGGTCTACTTCCTTGAACGCATCCGCACCCCGCTGGTATATTTCACCCACCATGTACCCGTACATATAGAGCCCGATATAGGCTCCCAGTATCTCACCCGATTCGGTGGAGAGAGGTGAAAAACCCCCCCACGACAGGCGCGTTGCCCCTACATATGCGTTCATCCCGGAATGAAGAAAGGACAATGAGACCGAATTGGTGGGGTCCATTCCATCCACCTTTCCCGTAACGCAGGAGGAGCCGAATATGGTTGAAGGACCGAAATTCATCTCGTTCACGTTCGAGGGGTAGAAGCCGCCTCCGACACCGGTATCCTTGTATCCCGGGGGTACGAACCAGTAGTAGAATCCGTGAGCGCAGAAGAAGATCAGATTGGACGACTCGTACGTCGGATGCGCCACCTTGGAATCGGACGCCGGCCCGTCATGGATCGTATCCACGGTAAATCCCCCGTGCTGGAATATTGTATCCAGTTTAGTCGTTACGGTGAGCGAGGTCCCTATGGGTACCTGGCTGCCGAACGTGTTCATGGCGGCATCCCTGAAATCACTACCGGAATGGCCCATGGCCGCCCTCAGTACGTCCTCGTAGAAGAAGGTTCTCGCGAGGAGCGCGGAAACGTCCTGGGAGTCCCATCCCAGGATGCGGCCGATCCCAAGTTCCATGGATACCGGTCCGCCGTCGATATCCGAAAAACAGTCCTCGAAACTGGCGTCGATATCAGAGTAAAAGTTATCGCTGGGCATGCCGTATCCTTCCCTGGATCCGTAATGGGTCTGTTGGGGATCCGGCTCGTAATAATACTGGGGAACCATGTTTGTATCCGCCACTATGCCAATCAGTAAAGGGTCCTGGGATTCTTTCCTGTAAATGTCCGCGAGTGCCGGCCAGTCGGCTTCCTTTGCCACGGTCGTTCCTCGTAATCTGCCAAGAAGATAGTTCAATTCTCTTTTTACCTCAAGAGATTTTGTATTGGCAGTTTCCAGAAGATCGGGATTCAGTGAAGGGTCCCCGCAGTCGGGATTGCCCAACAGTTTCTCGGAATAGACACTGAAATCGGGGTTGGCAAATACAATACCGGTACGGAAGACAGCGAGATATGGTGCAAGACAGGATATCCTTTCCACCAGAGGATAATTGGGTGAAGATAACTTCTGCGCCCTCACTGTTATGGTGTAGGAGGTCTCCGGCGGCGGCGCGTAAGGGTTGGGTTGGTAATGCAGCGTCGCCAGCAATTGTACCGCATGTTCGCCGGTGCTCTTGAATATCGGTTTTTCCGTATAGCCGTGGGTCGTTGTCGATAGGGCCTCGTAGCCAAGTGAAGGGGAAAAGAACTGAAGATGATCCTCTTCGCTGTCTGGGTCTTCCACCATCTCCCCGTCCCTGTCCGCGTCAATTCCAAAATAAGTGTAACTTCTTTGTCCGTCCATTGCCGGAGTTCTTCCGGGTATGGGACTGCTTGAATATTTGACCCTGGTTTCCAGAATTACATTCGACCAGATGAAATCCTCGGGGATATTGAAATAATGGGTGGGTGCATTGGAATTTGAAGACGGATTCGAGGTCGAACCCGTGTCTCGGGATACAATGGTGCCTGTGAAGGTCTCGCTGATCTCTTCAAGCACCACCGGGACATCGATGTCGAGAGGATTCGCCATTGCAATGTACTTCACCGTGTCGGATCCAATTCGATCTTTGAGAATGCTTTTTATTTCGTCCTTCCCCTGTATCCCGATGGCAAGTAATTGGTGTGCCTGGCTTATGTTCGAGATGAAAAATGTTTTCTTGTATCCTTCGAGATTTCCGCACACCAGGGTTTTCGTTACTCCTAGCTCCTCGAGAGTGTCCACGACTTTTTCCGTATCGCTGGTGATGATCACGGGGATGTTAAGGTAACTTGCTATGGGAACCGCATTCACGCCTATATTGTATCCTTCCTGTGTTTCTTCGATGAGCATGGCCCCGTCCGACGATTCCCAGAAGGTTTTAGCGGCTTCGAGTGAAGTTCTTTCAGGAGTCCCTCCGTTGATCCTCATTGCAACGTTATCCAATTTCAAGTCATCATTGACTGATTTTTCGATATTCCCCAAAACTATTGTTTTCCGGCCGGGGTATTCCACAAAGAATCTCGATATTGCTTTGCTTATCCCCTCTTCAGGGGTTTCGTCGTTGGTGCCTGCGAGAAGGAGCGGTTTTACGACCTTTGAATTATTTCCGTCGAAATACACTGCCAATGGTGTGGCCGCCAGCACTGTGTATGGGGATGTATAAGGAGTGATAACCATGTCGTAATCCACGCTCTTTCTTACGGATCGTATGGAAAGAATATCATCCACGTTGGCCCGGCTAACCGTATTTTTATCGGTCCCCGGATAAAACAATACGATTCCGGCCATCACTAAGACCGAAACGATCGAGAGGGTAATTGCAGTTTTCACCTTCGGCCTCATAAGCACCACAAACACAGTAAACCTAATTTGTATAAACAATTAAATAAACCATTCACGAAGTGACATTATCATAATTCAGATGCTGACATGATCAATTGGAGCATTCTTCACACAACATTGCGTCTCCGTCGAAACACTTTCCGCAGACCCATTTATTGCAGCCGGGACAGTAATGCAGTTTTTTAAGGATATCGTTGTCGCGTAACCGTGAGATCATCCTGTCCTTTTCCTCGGCAGTAAGCGTGAAGCCATCCTTGGGTATCTTGTTCAGAGGTGTTTGAGTGAAATCAGAATAGAGTTTCTTGACGCCTTTCATCCCTATCTCACTGTTCAGCGTGGCGACCCCGACTCCGGCCATGACACCTCCAATGGCAAAGTTAAGCCACTTTGTCCATTTTCGGTCCTTTATAGTTCCGGTTTGCTTGCCGCACATGTAACATCCGTAATGCATGAGTATTGCCAATTTCTTCTTTTCCATGTTAATTGGATAGGGCATGTCTTTCATTAATTCGTTGAAATGCCGTTCCATCTTCTTTGACATCTCTTCGGTGAGACCCTTTAACTCGAGTTGGCCCTTTCTCAGTACCTTTGCACGGTGGGTGCTGCGCTTGTCCAGCCATTCGGCTTCCTTGTGGACGGTTTCCTGCACCTGGGCTCCTACCTTTTCGCTTATGGAGTCCCCTATCTTTTCCCCCAGTCCATCCAGATCGTCGTTCACGTGGATGTCGGCTCCGATGTTGGACCTCTGCACCACGCTGTCGTGTATTGCTACCTTCGAAGCGCCTTTGTCTATGAAATCACCGTGAATGTGTTGTTGCAATATGCTCTGGGATTTTTCCTTTATCTCCACCCTGAATTTCAGTGAACCGAGCATAATGTCGTGGCTCTTTTTCAGGGGTACCTTTTCGCTTGGAAATATGTCTCTCTTCTTCTTGGGCTGCCATCCCTTCAACGGTATTTGATTACCTCCAGCCAGAAGATAGGTACCGTTCTTGCTTCCCATATCCTGTATAAATAGTTGATCTCCTTCCCAGAATATCCTGGCATGACCTTTTCCTCCGGATACGCTGCTGTCGAATATCCCCAGGTCATATGTCTCGATATCCTGTTCACATACTATGGAAAATGTTGCCGAAGAGCGTTTCAATACGATCTCATCGTCTATCTTGACCACAACCGGGGCCTTTCCGGGTAACCGGAATATCAACTTTGCTTTCAGGTCTCTCATGGAACATCGCCTTATACTGAATATGTCTTATCGAGTTAATAATTTTTTGCGTAAATTTTCAAAGCCCAGATATGAGAGTTGAAGTCAGACAACCTTCTCTAATACATCCAGGTTGATCATGATATATCGTCGGTAATGATTTTGGCAGGACTTTTCAATATGATAATTTATCCGGGGTATTTCAATCCAAATCCTTGACCTTATCCACTTTATCCCCGTCGTAATAAATATTTAAAGTTCCACCACTGCAATTGGTAAGGGTTATGAGGGAGAAAATATCTCCGCTATTTACCATGTCGGTTTCGCCTGCAATATCGATAAATATGATGCTTGATCCCAATTCATCTCCCGTACCAATCCAACCGTCTTTTTCCTTGTCTATTATATCATCATCATCTTTATCTTCCAATTTCAATTTGACCTTGTCCACTTTAGCGTCTCCGATAACCACGGCCACAACGTAATTGTATGTATATACGCCGGTTGTCTCTTCCTTATAGGATTTAGCATGTCCTGTTATTGACACCTCGTCCAGGCAACCCATCGTTATCGTACTTAGACCGATCGCCAACACGATCATTATTGTGAATATTACTTTTTTCATTTTTTTCACCTGACCCTCATTAAAATAATTTCCCTTAGAAGGAATAGTATTATGGTATTTGAAGTTTTATATTACATGAAAAGCTCCGCTTTAAAGAGCGGCTTTCAAAAAGAATAACACCGAAATAATGATGGATTTTCCCTGCTTATCTTATAAAAAGTCTGGCTATGCAAAGATCTAAATTGGCATAACTTAACTTGAAAGTTTATGGCATTTCGGTTTATAACAATATGATAATAGGAATTCATTCACCGAACATCCTTCCAGCGAACAGGTTAATTTTTTTTCCACGATCAAGATTCGATAATATTAATATATCCGTTTTACACTATATGTAAACAATGGTGAAGATCGAGAGAATCAGTCTGAACAAACAGGGATTGACAAAATTTTTTAGCCCCAACGAAGCCCGGATAATGAAAGTTCTCTGGGAGTTGAGTCATAGCACATCAGCCGAGATAACCCGGGAATGCAAGGACCTTTCACTGCCATGCGTTGCCGGGACCCTGGACCGATTGGTTAAATCCGGATTCGCAAGAAGGGAGATCGACCAGAGCGAAAATCGAGTGAGATATATTTATTATCCTACCGGAGATCGTAGAGAGATCGGGGTCAAAATTTCCGAGCGTATTATCGAGAGCCTCATTGACACCTTCGGTGATGCCACCATCGATACCCTGGGAAAGATCAACGGAAGGAGAAAGAATGAATAATTTCTATTGTTTTACGTTCTGCCTAAGGGAATCAGGAATGATCTATATCCTTTTGGTTTCCGTGGCACTGGCCATTATCTGTCTTTTCGCCTATTTTCTTAAGCGGAGACACGAATTCCTTCTTGCCAATCAGATCTTCATGATCTGGATTATAACTTCCAGCATTCTTACTATGGGATGCAACATGTTTCACCTCATATGGGTGTACCTCGGAATAATAATAATCTGTGTATTATTGCTGGGAATCTTAAAACTCTTAATAAATCTGCGGCATTCGAATCTGATCATCTCTTCTATTGAGATCATATCGGTCCTCGAAGAACATTTCGGGGTAACCATAAAAATCCTGGATATTCAAAGGATAAGAGCATATACCCACAGAGGTGTGATCTATCTTTCAATTGGACTTATGGAACGACTGGAACCCGATGAGATAAAGGCGGTTGTGGCTCATGAGACGTATCACTTGAGGAAAAGCCCGAACAAATTCATATCGTCGATCCTGGCAATGATCTCATTTACTTTTCTACGGCATTCCGACGAGTATTATGCGGATAGGTTCGCGGCGGAGGTCTCCGGAGCCAGTAACTTGAAGAATGCACTCAGGAAACTCGACATTAAAGATTATTCAAAACGGATTGAGCAGTTATCATGAAAGACCGTTGGCATCCATTTTATTTTCCAGATACTATATCTTTATTGAGTGACGTCATAGTATAATTTGTAGTGTACAAGGTATTAGAATTATTAATCCGTTATTTTCTCTTTTAAGCATGGTTTGCACCCAAGAACGGCTTTCCGATTATCAATACAGTAGATATTTCCCAAATGGTGGGTCAAATTCGCAGATTCCAAATGATGAATTTCGGGGTAATTTCACACTTGAGGACATTGGCTCCGATTTTTCTTCATGGAAAATCAATCCTTTCTCGAATAATGATAATATCAAAGACGAAAAGTGGAATTCATCTCTTTGCACACTGGTTCTAGTCTATTCTCTGAGCTAAAATCATCCCTTTTGAATAATGATCATATCAAAAGCGAAAAGGGAAATTTATCTCTCGTCAAACAGATTCTGCTGACTTATAGGAATAAAAATCAGCCCCTTCTCGAAAAATAATAATAGCTTTGTCGAAAAGGGGTTTTCAACTTTAGAACATATACTTCTTTGCTTTGAGATCATCTGTATCTATGTACAGAAACCCGCCTTCTTCTCTAATGGGTAAATAACTTGGCCAGCACCCACCTTCCTGGTTCTCTGTCCCAAGGCTGTTTATGCTATATTTTTTTCCACAGTTCTTGCAACTCATACTAGAACCGGATTTCTCATATCCCTTTTTCGCATCATAACAAATATCGCAAGCATCGAATGCGACATGGACGTTACCGTCCGAACCCCTAACAGCAAAATATCTGACTGTCACACCGCCTACATTGTAGGAGTAGAACTTTGGATTTGTAGTTACCTCTGATTCCAAGATTTTAACATCTTCTCCAGTGGCTGTCGGTTCCACATCTGTTGACTCTTCATAGGTTGTAGAAGGATTATCAGTATCTACTCCCTGGCCCCATGCAAAATATATAACTACAGCCACGAGGCTGATCAATATTACCGAGAAGACGATGTTCATCTTCATCTTTTTTTGTTCAAGCTCCAGTTTTTTTCTCTCTTCCGCTTTATTTGGTCGAATCGCACCACCACCGCCACTACCCTGGGACCCGATTTCATGTACCATTCGGATATGCTTGTCGAGATTTTTCGTTTTGATCGCACAGCCGCATTCCGGGCACCTGTCCAACTTTTGTTGCTTTTTTTGTGGCATAAATTATCACGCTCCGATTATGAATTTTTAACATTTACTTTAGTGACCTTTCCATCAACCAATTCGATGATCCGATTCCCTTTCTTTGAGATATCTGGATTATGTGTTACAAGAACCACAGTATGCCCCTCGTCATTCAACCTTTTGATGAGATCGAGTACGATCTTTCCGTTCTTCTGATCGAGGTTTCCCGTTGGTTCATCCGCCAGTAATATCTTGGGGTCGTTTATCAACGCTCTTGCAATGCATACCCTTTGCTGCTCGCCCCCCGATAGATGTGAGGGGATATGATCGAATCTATGGCCCATCCCAACATTTTCAAGGGCTTCACGGGCATCTTGTTCAACCACTATGCTGTGGTAGTATTGTGCCATCATAACGTTTTCTAGGGCTGTGAGATAGGGTATCAGATGATATTGTTGAAAAATGAGGCCGATATTATCTCTTCTGAACCGAGTGAGTTTGACCTGGTTCAAACTTGAAACATTGGTCCCGTTTACGATAACCGATCCCGATGTGGCCGTGTCCAGGCAGCTGATCATGTTCAACAGCGTTGTCTTCCCCGATCCGGAAGGACCGATGATGGAGGTCCAATCTCCCCGTTGAATGGTGATGTTGGCCTTCTGCAGGGCTTTGGTTTCCCCGTATATTTTACTAAGATTTTTCGTGACTATGATCCCGTTCCCCATTTACTCACCTCTCAATACTATCACCGGCTCGATCTTCATTGCTCTTCTAACCGGTAGGGAAGATGCCAGAAGGGTCATTCCAATCGATATCGCCAATACCAGGGGAAGGACGCTCAAACGGGGCGATACCGTGGAATCGAACACGCTTATGCCGACGATCTGGGCCAGTAAGAGGCCGATCCCATAACCTAGCAACCCGCCTACAAGCCCCACCAGACCTGCTTCGGTCATGAACAACGATGCAATTCTCTTGTTCTCAGCACCGATACTTTTCATCAATCCGATCTCTTTTTGCCTTTCGATCACCGAGGTGGTCATGGTTGTACTGACTCCAAGCGCCGAAGCGAGAAGAGCGACGACAGTGACAAGCATCATCATGTCCTCCACCTTGTTCAACACGCTCATTTCGGCACTGACGAGCTGTTTTACGGTTTTTGCATCTATGTTCGGGATCTTTTCCTCTATTTCCGCAGCAAAAACATCGACAGGGCATGCATTACAGAGAGCCGATACCTGAACAGTATGAACCTCGTTGGGGCGATTTGTCAAATTCTGAGCCACCTGTAAATTCACTATGATCTGGTTGTCCTCATATCCGTCGGTGTTAATAATGCCCAGAACCCTCAGTACGTATTCTGTTTCATTTGCCGTATCGTCGGGTACCTCGCTATATCTGATAGTAAAGGTATTACCCAGTTTAAGACCCAATTTTTGAGCGACATTGATGCCCACCAGGCTTCCGGTGTTATCGTTAGGGTCCTCGATCCAATCTCCATCGATTTCCCACCAGGGGCTTATGGACTTTATCCCTGTCTTAAATATCTTTTTGTCATCGGGGGAGTATGGTTTGAGAATTTCAACCTCTTTATTGAAATAGGTTCCCACCAGGACCATTCGTTGTTCATTGGTCCCTTCTCCGGATTTCACAACCTGATAAAGTGAGGGAGCAAAACCCAGCACGTTATTTCGCCAGGAAATGGTCTTGATCTTCCACAGATCACTTTCGTTGATCATATTCTGCTCGGTCACAGCTCCGAATTCAACACCTGGAAAACCAACTTGAATAGTATCTGATTTTGGAACCAATATAAGGTTTGCTCCGTACTTTCTGAATTCATAGCTGACCTTTTCAGAAATGTCCAGTGAGACGGTAAACATTGCGGATGGGATCGCAGCGCCCATGATAACTGCTATGATGGCGATTGCGATTTTCCCTTTTCTCCTTGAGAACGATTTCCCCAGTATACTCATAAACATTGTTTACACCTGATGTAAAGTACATTGTAATTATATAATTTAAACTTTATGATAGTTTTATGCAGAATGGATATGGGGGACTAATACAGTGTTATAATAATGTTAAAATTTTGAGGCATTGCACTTTGAAAAGGTTTCTGCTGCATTTAAAAAGGCCAAAGTATTTCGATATCTACAAGCCCAAGCAGAGCCAATATTATGATCAAAATGGGTTGGTGGATCAGATATATGAAAAGAGAATGTTTTCCAAGAAAACACATCGGGTCAAGATATTTGGGACAATTTCGGATCATTCGGAATTTCCGTTTATTATGTCCATAAAGCAATTTTCCAAGAAATAAACCGATAAAAATTATTCCGATCCATGGAAATAATGGAAAAAAATCGATATCGGGATAAGGACCTCCGCGAAGCCCCAACCAGAAAAACCACGGCGTGTTGATATGTATATTTCCCATCAAATATCCGATTGAAAGCACAAATACTCCTATGAATAGATTTAAAACATAGAAATCCAGGAAAAAGTATGCAATAATTATCGATAGACCGATAAGGTGAAGAATACCGAATCTCACGTAAGCATCTGAAAGAAAGATATACGTGACCAATGTGATGCATAGACCTAAACCGAATATCTTCAATCCTCTCTTCAGGGATTTGGAAAAAACTTTTTTCCCCTCCCGAAAATGGCTCAAGTTCAGCGAGATACCCACCAGTAAAAGGAATGATATGGCGATGGACCTTCTGAAGAGATACCAGAAACCTTCATTTAGTGTAAAATCCTTTATCAGAAAATAATCAAGATCATAGATAAGGTGAAATATTATCATCATTGTTATGGCGATACCACGGGCAAAATCCACTTCCCAAAATCTTTTTTTGCCACTATCCAATTGTCCAACCCGATTCATCACTCATCTCCCTGACCATATTTACTTTTCAATTCTTCCAGTGTTTCCCTGAACCGGTCCATCAGGCCCTTTTCCTGCCCCTCCGTTTCATCTTTTCTCTTCTCCATACGCTCTCTGTGATATCGTTTGACACGGTGAACGAAAGCCTCCGTTCTGTTCCTAGCGTGGGTGGTACCTAGCCCGTCGAAAACCAGGGACATCATGGGTATTGCCCCCGTCCTTTCCTTGATACTGGGAAATACCGCTGCCGTGGAAGTACCCACCATACAGTTGAGACAGAATACGTTCAATATGCCGTCCACGCCTTTCTCGGCAAAATCCAGAAAAGGTGGATTTAAATTTTTGGTACATGTATAGGTGCCTAGCACTCCCATCTCCTTGTGGGGTCTTACCACTTCCATCTGTTTAATAGCCAGTTCCTCCGGTACACCCATTGCTTTCCACTGGTCCAGATCCATACATAATGTTGATGACGTTGTGGGAACGGATACTTTCGGCCTTTTTTCCGCGTACTCCATTAGATCTTCCACGCTTCCTTCATATATGGCCATCTCGGCAGGGTAATGGACGTAGACGATATCCAGAAGCCTTTCCGCATCGAAAGCCTCACCGAACTTTACCATGTAATCAATGGCTTCAGCTACTGGTTCGCCCTCCTCGCCTGATAAATTTTTCTCCTCTTCTTTACTAAGATACATATATTCACCCTTGTATGATCCACGTAAAGGGGCATCGTCCCCCCTGATGGGCATTCGACAATTTCATCATCTAACACAGACGATACCTGCCCGGTGCGGGGTCCGATTACTCCGTAATATCTACGACATTTCTCCTCCTTAGGATAACGTTCTTTTCCCATAATCTCTGCCCAATTTTTTAACCGCTCTTAAGTGTTTTTTCGTCTTCGAGCAGCTTTTTATATCTTTCATCAACGTAATTCTTCACTGTCCTTTCAAACCGTCTCTTCTTTTCGGTTGATATGTTGAATACAAGCCGATCGAATTTTACAATTTTTTTTATCATAATATCCAATTCCTCTCTCAGGTCTTTGCACTTTCTTATCCCGAAAGTATCACGAAAGGACAGCTTGCCTTCGATCAAACCGAAATTTTTCGGCATTATGTCAAAATGGTAACCTTCCTTGAGAATTGAGTATGAAATATCAACCATCTCGTAGAACATGTTTTCCGTATCGCCCTGGTCTAGATCAATGCTTCTCTGAAAATAGAATACCGGTCTTTTCTCGTCTCCTTTGATTTTTATGATCTTTGGAACCAGGACTCCGTTCTTGCTGTAAAATTCATGATCTCGTAAAAGGTTCGTCTTGGTTGGTTTATAGCCGTACTGCTCGATAAAGTCCACTTTGGAGGTCCTCCGAATATATTTCTTAACCTTTTTCCTTCCGACGATGGCCGTGCTGTATCTACCAACAGTGAAATATTTGTATATTTTATATTTTATATAATTTGTGACATGCGGGAATCTCTCCTTGGCTTTGGCTCTGGTACTGTTTATCATATATTGCAATGGCTTGGAGAGCATTGGCTAATGATTGGCATGTTTCTATTTTATCCTAACGGTGGAATTAGTCTTTCTCCACATCGCTTTGTCACTGTTAAGTAAAGGTTTCCTTTATCAGCTTCCGTAACGGCGATCTTTTCGAGATATTTCATTATTAGCAGGTTTCTGGCAATGGCGAACTGATTCTCCAGGATTTGTCGAACCGACTTACTTCTTCCTTCTGAAGTCTGGAAAACTACTCTTTGAAAAGAAGATAGAGGCGAAAAGAATATAATGTGCTTTTTACACCGTTAATTTGGAAACGCTCTCTTCCTTTTTTCTTTTATCACATCCTTCAGGAACTTTTTAATTCACTCTTAAAATTAAAAATGTTATAAACCTTGGAAAAATCGATGTGATAGAAAAATACTTATCCAAAATACGCTATGCTCTCACTGATGAGCGGCAAAGATAACATGAGGAAAGTACTTAGTGCTCTTATTGAAGACCCCACCATAACCAACATAACCATTGCCAATCGTTTGGGTCTGTCGAGTACCGGAATCGGCAAGATCCGGGACAAACTGGAAACGAACGGAATTATCAAGGGGTACAATGCGGACATACAATACGATATGTTGGGTTTGAATGCATTTGGTATACTGCATATCAAGGTGACTCCCAAGGGGTGGAACTACAAGGGCCATAAAGGTATTCAGGAAATTGTCACTTCGAACCCGAATATCGTTGGAGTCTACAGGGTTCCAGGGAGGAATATCACGCACATCTTGTTATGTGCTTTTCGAAATCTTGTAGAACTGGATCGATTTATCCACGTGACACAATCCCAGTTGTCCGATTATATCGAGATCGTGGATAGATACATTTTTTCCAGTGAAGGGATTATCAAAGAATCTTACACCGATCTCCTTTTAAAGATCATTGAAGAATTGGATGAGGAACGAATGGCTGAACCTATCCTTTTCGGAAAAATCATGGGGGAGGAAGAATGAAAAATACGGTACTGATAGTTGAGGACGCGGAATCAACCTGCAAGGCATTGAACACCATGCTTACCCTTAACAATTATCAGGTGGTCGGGATGGCTGCAGACGGGGTTCAGGCGGTCGAGTTGTATAAACGATTAAAACCAGACCTTGTGTTGATGGACATTGCCATGCCGAAAAAGCACGGTATCGATGCGATTCGAGAGATCCGTGATTTCGATCCGGAGGCTAGGTTCATAGCCGTCACTGCTCTGTATTCGGCCAAGAAGAAGAAAGAGGCGTTGGATGCAGGTGCTTCGATGGTAGTGGTGAAACCTTTCGATGTTGCTGATCTAATAAATGCAATGGAATCCGTTTTAGAATGATCACACAACCCAGCAAATTTTTCTATAGAGTGATCTATTACTTTTTTCATTGAGAACCGTTACTAGAAAAACAATTGTCTTGTGGAGCTTTTCATATAATAATTGTCACATCTTTTGCTCCTACTATTTAAAAAAAATTATTGTAAAGAACTGTTGATAAATAATTTATATTGACCGTGGATTTCAGACTTAAATCGTAACAATACTTTCTGTTCATTTGTATATTTTCTCGAGAATTACGGTCTAATATTGAATTCCTTTATTTTTTTTCTATGCTTTGAAAATAGATTTCTTTCAATGCTAACTAAAAACATTAAAATCTTTAATTGACGATATCATAGAATGTCATTACGCTTTAATATCATCAAATTACTATTCTTAAGATATCGGGGTGAAAGGTATGAAACATAGGACGAATCAACTTTTTCAGCAAAAGGAATCAATGAGAGACCTCATTATTATTGTCATCATTGCAATCATCGGCTTTGCCATGGAAATGATATGGGATTTTGTACCCCCTTTATTGGATTCTGTTCGAAATAATGATTCGTTGCATCTGACAGAGGTTCTGTTGGTCTTTTTCATACTCCTCTGTGGTTTCGGTATATTCTATTTTCGTAGATACCGTTGTGAAAGGCGGAATGCAGAAAGATACCGTAATACATATAACATGATGAAAGACGGGATGTGTTTGTCCTTTATTATTAATGATGGACCCAATAATCACAAGGATTTCAGGTTCTTCGAAATGAACCCTGCCTGCGAGAGAATGCTCGGTCTCCATCGTGACGAAGTTTTGGGCCGCAAGATATCAGATATTTCAGGATCGTTTCGACCAATATATACCCAGGCATATGAGAAAGTTGCATCCTCAGGTAATCCCTTTTCTTTTCATACGTATGAT
>JASLWR010000025.1:43459-46057 GCA_030740765.1 Thermoplasmatota archaeon
AGAAACATTACAAGGTCACGGTATCTTCCGGAGGGAAAGGGGTATTGGCCACAACTATCACGGATATTACCGGAGGTAAACGCATTGAAAGCGTCCTTAAAAATACCACCCAACGTTATCGCTCATTTATAGAAAACTCGAAAGATATAATTTTTTCTACAGATCCCCAGGGGAAGATAACATATCTAAGTCCCCAGGTTGTGAGACTTGGTAAGAGCCCAAAAGAGCTCATAAACAAGGAGATTTGGTCTCTTTCTATCCCGGAGGATAGGGGAAGAGTAGCAAGTAGTTTTCAACGCTCGTCGTACCGGAGCGGGAAATCGCTGTTCGAGTATCGTAGCTGGGCCCAGGACGGAAATATTAGCTGGTTTGAGGTCGCCCGCAAAATCGACAAGGATAAATCCGGTGACGTCGGAGGGTTTTCCGGAATTCTCATGGAGACCACAGAGAGGAAGAGGGCCGAGGATTCAAAGATCAGGTCAACCCGGACCCTTAGAATGGTTACCAAATTACATCACTTTCTTTTGAAGGACCCCGAAGAGTCCGATCTACTGATGGAGGTTTGCAGGCTTTTACTAGAGCTTGGTGGATATCGATTCGTTTGGATCGGTTATGCCGAAGAAGATGAGGAAAGGACAATTCGGCCAATGGCTCATGGTGGTTTTCCCCGAGAATTGCTTGCCAGAGGGAAGGTTTCCTGGGGGGAAAATGAGTGGGGGCAATGTCCGGCTGGGAGGGCGATACGCACCAATGAGCCCTCTGTGGGTATTAATCTTTTACTGGACCCTTATGATGCGTTCCTGCGGAATGACAATATGGATCGGGGTTACAATTCATCAATAGCATTACCCCTCATGGAAAACGAAAGAACCTTTGGTGTAATCAACATTTACTCCGCTGAGTTGAATCCCTTCGGAACCACTGAGATAGAGCTTCTTATGGAACTGGCAAACGAGGTGACCTACGGAATATTGGCAACCCGGCATACGAAAGATGATCATCAAAGGTCAGAAAGGGTACGACGAGAGAGTGAAGCACGCTTTTCAGCCTTTATGGACCATCTCCCGGCCGCAGTCTTCATAAAGGACGAAAACAGCCGGATACTCTACATTAACCGATTTATGAAAGAACATTTCGGAGCTGATACATGGTTGGGTAAATCCCCTCACGAGTACCTGCCTAAGAATGCGGGTGATGCTATGATCCTTGACGATCAGGATACACTGGCAAAAGGTTACAAAACCGAAATCAAAACGTTTAAAGCCGAGAACGGAGTGGAACGAATTTTCAGGACGGATCGATTTGCAATAAGAAGGGAAGGAAGCTCTCCGCTTCTCGGCGGCATCGAGCTTGATATTACTGATTGGAAACTTGCAGAGCAAGAATTGAAATACAGGCTGGAGGAAACTCAAAACCTCTATCAGTTGAGTAAAGGGTTGATGTATTCAAACACATTGGAGGAGGTAAGCGGCAAGAGTCTTCACAGGATATGTACCGATTTTTCGTTTCCCCGAGGTCTGCTATTCATTCTGGATAAAAAACGTGTTACTTTGACCCTGACCCATTCGGTGGGACTTGGAAAAAAAGATGTCGGATACAGTGTCTCAACACCGATCGGAACCGATTTTCTTAGCCGGACCATACTGGAGTCGGTGTATTGTGCTATAAAGCGCGGTATAATCATTCCCAGTGGCGACAATGCGGTGTTCCCGATGGGGATTCAGGATGCGATAGGATTTCCGGGACCGGACGATTTCTTCATCACCGTCCCTATCCTATCTAGAAACGTGCCTTTCGGCGTTCTGATACTGGATTTCGGGGGACGCGAGACACTTCCCCAGGAGACCATCGAAATGCTGGCCATGTACATGACCGCAGTTGGTACTGCCATTGAGAATGTCGGCCTTTATCACAAGTTGGAAGAATCTTATCACAAGCTCCAACTGGTAGATCAGAAAAGGAGTGATTTCATCGATGTTGTCGCACATGAACTGAGAACCCCTCTTTCATCCATCAAGGTCTATACAGGGCTTATGAACCACGGGCAGATCGGTAATTTTACCATGGAAGAGATATCATACCTTAAAGATATGAACTCGAACATCAATCATCTGAATAAATTGATCAATGAGATGCTCGATTTCACCCGCACCGGGGAACAGATATTGAATATTTCCCCCGGTAAATATGATATTACAGATATGGTACGAGAAATAATCGAAGATTTCAGGATCATTGCAGGTGTTCGAGGCATTAGTTTCGATCTTGTTACCGAAGGTGTAACAACGGCCAATTTCGATTTCGAACTCATGAAAAAGGCAATTGTCAATCTTATCGGCAATGCAGTAAAATATTCTCATGACGGAGGCAAGGTCTCGGTGACCATATCTGATGAGGAATCGACAATTAAGGTATCTATTGCTGACTCGGGTATAGGAATCGCAGAAGAGCATATTGACCATGTTTTTGAAAGGTTCTATATGGGGGATTCATCGTTGACTCGAGATAGAGATAAGATGGGCCTGGGTCTGACCATTGTGAAATCCATCATCGACGGCCATCTTGGTACCATCTCGGTGGAAAGCGAGGTGGAAGTGG
>JASLWR010000026.1 GCA_030740765.1 Thermoplasmatota archaeon
GCGGTGCGCAGATGGTTTACGGAGTTGACGCGAATTACACGTTCAACAACGCCGGAGTTTTTGTCGTTACCTTAACGGTGAAGGACGCAGCGGGCAACACTCATACAGACACGGTGGAGATCACCGTTAACGACACCGGTAACCCGGTAGCCAATGCGGGAGCAAACCAGTCGGTGAAACAGGGCGATCTTGTAACTTTCAATGGTAGCCTCAGCACGGATAACGTGGCGGTCACCAATTTCACCTGGACATTCAATGACGGGGGAGCAAAAACCCTTTATGGAGCAGGTCCGAATTACACTTTCAACAATCCTGGTGTTTTCGTAGTGACACTCACCGCAAAGGACAGTGGTGGAAATACCCAAGTGGATACTCTGACCGTGACAGTGAACGAGACCACAGCTCCCGTGGCAAACGCGGGTCCAAATCAAATGGCAAACCAGGGCGATCTCGTAACGTTCAACGGAAGTGGAAGCACTGACAATGTTGGAGTGGTCAACTACACATGGACATTCAACGACGGGGGAGCAAAAACCTTTTATGAAGCAGGTCCGAATTATACCTTCCTGAACGCCGGGGCTTTCGTGGTAACCCTGAACGTTACTGATCTCGTTGGAAACTGGCACACGGACACCATGACGGTCACTGTGAACGATACAGAAAAACCAGTGGCAAACGCAGGGGCGAACCAGACTGTGAACCAGAGAGACACGGTGACCTTCGACGGCAGTGCCAGTACCGATAACGTGGCCTTATATAACTACACGTGGACATTTACCTATGACAGTATTCTGGTTTACCGGTTCGGCCCAAATCCCTCAAGTCCATTCCAGATCGCCGGGCAATACATCGTGACGCTCAACGTAACCGATACCTCCGGTAACTGGGCAGTCGATACCATGACGGTCACAGTTAATGATACCACAAACCCGGTGGCCGATGCAGGGGCCGACAAGACAGTTTATCAGGGAGATAATGTGACATTCAACGGCAGCGGCAGCAGCGACAACGTCGGTGTTGTTAACTACATGTGGACATTCGACGATGGGGGCTTACAAACCCTTTACGGAGCAGGGCCGAAATACACATTCAACACTTCTGGCGTGTTCACAGTGACTCTGAACGTAACCGATGCCAATGGCTATTGGGCCATCGATACGGTACTGATAACGGTCACTGATAACACCGATCCGGTGGCAAATGCAGGCCTGGATCAGACGGTGGACCAACTCATAACAGTTTTCTTCAATGGCAGCGGTAGTACGGACAATATTGCTATCAATAATTATACATGGACATTCCAGTACAGCAGTATCACAGTTCACATATTCGGAGAAAAGGCAAGCTGGACCTTCGAGCACGCAGGAGTATATACAGTAACACTGACAGTGCTTGACAACGAGGGGAACGCCGCAACCGACACAATGAACGTTACCGTTGCCGATATTACGGAACCCACAATTGATGCCGGGGGGAACCAGACCGTGAAAATTGGTACCAAAGTGTTTTTCGACGGTACCGACAGTACCGATAACGTCGGTATAGTGAACTACACGTGGACTGTTAACGACAGCGGGCCGCAAACGTTGTACGGATCGCTCCCGAACTATACTTTCGATACTGCAGGAATCTTCGAGGTAATAGTTGAGGTAAGGGACCAGGCAGGCAACTTGGCAACGGATACATTCTTTATTACCGTCACAGATTATCTGCCACCAGTGATAGCCCCGGTCTCCGATCAGAAAATAACGCAGCTTGAAGAACTTCGCATTCCGCTCACGGCAGTAAGCTCGGAGGGCGGTACCGTTTCCTTTGCGCTTATCAATCCACCAACTGGAATGAGCATCAATTTGCTTACGGGCGTGATCGTCTGGATCCCGTCGGTCGACCAGGTGGGATTGTTCAACATTACCGTGAAAGCAACCGATATAAGGGGGATTGCCACAGAGATGAGCTTCACTGTTACCGTAATTGCTCTGAATCAAGTTCCCGTACCGGCATTCAATCATACGGTTGATTCCGATTCGGCAATGGCTCCCAAGACAATAATCTTCAACGCAACCCCGTCCAGTGATGCGGATGGTAATATTATCACATATATCTGGGATTTCGGAGATGGTTTCGCTGGAGTTGGAAAGATTGTCACCCATACCTATGTTAGTGGAGGGAACTACACGGTGAATCTCACCGTCATCGACAATGTCGGGGGAAGCGCATCGGTGAATAAGATCATCACTGTGGAAGAGGGTGGTCAGGTAGGTTCCATATCCGGAAGAATAACGTTCTCAGATGGAAATCCCGGCAACGTGAAAGCAATGATCTCAGTAAGTATGGGTGGTATGATCACCCAAACCGCATCCGGTAACAGCTTCGTGCTGGCCAACCTTCCATACGGGAACTATGTTATCAGCGTGATCGCCGAAGGATACCATGGTGAAAATGCAAGTTATGTCGTGAACGGCGTGGAGACCCTGGATTTCCACTTGAACAAACTCGTAATGGTCAGGGATAACGAATCCGAAAAAATCGTTCATACGGACCCCACCGGAAAAGTGGTAGTGGACGTCGTTATCATGGGGAACGGAACACCTTACTTCAACGAAATGGATGAAAATGAGACCCAGCAGAGGACTGGTGATTCGCCCACTGGATTTAAGGATCTGGGCGTATTCGTCGAGATCACCTTCACCGGAGATCTCATATGGATCCGGATAGAGGTCCCATACGATGAATCGGCCCTGCCTGCAGATGTGGAAGAATCCTCCTTGAAGCTCTATTACTGGAACACAGCCACAAATGCATGGGAAGTTATCGAGGGGAGCACCGTGGATACGGATGCAAATATCGTCTGGGCAAACGTTACCCACCTGACCATATTCGCCCCAATGGGTGCGGTAAGAGAAGTTTCAGGTGAGAGCACCGAAGAGAGCAGCAATACCTATATGATTGTCATCTTTGCAGTAGTTCTTGGACTCCTAGTGGTTATTCTACTTCTGTTCGCATCCAGGAAAAAAGAAACGCCTACAGAGGACCTTGTGGACCTTAAAGAGGATGAAGAAGATGTGGACGAATATGTCGAAGAAGAGGACTTGGATGAAGATGGTGATTTCGAATGTCCCGATTGTGGCGAAATGCTTGGAGAGTTGGATTCCGTTTGCGGTAAGTGTGGAGCGGAGTTCGAGGGAGAAGAGGAGGAGGATGACGAGGAGGAAAAGGGAGATGACGGGGAAGAAAAGGGTGATGATGACGAGGAGGAAGAGGGAGAATGGGGGGATGACGAAGATGAAGAAGGTGATTGGGGTGACGAAGAAGACGAGGAAGAAGAGGGTGATGATGACGAAGATGATGAGGGAGAAGGTGATTGGGGAGACGACGAAGAGGATGAAGGGGCGGATGAAGGCGAAAAGGAAGATGATGATGAAGAAACCGACGATGGATCGGACGGAACTGACGACGAGGAAGGAGAGGGAGATTGGGGAGATGACGATGACGAGGAAGCAGAAGGTAATTGGGGAGACGACGAAGCGGATGAGGAGTCGGATGAAGGCGAAAAGGACGATGTGGAGGAAGAAACCGACGATGGAGGGGAAGAGAGCGATGAGGATGAAGAAGGAGAGGGGGATTGGGGAGAAGAGGATGGAACTGATGATGAGGTGGAAGAGGACGAAGTGGACGAGGAAGAGGGAGAAGCTGATGCGGATGTGGAAGAAGATGAAAAGGAGGAGAAGGAAGAAGGGGACTGGGACGATGATGATGGAGACGAGGGTGACGATGAGGGCGAAGGAGTATGGGATGAGGTGAATCTTGAGATATTCGAGGATTAATGAAATTCGCCTCGAAAGGGGTCACTTCATATTCATGGCCTGAAAAGTCATGAAAATACTGATAATCGGCGCTGTATTGACTGGCATTGCTTTGATCATGATCATAGTTGGAGTGGTTGCCCTTTCCGCAGGTACCGATTATACAAACCCGGAAGACGAAAAAGTAGGAGAAGGAACCGGAACTTTCTCGGTTTCACTGAAATCAGGAAAGACCTATCAAATATGGACAAAATCAGGGGAATTTGTTACAGCAACTATAACAGACCCTAATGGTGCAACAGTGAATGAGAACTTGTTTATTGTGGCAATTGATCGAGATGGGTGGTCTCTGGAGAGTGAATTTACGGCTACCACCGCCGGGTCATATACCATAAATATTACTGATGATATCGGAGGCGGCGGTTCAACTTCAAAGTCATTGGTCACAAATCAGATCGATACCGATGAAGAACTTGAAGATATCGGAGGCGGGATCGTAGCGTATATATTTGGCTGGTGCGGTGGACTGGCATTGGGTATACCCGGCGTCATACTGCTGGTAATCGGCCTGATCCTGACTTTGACGCAGAAGAAAAAAGAGACGCCCGCTGGCGCAAATGTTAATATCAATATGCAACAACAGCAGGCACCGGGACAACCGCAACAACCGGCACCGGGTTCATACGAAGCAATGTACGGTAGCCCCCCGCCACAACAACCACCACAGACACCTCCGCCCTATTAAGGCAGGTGTATGGTGAAGAACCATGGGGTCGTTGCACTTTGCGCGACCCTTTTTTTTGTTATTTTTTAATTATTTAAATTTTTTTTGACATTGTGTTCTCCGTTATTATTTATTGGGTTGACCTTCATAAATCTGTTTGATACAATGGATTATCTTCGGAACAAATGTCCATGGCCAGACTGACGAATTTGATTAAATCCATTGACAAATGTCACCCTGTTCTAACTAACAAATGTTACATGTTTCGCCTGACAAATGTCCCTTATACCTCCACTATAGACTTCCTCCAATCCAATCTTACTTTCACAATAATTTATCAACAGCCAGTATCAAAATAATTTTACTTTCACTTACCCCCATCCCTCGTTTTATCTTTATTAACAACTTCGACATTTGTCCATCGGTCAAGGGATTTCCGTTGCCCATGACCCATACGGAATCGAAAACGGGGTTGATATTATGCGAAAGAATTATACGGGCAAGAAACGCCATCAGAGAAATAATTAAACTCACTTTTTTTGTACTAAGCTCCATAACCGGGGCAAAAAGATTCAATAGAAGCTTCTTACGTGTGTCTGGATAGAGACATAATTATCGATGCACGATGCCTTTTTATGCAAACGCAGCGACAGGAGATCGAAACTTGGCTCACTCTGTCAAGTACCCTTGTTCACCGCACGAGGAGCAAACCACAACCGTTGGGCGATCCGATGTGGATACTACGTTCGTTGCACTGCAGACGTGGCATTCTATCAAGACGGGTTTTATGTCGGAAGCCCCATCCTGCTCGAGGGATGCCTCGGCCTCCACTTCATTCATGGCCTTTTCAATGGCTGCGTCAGCTTCCTCTATTTCCGCCTTTTGAGCCGATGGCCCGGGAGGTAGAGCCTTCTGGGCCGAGGGACCTGCCGGCAGCTGTTCTTGTGCCGGACTTTGACCCTGCATTTGCGCCTGAAGTTCCTTAACCTGCTCCTGAAGCTGCTGGTACTCATCAATCAGGGCCTGCCGTTGCTGTGGGTCCTTCGCCTGGGGCAGCTCGCTCTGTATCTCCGCTGCACGTTGTTGTACCTTTTGATATAACTGCTTCACGTGCTCCGGAAATTCCTGCTTCTTCCGTCGAGGGCGGGGAGGAGGGTGGTAGGCTGCGGAAGGAGCAGCCGGTGGTCCTGGCGGACCTCTCCCCGGAGGCCCAGGCGGTCCCCGTTGTTGTTGCTGCGGCCATGCCGGCTGCTGTACCGGCTGTGGTGCAATGGGAGGTCCCGCGGGAACGTCCCTATTTTTCTTTTTCTTAAGCACCATGATCACGGCGATCAAAAGGAATCCAAGAACGACGAATACAATAATGACAATTATCACCCACATCGGAATTCCACCATCGTCTTCACCAGCCAATTTAATATCCGGTTTTCCAGAGGGATGGGATTCTCTATCATTTGGGTCTGTACCCATCTCGTATTCCTTTAAATTTGAAAATCCATCTCCATCGGGATCGTCCCCCTTCCCCGTGAATTCGATATTATCGAAATATTGCTCCTCCCAGCCGTCCTTGAGACCGTCATCATCCTGGTCCAATTTCCAATTCGTTTCCTTATCGAGGTCATACGGTTTTTCATCGCCGTTCCACTTATAAGTTTTCGTCCAGGCAATAGCGCTGATCTTGTACTCACGACCAAGTTCTCCAATATTGCTCATACCACCCGGAACTTCTTCCTTCTTCACCTTTACAGTGTATTCGTGAACGATGGACCAGTGGTCACCGTCCTGTACCAGAGGAATGAAAAGGCCATAATAATCGTCCCAGTATCTCGGGTCCTCCGGGAATAGCGAATCAAGGTTATCCAGGTCCATTAAAGGCAACCATTCCATATTCGAAGATTTTCCTTTGACCCCAAAGTACAGGTCAATGTGATCGATCTCATCCCCTGGAACCGAAGCAGTCAGCTCGACGTCATACTTGTAATTTAACCTTGCGTTCCTGTCATCGAGCTCTGAAACCAGAAGAGAAACATTTACCTTAGTTATCTCAACCTCCACGCCCTCGTACGGGATCAGCTCCAAATCGGTCTGGGTCGTACCGGCTTCCGGGTCGATCAGGGGTTGTGGCCTTTCAAGATTGTTTATGGTAATTACAGGACCGCAACAAGACTGCTCGATCAGTTTCTCATCATAATTGTCATGGACATCCACAGCCACCACCACCACGTAATATTTTGTCCAATCGCTAAGGGATGCACCCCCGACTTTTGTTACCGTTGTGGATGATGTGCTGCGGACATCAACTATCTTGTCCGGGATCGTGGAATCAATATCCGAGATCGTTGTCCTGGAAACGAAGATAGCATAATGATCGAAATCATCCACCTTGGTGGGAATCCATGTGACCGTTATGCTCTTCCCACCGTCGTCCGGAGTATCGATCGCTGTCAAACCCGTTAATGCGGGAGGAGGCGTCAGATCCTTGGCTATGGAGGTGGCTGTGTTCGATAATGGACCCACGTTCCCAGATTCGTCAACAGCCATTACGGTGAAATTGTGCGTCTTTCCACTCTCAAGACCCGTGACCATCAAAGTCTCCTTGATAGTAGCGAATTCGGGATTGGGGATATCCTCTTTATTGGGCATGTCAAAGGCATTTACCAGATCCGCCACATCCTCGATTTCCTCCCGTGAGCACTTGACTATGTAACTTATGGTTCTACCCGAATCGGCCCCATCATCACCAGGTGCTGTCCATTCAAGCTCCACCTCACCGTCCTCCTCCCCCGGAATCGCGTTCAGGTCATCTATGGCCCCTGGTGAATTGTGATCTGGGGCAAAAGCCTTTACCACATCAGACATCACTCCCTGCTGTTCTGCCTCGTCCTGGGCCACCATTGCAAAGAAGTATTCCATACCGCTTGTCAGTCCCGTTACGGTAAATGACTCATCGCTACCCGGATTCCCAGGATCCGGTATCTCGTTCTTGTTCGGAACTTCTTTTGCATTCTCGAAAGAGGCCAGGCTAGTGATATCCCCGTCGGAATATTTTATTATGTAGAAATCCGCCTTCCCCTGCTGGCTATCACCATCTTCGGCCACGGCGGTCCACGTAAGATTGATGGCCCCATCAAGGCCCCCGTGGGGTTCTGCCTCCAGGTCGTCGATCTCCGCCGGGGGTTCGTCCGGGTTCACTATCAATTCCTGCGTTGCCATATCCGACCAGGATCCTTCACTGTCCTTTACCCTGAAGCCTACGGTATAGGTCCCATGGGTAAGATTGTCCGCCGTTATGCTGGCCTGGGTTCCGAGAACTATGGCCGGACCACCCGTTTTCTGCGCGCTCCAGATATATCCCGAGGTGGCATTAGTGTCTTCTTCATCGGTCCCGTGGCCCGTGAATGTGATATCGACCAGTTCCCTGGCCGGACTCGGGTCTATCAAATCGATAATTGCTACCGGTTTGAAGTTTGTAACATAATCAGCTTCCAATACAGGTCGCTGCTCTGGAGTAGCATATTCTCTCGACCTGAAAAACTTGATCGCATCACTGCCGGCACTGCCATACAGGATCACTCCATTGTTTGTAATATCACCATTTACCCAGGCCTGGACAATATCCGTAACCGAGATAGTAGTGATACCATATCCAGAATTGGGTGTGGCGCCAGTACCAGTGGGAGTGGCCGCATAATCACCGCCGGCTTGAGACCAAGAGTTTGAACCGTCATAAGTGTTCCAAGTTGCACCATCCGAGCTGATGCTGCTCATGGACCCTGTCCCCTCCGTCCAGCTATGGGTCAATGGTTTTGCTGTTATTGTCAGGGGATCATTCACACCTCCTTCGATGGGAGCTCCGGTTCCGCCGTCGATGCCGTTGTAACACAGATAATAGGTGATTTTGATACTGGCGGAAGATATTTCCGAATTTGGAGGAATCGCACTGATATCAAACTGGATCAATACCCTGAACTGTTTCCAATCCGAACTACTATCCAGAGGGATGATGAGATCCGGGTCAGTACCAATATTTGAATTCGTATCCGGCGGGGTAGCTCCAGTAAAACCACAAATGGTCGTATCCTTCAAGGCACCGAACGATTCTACCCGTGTTCCATGTAACAGGTTTTCGTCATAAGCTGCAGTGTGATAATCATTGATGCTACTATCACCACTCTTGACCCGTGCGAGATTATCTTGTGGGGCTTCATTTATTCCACGCATGGGAATACCGCTTGTAAAAAATGCAATAACGATTAAGATAGCCACGCTGGTAATTAAAAACCTTCCAAACCGAGTGTGTTCGTTTTCTCCGTTGATGCCAATCATGAGTCAGGCGCTCCTTTTCCATAAATATAATTTCAAATTTAAAAGGGAAAAATACCTCCATCAAATAGGATTGCATATTATTAAAGATTACTATGCACTTTTACTAGGAAAAAACCTGATATTCATAGGGGAGAGCTATCAATCAATATCAAAATAATTGGTTACAGGCTCCAGAATTCTCGGTACAGAAGCAGAGTCCGGATGGAAAAAATCATTCCTTGAACTTATAACGGTAGGATTTTCCCGGTGAGTTCGTCCTCCCGTACATAACTTCGTCACTTTCTCTCAATTTTTTCAGTGACATGGTGACAGCGCCCTTGCCGATCCCTATCGCCCGGCTAATCTCGTTGGAAGTGAACCACTCGCCGGGGTGATTTTGAAGAAATTCATAGACCTCTTGCTGTCCCATGAGTAAACGGGAACATATTCTCAGACTTATATTTATGGGAGATAAATTTTGTTAAGGGAAATTACGATTGAGGCTTTTTCATTGTTAAAAAACGCATAATTACATGATGAATGGCTCGTTGCCGCATCTTCGTTGGCCTGCTTAATACACGCGAATGAATCGTGAAAATAATTTGTAACAGGGGCGCAATTGTTCCATCAAATTATTGAATGATGTCTAGCTAATGTATTACTGGCCTCAGATCCTTGCTGATTCTGGATTATTTATCGTAGACGATGGCTTGAGCAAAAGCGATTGTATTGCAATGAGACAGGCTTACCTGCAGTACAAGATCGTTAGCGGCATCTAAATTCACCCTTACCCTTGGAACACCGTTAGCGTCGTTCAATATCTCGATATTTTCAAGAGCCGCATTTACTTTATGGTATGAAAGTGCCTTTATCATTGCTTCTTTCGCGCAAAACCTGGCTGCAAGATGCTTCTTTGGGTCCGCTTTGCTCAAACAATATTCTATTTCATTGGGAGTTAATATTCGCTCGAGGTGCCTGCGATCCTCCAATATCTTATGAAAACGCTCGATCTCCTCACAATCCACACCTATGGAAATCATCCAAACATCAACCTTTTGACAGTAATTCGTCGTTTCAAATGAACAGCACAAATCATATATTCTTTTTGGTCAAACATCTGGCAACCATTGACACTGACGAATGATAAATTATAAATATTGAGATACTATTCCAGCACCACAGGGTGCCAACGAAAACGAATCTCTTTGAAAAAGGGAATCATGGAGATAATAAATGAGATTTTTCTTGATCGACCGGGTTGAAGAAATTTGCTATGAAAAATACATCACGGCAATTAAATGCATCACCCTTTCGGATGACGTTTTCGAACATCATTTTCCCCGATACCCGGTATTTCCTGGAAGCTTGCTCATTGAAGGATTGGCCCAATTAAGCGGTATGTTCCTTGAATTGATTATGAAGAAGAATAAACTTCCTCCCAAACTTTCGTTCCTCTCCATCGTGAATAAAATGAAATTCCGTAAACCCGTCCTGGCCGGTGATCGTGTTTTAATGAGGGCCGATATCGTTTCGCTGAGGGAAGATTACGGAGTTGTCAAGGTAATTGCCGACATTGATGACGAAATTTGCGCAGAAGGGGAACTTACATTCGCCTTTTTGAACCTGGAGGATGAGAAACTACATCAATCACGGATGGAATTTTATGAAATATGTATGAAAAATGCGAGAGAAGTTTCATGAAAGTGACATTTGATTCTTACAAACCCGGTGAAGAAATTCCCGTGGTTCAATATCTCAAGAACAGAAAACTGAGAAAATATTTCAACCGTGAAACCGAAGCCGCCCTGGTCGGGGTTGGAAAGTTGACCCGGAACATTGAACTGAGCCCGGAAACGCCGTTCTATTATGCCACTGGAGTGATGGAATATGAAGATTATGGTCTTGAGGAAATTGTCCGAAACAGTACCGATGAGCCAGATGGTTTTTCACATAAACTCTTTATTGAAGAAGCCATTCCGAGAGTATCGCCTTTAAATTTATTCAAGGTCCTGCAGAATATGGCACTGAGTTTTATTGCCATAGAACATAATCTTATCGGGGATAATGCTGTTATTTATACCTCCGCATCCGGTTTGCTTCTTCTGGCTTTGCATTCTTCATTTAATGACCATATGCTTCTGGGGGCCAGTAAAACCTATAAAGACGGAAAGGTCGAAGCTGGATTTGCATTTGTACTCAAGGAGGAAATTGAGAAATCTCCCTTTTTATACAGCACGGGGAAGGCAGTAGATATGTTCCGGTCCTGGGTAAGTTCCAAGGGGGATTGATCATGGGAAGAGTGGTGATTACAGGAGCGGGGGCGGTATCCCCCATAGGAAATAACTTCGAAGAAGTAATGGAAGGGATTCGGGATGGGAAAAGGGGGATCGGGACAATTCAAAGTATTGACACATGTCATTTACCCGGCAATGTTGGTGCGGAAGTAAGGGAAAACGGAAAACCCCTCCTGACCGAATCTCATATTGACCGGAAAGAGATATTTATTACCCGGGCAGTAGACGAACTTATTAAAAATTGCGGGTCGATCCATCGCTATCCACCGGAAAAGAGATTCATTCATATTGGGGCAGGGCACGATTATCTGGATTTGATCGGATATACAAATAGTAACGATAAGGTCACAGGCAAATGGATCGATTATTCAAAGAGTGGCCATATTATCGTAAAAGGGCTCGCCAAAACCAATGAGATCAAAGGTGGTTTCAGCGTCAACGTGACCACATGTGTTGCTGCGACCCAGGCAATGGGAACATCCTTCAGGCTGCTGAAACGCTTATCCGCTGGGAATGTTATCATAACTGGAGGTTTTGATTCCGTGATCAATCATTTGCACTATATGGCTTTTTACAAACTCGGAGCCATGTCAAAGTGGAAGGGAGAGCCGGGTCACGCCTGTCGTCCCTTTGATAAAAACCGGTCCGGATTGGTTTTGGGGGAAGGAGCAGGAGTTTTCCTGCTGCAAGATGCTGAGGATGTGTTTGCCGGCGAAGGTCTTGCTGAGATTGTAGGGTACAGTTCCACCATGGATGCCTACAAGGTAACGGACCCTCATCCCGAAGGAAAATATCTGGCAAGAGCTGCAATAAATGCCATTGAAGAAGCAGGTCTGAGATCCGCCGATATCGATTGCGTACACCTTCATGGGACCGGGACATATAAGAATGCCATTGCCGAAACTAATGCCATGCGACAGATATTTCCCGAGCGCTGGGCTGAAATCCCGGTATTCTCCATGAAGGGACAGATCGGTCACCTTATCGGCGCATGTGGCGCCCTTGAAATGATAGGTGTGATATATTCACTAAAATATCAGCAGGTGCCCCCCACCGTCAATTTCGAGGAACAGGCCCCCGAGGCGCCTCTATTGGTCATTAAAGATAAACCGTTGCATATGAAAATCGACCATGTACTTAAGTTGAATTCTGCATTCGGGGGGCAAAACAGTGCGTTAGTGGTGAAAAGATATGTCGAGTAGAATTATAATTACCGGCGCCAGTTCCGATATTGGTTTGGCCATATGCAGAGAGATCATAAAGGAAGGAGATCATGCGATTTTGCAGTACTGTACGAATTATGAAAAATTATTTCCTGTCTGTGAAATGCTTGGGGATAATTGTCAGATGATCTCTGTAAATTTTGATGATATGGAGGAACTTGACCGGTTTTCGAAAAAACAGAACGACGTCGATATCCTGATCAATGCAGCGGCAGTTACCAAAACCGATCTCCTGCCGGTCTTGAAAGATGAAGATATCATGCGCATGATCAACGTCAACATTCTCTCCACCGTAAAAATGTGCAGAGCGGTAATACCAAGCATGGTGGCAAGGAGGAGGGGGTGCATAGTTAATATCTCATCAGTGGCTGCCCGGAGAGGCAACAGAGGGCAAACCGTATATGCTGGAACAAAGGGATTTATCGAATCTTTTTGCCGGGCAATGGCTGCCGAATACGGAGGCAGGGGCATACGTGTAAATAACGTTGCACCGGGGCCCATCGAGGCTGGAAGTTTAATGGAATTGCTGGGTTACGGGAAAGATGAAGTAAAAAAGAGCGTAGTTTCAAAAAGACTTGGAACACCCCAAGATGTGGCGGCAGTTGTAGCTTTTTTATGCAGCGATAAAGCTTCTTATATCAACGGAAAAACCATTTCTGTGGATGGAGCATTTTGCAGGGGTGTTTAACAAAATGACATCCTATTATGAGAATCTGAAAACGATTTGCCTGAGTAGGAGAAGTGTTAGAAAATTTGCCCCGAAGATTGTTCCCCCCGAAGACATCGAAAAAATAAAGACAATCGCTTACACGTCACCATATGCATCCAACCGAAAAAACTGGGAATTAGTGGTAGTAACCGACAATACGCAAATCAGGAATATCGTCGATCAGGTAGGGGAAAGGATAAATGACCTGAAAATGAAAGTCAGAGAAGATTTGCAGGAAGGTTTCTCACAATATGCGGCTCATTTCACGGAATTTGGAACTGCCCCGGTTTTGATCATTCCAACTTTTAGGATATCTCCGGGATTGTCCGTAATGCTCAGCGATCCGGAAGAAAATGTTGCTAAATGGGAACGAGATAATTACGTAAAATCCATTTCCTGTGTGGCCATGCTGGTTCTTTTGGCGGTGGAAAGCCTGGGATTGGTCGGGTGCTACATGACCGGACCCCTTCTTGCTGAGAAGGAAATCGGGGATATGATAAATATTAAAAAAGGTAGAAATATAGGAGCGATTATTCCCATAGGATATTGTCAATGGTGAAAAGCTCGATGCGTCTACTGATGCATCGAAGATTTGCAACTTGACAATCCTCGGCAAATCAGAGATTTGCCTGGAATGACAGGTCTTGATGAATCAAGATTCATCTGACTTGCCAAGACGTTACTTGGCAAGCCGTTACCTGTCATCGTTCGCGGAATCGCGGCCCGAAGGCCGATTCCGCTGAATACGTGGGGGATCAAGACATGGATGTTGAAAATAAATTGAGGGAAATCCTACTACCCGTTTTTGGACTGATCACAATCGATGAGATCAAACCGGAACATTCATTTGTTAATGACCTGGAAGTGGACAGCCTTGATTTCATAGAGATCATGCACCTGATAGAGGTCAATTTTGGGGTGGTAATAACCCAGGATGAGACCTTGATCGGAGGATTGAAAATCGACAAGTCCCGGTTGTTCGAGGACGGTTTATTAACAGCCGAAGGAGAGAAGCTATTAAAAATGAACTATCCCGAAAGAAATAACGACCTGAGATCAGGGATGACAAAGATCGATCTATTCTCATTGATCACAGTCCAGGACCTTGCAAACATCATCAAAGAAAAGTTAAAGGCCAAAGAAACATTGTGAGACGGTGGAAATCCATAGGAGTTTTCATGCTAAACAAAAAAATCGTATTTGTATCCGGCGGCTCAGGTTACCTGGGATCTGCAATTTGTGAACGATGTGCCAATTATGGAGCAAAGGTCTATTTCTCATATTATAAAAATAAAGAAAAGGCTGAAACGTTGATGAGGCGAATCGAAGGATCGAAAGGAATAAAGATCAACAATAAGGATGTCCGAGATATTGAAGAGAAAATTGAGCAGCTTCACAAAGAGATCGATAGAGTGGACGTCCTGGTGAATAACGCTGGAGTCAGCCAGATCATGCCATTCCCCATGCTTGAGGAAGATGATGTCGATTTCATGATGGATGTGAACATTAAAGGTACTATTTTTCTTACTAAATCCATTACAAAAAGGATGATATGGCAAAAAAAAGGTTCAATTGTCAATATTGGTTCTATTGCAGGGCACCGCATGCTCGATGTTCCGGTTCATTATGCTACGACCAAGGCAGCAATTGCCGGATTCACATATTCTCTGGCCGCGCAATTGAAACGGTATGGTATCAGAGTAAATTCGGTTGTTCCCGGACTTCTGGAAGAGGGCGTATCAAGGGGAGTACCAAAGGAGTTACTGGAAGACTATTTGAACCACTGTTCCGCCGGACGTCCGGGGACAGGAAGGGAAGTTGCAGAAGTAGTTTGTTTTCTAGCCTCTGACCGGGCGAGCTATATCAATGGGCAGAATATCTTCGTTGATGGTGGGATCTGAATGGAGGTTTAATAAAATGAAAACCGAAAAAGTCCATTCTAAAACAAGAGCCGTGTGCCCTTCCTGCCGCGAAATCGTTAATGCCTCCATAGTCGAAATGGAGGGCAAGATCTATATTAAAAAAAATTGTGTGGTACACGGTGTTAGCTATGCCCTCACCTGTTCCGATGCTGATTGGTATCAAGAAAGCACTAATTATGTAAAACCGGGCCAATCTCCTCTGGGACTTAGTATCAAGGAATATAAAAACTGTCCGGACTCTTGCGGTCTTTGCCCGGAACATCAACAACATACGTGTCTTCCGGTAATTGAAATACTGAGCGGGTGCGATATGGATTGCCCCATATGCCTGAAAGATTTTGATAAATCTTTTCAAATGACAAAAGACGAGTTCAGAGACATCCTAAGGCGGCTTAAAGCTTATGAAAAAGATCTTAGTGTAATTAATTTGAGTGGGGGTGAGCCAACGCTCCACCCTGAATTGGAAGAATTCCTGAAAATAGCGGCTCAGGAAAATATCAATCAAGTTACAGTTTCCACGAATGGAGTTCAATTATTGAAACATAAAAGGCTCAGGCAGGTTTTCAGGGAAACAGGATCCATTGCCTCCCTGCAATTTGACGGTTTTCAGCCCCGAACCTATGAGCTGCTGCGTGGCGAAAATCTTTTAGATCAGAAAAAAGAAATCATGGCCGCTTTAGAGGAAGATGGGGTCAAGTATTCTTTGGTCGCCACTGTTGCAAAAAATATCAACGACCATGAGATTACGGATATTGTTGACTTCTTCTTTAGCTCCAAGGCACTCAGTTTGATGTTCCAACCGGCAACATTTACCGGAAGGGCCGCCTCCAATGACTTCGATCCCGATACGCTCCGAATAACGATCCCCGATCTTGTCAAGGAGATCGAAAAGAACGAGAATGTCAAAAAAGGCGACTTTAATCCCATCCCTTGCTCTCACTACTCATGTTTTGCCGTATCATATTATTTAATGAGTAAAGGTGACCCTGCTGACTCCCGTAAGGAGCTTGCTCCTGATGGTGTCCGCTTTTCTATGCAGACCCCTTTGGGCTCTGCTACACCCTCGCCAAATATGGCTACGGGAGTAGATGCATTTTTAATGCATCCGGAGGGTAACGTCCCGAGTATGCAGGTGAATTTCAATTCACCGGAGCAACGCGGGCATCGGAACGTAGTGGACTCACCAGACTTTCAAGCCGGGCCAGTGGCACCCGGCCTTTCAAGTGATGATGGAAAGTATGTGAATATGAAGGATCTGTTGGGCCGAGAAAACTTCATCAATATCCACACCAATCGCACCTATCCGGGATTGGATGAAGAAGGATTTTCAATAATACAGGAAAGGATCTTTGGATTGTGGTCGGCGTCGGACTCCAGTGATGTCAGTAAGAATGTCCTCAAGAGAATTCGCGGTATCTTCAACCAGCTCAATCTTGACTGTTTTTCTTCAAAAGACGTTTTTGAGCAGGGGTCAAAAAGCATGAAGAGTATATTTATTCATCAGTTTATGGATATCCACACCCTTGATATTGCCCGACTAAAAAAATGCTGCAATCATTATGCACTGGCAGATGGTCGAATAATTCCAATATGCGCCCAAAACGTTTTTTTCCAGTAAGAATATTCAAAATATAATTATGATCCTCCGTCCCGCATTAGCATTATATTATAGAATATCTTTAATACGCCCAATGGAGAAGTACCGATGTAAGCGATATGTCCCTTGGATATGCTGAGATTCATATCCACTTGCCTACCGCTCTTTGTCAGTTCTTCATGAATCTTCAAGGTTTCCTCAGCAGAAATGAGCTGGTCCCCGGCGGCATGCATCAGGAAAACTCGGGCTTTTATATGGGAGAGATATGAGCTCAGGGAAAGATCCAGTTTGCATAATTGATCCGCCCGAGCCCACCACCAATCAAGAACTAGACCCTCGGCGCTTAGCTTTGCTATTCGTTCTATTAGACTCTTCTCCTCGAAAGTGAAGTTGTCTTCCTTTTTGCAGTAGTCCCCTAATATGCCTTCTAGCATATTGGCGTCATTTCCGGACAGATCAAGACATTCCCTAGCCCCCCAGGACAGGATGAGCCTTGCATATATATCCGAATCGGGGTCTGAAAGTACCCTTTCCAGAAGGTTTTCCAAGGAGTAATATGCCCCGGCGGCGAGAACAAAACCAATTTTTTCTCTTACTTTTTCCTGAGCTGCAAGTATTAGCCCATAGGTTGCGCCGGCCGAAAAACCGATGACTCCGAAATTTTTATGCTTACTTATCGACTCGGCCATTTCCACCAGGGTCTCAACGTCCGTGAAGCGGAAGTCCAGGTTTGTCATACCTTCAAGGTGCGGAGTGTGGACCTCGAAGCCGCATATAGCCAGGTTGTTGGCAAAATGTACAAGCCTAGGATCGTTGTAACCCTTGGGGGATAATCCATGTAGGACTATCAATGGGTACGAGTCCTTCCCCCTCATATAGCATCGGCTCTTTTTACTTCCCTTACTATTGACATCCCCTACCCGGACTTTGCTGCATAGGACTTTTCCAAGACCGGCGTGAAGCGACAGCATGTAACCTGTAAGAAGTGCGGATTTTATTCGTTCTCCGGGTTTTTTGGATTGCTGGATTTGTCCATCTCCTTGAGCGCTTCGTTCTATCATATCCCTGATTGGTGATATAAATTTTTTCACATGAAATTTGTTCGTTAACAGATTATTAAAGATCCAGATAGCATGTCTGTGGGGAGATTCTTACGGATGGAAAATGACCTATACAATCTTTTAAGCAACGAAAACATAAATCTGTGAAGTCAATTAATGGTGTAATTATATATATAAGATAGTCACGGGGACGCCATGAACATGTTTCAAATAATTATCGCACTGGCAATAGCATTGTCCGTAAGCGTCGGACTTCTGGCCTTGAAGCACAGGGTAATATGTAAGCTTGCCCTCCGCAATATAAACAGGCGGAGAAAGACCTCCATTCTCATTATTATGGGTCTTATGATAGGGACGGCACTTATCTCGAGCTCCATGGTGATCCAGGATACAATGTATTACACCTTTAGAAAGGTGGCATATGACCATCTCGGTGAGATAGATGAAACTATTACCAGTACCGACTCCAACGGAACATATCTATTTTTCGACTATTCGGTGTACGAGATAGTTTCCAAGGAACTAAAAAGGGGCGATCATGGCAATATTGATGGTATCGCACCACAGATACAACTTTTATTACCTGTATACGATGTCAACAGAGATCTTGCGGAACCGAATGCCTTGATCGTGGGATTCAATGCCACCATCGAGAGGGATTTCGGAACTGAGGAAAACTCATTTCAAACCTCACGGGGGGGAAAAATTGACGGAAGCGGGCTCAATGAAAATGAAATAATCATGAACGAATTGTGTGCGGAAGAACTGGAGGCACAAACGAATGACAAGATCATCATATATTATGGCCAGATCGAACTAAACTTTACCATAAGAAATATCGTAGAGAACACCGGCTTAGCCAATTTCAATGAAAAACCCATGATATTCTTGAGGCTTGATACACTTCAGGACCGCCTGGAACTTGGAAACAAGATAAATTTCATCAAAATATCGAATCGAGGCGGTGTGGAAGACGGAAATACTTACAGTGAAAATGTCCGGGAAGAACTTCTTACGGTAATCGAGCTAAAAACCAATAGCACTGTGGAACTTGAAGTCGAATTGGCAAAACAGAATGCACTGGACAAGGCCAGGGAGATCAGCGAATTCATGGGAGATGTGTTCACAATAATGGGCGCCTTCGTGGTGGTTGCGGGGCTTGTACTGGTAATATTGATCTTCGTAATGTTGGCGGAAGAGAGACGGACCGAGATGGGGATCGCGAGAGCAATAGGGATGAGCAGAAATAAATTGATGTTTTCTTTCCTGTTCGAGGGTTTCATCTACTCAATCATCGCCGTTATTATCGGTTCCGTTGCAGGGTTGGCCATCAGCTATATTATATTGTATCTATTGGAAATGAGAGCCGAAATGATATTCTATTTCGAGAACTCGAGCATACTGCTATCCATGGGCCTGGGCCTTGTGAGCACAGTCCTTATGATAATACTTTCTTCGTGGATGATATCAAAAATAAATATCGTGAGGGCCGTAAGGAAGATCCCGGAACCGATGAAACGTGGTCAAAAGCGAATTTTATTACCTATCAGCCTTCTACTGATCGTGACAGGAATAATTCTAACGGTAATAGGCATCATCCGGCACTTGGACACAGATGTTCATTCCGATCTGATATTGGTCTGGGGTCCGGTTGTGGCTGCGCTGGGAATTACCTGTAGTCTTTTCATTTATCTCTCACCCCGGCTGCTTTTTTCTCTTGTGGGAATTACGATGGTCTTCTGGGCGTTGAATCCCTTTATGGTATACAAGGGCACCGGCCCCGAGATGTTCATCAGTTCGGGATTGGTACTTGTACCCGGGGGTGTTTTGCTGTTTGTTTTCAATTCGGATTTTTTTCTCTCCGGACTCTCTCGATTGTTCGGGATGGGTAAAAAAAGGAAGAACCTGCCTGCAATTAGGATAGGAATATCCTATCCCATGAAGAAACGTTTTCGGACTGGAATGATATTGATAATATTCACAATGGTCATATTTGCCACCTCCGTGGAGGCCATATTCACTCACCTGGAGATTGAAAGTGTCAGGAGGGCCCCTGAAAAACAGGCTGGCGGTTATGATCTGGTATGTACAATTAACCCCTTGAGTCCAATAAATAATCTATCGGAAAGGTTGGGAAATTCCGAAAAAATCGATATGACGAACTTCAATGAATTTACGCCCATCACCACGATAAATACAATGGTGCGTAAGCATGATGGAGACGGAGATACAATTTACGTGCCCTATCCGATCCTGGGTTTCGGCAAGGATTTTATAGAGAACAACAGCTATACCTTTCTTGAACATGATCCGCGATACGAAAAACCAAAGGATGTTTGGAAAGCAGTAGGATCCGATGCCTCTCTCGCCGTCATCGACAGAAGCGTCGCCGAGGTGGAATGGGACCCCTTTTTCGGACCCTTCACAGCGGGAATAGGTGACATAATTTCCGTTCTTACCCGCAACGGTAATTACACAAACGTGACCCTGATCGGGATACTCGATTTGTTCATGGTACCCGGGAGCCTTGGGATCTATATATCACAGGATTTTGTTAGATCTAATTTTGGATATGTGAATGAGAACATGTATCTGGTGGACCTTGCTGAAGGTGCGGATGTCAAGGAACAATCAAGATTACTGGAACGGGAATTCATGCTCAATGGCATGGAAGCGAAAGTAATCATGGATGACGTGAATATGATGCTCAATGCTGAAAAGTCCATAGTGACGTTGATGCAGGGCTATATGGCCGTTGGCCTAGTGGTGGGGATCGCTGGATTGGGAATAATCACCATTCGGTCGGTGGTGGAGAGAAGAAGAGAGATAGGCATAGTAAGATCCATCGGCTTCACGCGGAAAATGGTTATAAAATCATTTCTGATAGAGAATATATTCGTGGTCGGGGTATCCTGCATATTGGGTATCGTCATGGCTATTGGCATCGGCTACAAGGTCTATCTCAAGATGTTCTTGGGAGATGTACCGTTTCTGTTACCGTGGCTCACGTTTCTTGTTTTTTCCATAATAGCATTATTTGGAACGACTATCACCAGCATTCCGCCGGGTAGGAAAGCAGCAAGTATCCCACCGGCCGAGGCAACACGATACTTGGAGTAAACATACATTCACATATGTAAAGTTCCATTCATATGATGGAATATATAACGACAAGGAAATATTTCACTACTTAATGACTCCCGTTCTCGCATTTTATGAAACGAGAGCGGATTGATCAAGAATTAAGGTGAAAATGATGACAAAAGGAACAAAAATAGGGATTAGCATGATGCTTATTTTCATGCTAATATGTGTACTTGTACCATCAATTGCATATGCGTCTGAGGAAGGAAGTGTAACCGAAACATTCTCATCAACATCGGAGGTTACTGCTGTAGCCACCATCAAGTTATCTGGTGAAGATGCTTCTGATTTCCGATATGGAATCAATTATTTCAGTGGAAGTAACGATACAGAGGTTACTTCATCGGAGGTAGATGAATTTGAGGATGAAATGGAGGAAGACCTAGCGGCAAAAGAAAGTGACTACACCCTTGACGGAAACCGTGGAACTTATACAAATATCATTGTTTCAATAACAGGTGCTGCTGGTTGGGTGAAAAGCACTGATGAGATTACTATAGAGGGACAGACAAAGATTACGTTCAGTTCAATCAATAATGAAGCTGATTCCCACTCGTACAAGGTTTTCATGGAAGAAGATGAAACCGGAAGTGATTATGAACTAACGGTTCCCAGTGGATATAAAATAGATACTATTAAGGGATTAAGCAATCCTGTTAAATCCAATGGAGACAAGACAGTTAAAGGTATAACAACAGAAGATAATATCGAAATTAACGATGTGGAAAGACACATTACTTGATATACAGTCACATAAAGAAGCTCCGCAATTTCGGTCTGATCAGAACCAAAATCGTCAGGGGGAAACATCATTTTTATACGAAAGGAGATCATTTATTATTTCATGGTCACAGACATCTCGACAATGAGGAATTGAGGGAACGATATCAGGAAATAAAAAGGTTACAATTCCGGATGAATGGTTATCGGGTTCGAGAAAAGAACCAGTGGGAGATCGCGGCACAAAACAGGGCAATTCTACTAAACTATGTCACGAAAAATCCTGGGCTTCATTTTCGAGAAATTGGCCGCCATCTCAATCTGTCGATTCGTCAGATGAGAAGTGCCATATCATCTCTTGAAAACGAGAAAGAGATATTCTCCGAGTATGTTGGACGATATAAATTATTATTTCCCATGTCCATAAAAGGAGAATGGAAACCAATATTTCTAAATCCCAAGACGCGAGAGATTGCGGAGATCATCAAGAATAATCCCGGGATTACCAGCCAGGATATCGCCAAGAAGAGGGAGCTGAAGAGGTCAACAATCCTATACCATACAGGAAAGCTCATAGAGGCGGAGATCATCAAGGTAAAAGTGAGAAAAGGGAGGCATTACTATTACTGGACAGGAAAGGAGTATCTGGAAACACACGAAAATCCTCCTTTGAACGGGGAACGGGTGAAAGAGTGTGAGGGTAGAGGAAGGCCATATGAAAAAAAGAATCACCCTTCTCGGATTATTAAATTCATTATGGAAAACCCTGGAGCTCACTTTAGCGAAATCAAGCGTTGTCTTGGAATTTCCACAGGCAGTTTGTCCAATACAATCAAGAAACTCGAAAGTAATAAAGAGATCGTATCAAGGAATATTGGTGGCTGGAAACGGGTTTATCCATCAACAATGAAAGAAATCCCTATATCCCCACTTACTCCCCCTGCAAAAAAGGTTTATGATTCAATAGATAAAGAACTTGGAAGTTCTTGTCAGGATCTGGCGGAGAAGTTGGGTTTTACTCGTCAGAATATCAGATACCATACACAGAATTTAGAAAAGAGGGATTATATTAGAACAGGGCGGGATGGACGAAAGTTGATCTTCTTTATTAATTAGTTATTTCGAGGTAAGAATGCATGAAATGAACAACCCACATTTACCCGCTTCACTACGCAATACTTACGGCATTGCTGCTCCTTCGCCAAGTGTGGCTACAGGAGCATTCATCCCCCGTTTAAAACGGGTGTATCCGGAAGGACTGTTGAACGATCGATACGATCCCTCCGAAGTTATGGAATGGTGAGAAAGGAGAAAGGTTCTTACCTGTTAAATGACCAACACATAGAGGTGTATGTGTTCATAGGAGAATTTCAAGCCCATATGAATATGAAAATGGCGAGAGAAAGCGATCCTTGTGCAATCGTCATCTGGGAAAATCTCGATGAATTCATCATGGAGACCCCAAACCCGGTAATTAAAAATAAATTTTATGCCACCGGCCATAGATTACTTGGTCAGTATGGCATACCTTTGATAACAGATAATCAATTTCATTATTTCCACTCACCGTATAAAAATGATCTGCGTCTGGAAGATTTGTGTCTCCATGTATTTACTATCAATCCTTTGAGTATCAGAGCGATCATTTATGTTTCATTGGCAATTATAAAAAATAAAAGCAAGTGGGATTGGAAGTATCTGGAATTCGAATCTCGAACGTATCAATTGGATGATATGGCAAGAAGGCTGAGAATATATATCGAAAGTAAAGGGAAGGTAAGATCCAGGGGATTTCCATCCTGGAACGAATTGAAAGATAAGGCCGAAGGATATGATATTTATGAAATATAGACGATTTGATCTGTCATATATAGATGCTGAACTGAAAAAGATCGGAAAGTGGATGCCGGAATCGGTCGAAATCATACTGATCGGCGGAGCAAATATGATCTATAGAGGTTTAAAGGCCGCCACGAAAGATGTCGATATTGTGGTTGCAAGATCAAACGACCTGAACACTTTATCAAGAACCCTGAAGGATATGGGTTATATCGAAATAATTGAATTACCCGAGGATTATCAAAAACTAGGCACTTCTTTCATAAATGCGTAATTCCGATGGTTTTCAGTGTGATGTATTTTATCGTCAGGTATGCCAAGGTTTGGTCCTGACCCCAAGGATTTTAGGAAGAGCGGAACGATATGGCCGTTTTGGCAATCTATCAATATCCCTGATGTCTCCCGAGGACTTGTTTCTATTTAAAAGTATAACTGAACGTGAGTTGGACCTTGACGACATGAGAATCCTTGTTGAGAGCGGTGTGAACTGGGACGTAATATTCCATGAGTGCCAGAAACAAAGTGGATACAAAATATGAGAAGCATTTTTATCGGTAAAACTTGAAGAGCTCCAAGAAAAGTATGGTATTCAAGCACCCATATTCCAAAAATTACGCCGATTAACCGAGCATAGGCTCATCAAAGAGGCAATAATATCGTTCATAGAGGATGGAAAAACATATAGGGGCATTTCCGAATATATCCAAATAAAATGTGGCTGCTCGGATTCCTGGATCCGAAAGCACATTTCTTTGATGCAGAAAGAAGGATTACTCAAGCAGGAGAGGGGGGGGACATATTTGTACTATAAAAAAATTGAGATTGAAAAAGTCCCAGCAAAAAAAGAAAAGATTTAAGGGATAGAGTCATTCACCCCGAAACGAGGAAACACCCATGTACGAAAAAAATGATTTCTACAATGCCACCGATGATTTCATCGATCGCAACGTGCGAGAAGGAAGAGGTGAGCATACTGCTCTCATATACGACGGCAGGAGATACACGTACCGACATCATCAAAAATTCGTGAACAAGACTGGAAACGCTCTGAAGGCCATGGGCATAGACATTGGCGACCATATCCTCCTTTTGATGCACGACAGCCCCGAATTCGTGGAAAGCTTCTGGGGAGCCATCAAGATCGGGGCGATCCCCATTCCCCTCAACACTATCCTGCAGCCGGAAGATTACGAATATCTCCTGAACGATTCCAGGGGAAAGGTTCTTGTCGTACACGAATCACTGCTTCCGAAGATAGAATCCATCACCGGTAATATCAATTTTCTCCGTGACATGGTTGTGATAAAGGAAGGCGGAGGCGCAAAGCTTCCCTACAATCAGATGTTCAAACGGGCTTCCTCGGTACTTGAACCGGCTCCCACTACCTACGACGATGTTGCCTTCTGGCTCTACAGCTCCGGCAGCACTGGTTTTCCCAAGGGAACGGTCCACCTACAGCACGACATGGCCCACTCTGCGGATTCCTACGCGGGAAATATACTCAATATAAAAGAGGACGACATCATATTTTCGGCATCCAAGTTGTTCTTTGCTTACGGTCTGGGAAACAGCATGTACTTTCCATACCATGTGGGCGCATGCTCCATTTTGTACCCTGCAAGGCCAGTGGCCAGCGCCATATTCGAGGTCATCCAGCGGGAGCGGCCCACCATCTTCTTCGGGGTGCCAACACTCTACAACAACATGCTGACGTACTATAGACAGCACGGGAACCAGTACCCAACGGATATAATGTCATCCGTAAGGTGCTGTGTTTCCGCAGGGGAGGCGCTTCCCCCAAAGATATTTCAGGAGTGGAAGGACACCTTCGGCCTCGAGATCCTTGACGGCATCGGTTCCACGGAGATGTGTCATATTTTTATATCCAACCGTCCCGGCATGGTAAAACCCGCTTCCACCGGTATGGTCGTTCCCGGTTACGAAGCGAAGATAGTGGACGAGGACTGGAACGAGCTCCCCACGGGAGAGATCGGTAATCTGGTGGTGAAAGGGGACAGTTCGGCAATTTATTACTGGAGGAACCACAAAAAGACCCAAGAAACAATGGTGGGCGAGTGGATCAACACCGGCGATAAATACTGCCAGGATGACGAAGGTTATTATTATTACGCCGGAAGGTCGGACGATATGTTCAAGGTTGGCGGCATCTGGGTGTCGCCCTTTGAGGTGGAAAACGCGCTTTTGGAGCACATTGCGGTGTTCGAATGCGCAGTTGTTTGTTCACCCGACAGTGAGAACCTTATTAAACCCAAGGCCTTCGTTGTGCTCAACGAAAATATATTGGCTTCAGACGACCTTGAGGAAAAGTTAAAAATTTTCGTAAAATCAAAAATTGCGCCCTACAAATACCCGCGATGGATTGAATTTATTGAAAAACTGCCAAAGACATCCACTGGAAAGATCCAGAGGTATAAACTGAGGTGAAGAATTTTTAATAATAATTGCCGATGACGCCGGTTATGGTTGCGGCGTTCCTCGCAGCATCCTCGCTGATCCCAGGGCCAAGTATTGTATAACGCTCAGGTCGTATCTTGGGTGCGTCCACGATGGCCTTTACGATCATATCATCCGGTATCCCAAGCTCAGCTGCAGTGGTTCCAAGCCCTATCTTTTTCATGGCATCTCTCGTGAAACGCCAATCCTCACCGTGAAGGTACATCATTATGATGCTGCCCAGAGCGCATTGTTCCCCATGAAGGGCCGGTTTATCCAGGATATGGTCAAGAGTGTGTGAGAACATGTGCTCCGCTCCGCTGGCTGGGCGCGATGAACCGGCAATTGCCATGGCCACCCCACCTCCCACCAGAGCTTTTACAACCTTCCAAGCCGATTCCTCAAGACCCTCCTTTATGAACTCCGCATCCCTTATCAACAGCTCAGCGCTCATCTTCGCAAGCACAGCAGCATAGGTGGAGAAATGTTCGTTGGTCAGCCTGTGGGACAATTCCCAGTCCTTCACGGCCGAATAATTCGATATTACATCGCCGTAACCTGCTGAAAGCAATCTGAACGGGGATCTGGCGATGACACCGGTATCGGCAATCAGCGCAATGGGGGTTCTTGCTTCCATGGATTTTGCCCTTCCACCTTGATGTATCGAAGCCCTCCCGGATACAATTCCGTCGTGGGAGGCGGCAGTGGGTACCGAAATAAAAGGAATCCCGTTGCTAAAGGCAGTGTACTTCGCAACGTCAATGGATCTTCCGCCGCCCACGCCAATGGCGAACCTCGCATTCTGTTCCTTTATAATCCGATTCGTCCCGCTGATACTTCCTTCGTTCGCCCCGCTGATCTCATAAAGGCTGATCTCGTAACCATGTTCCACCAACTGGTCCCGTAGGGAGTCGGCAGCTATCTTCCTGGTGACGGGGTCGCAAACGATGACAGCATTTTTTTCAAGTTCCAGGTCGTCGATTATCCGGGCGGCATCATCCAGGATATTGTTTCCAATATGAACGGCTCTTGGTAAAAGAATGGACAGCGTTTTTGAAAAAATAATATCGCCTCCTTATGTTAATGCTTTGAGAAAAATAAAAAATGAATGGTGGACAGCGAACCGAGGTTCCCATGAGCGCGAGCATCATAGTACCACAAGGAACGCGGACAGGCTTAACTTCTGGGTTCGGGATGTTACCAGGTGAGCCCTATCGCTCTGGCCGTCCTACCATTCTAATGTGAAAGTTATCATACGCAATCTGTCAAACGGTTGAGCCGATAATATGCAGCTGAGATGATTAGTAATTGCGAGCTGAATATCTCGGTCCTAGTCAACATTTTACGGTTCCGGCTTTGGGCCGAAGCCCTCCGCTTTTCCCGCAAAAGAGGTTGGTAGGAATAATCCTCGATACTTACACACCAATCCTATTAACCCAGTCTTCTACTGGAATCTCAATGGCGCTTCTTTTCAGGGTAGGCTTCAGGCTTAGATGCTTTCAGCCTTTATCCCTTACAGCGTGGCTGCCCAGCGATGCCTTGCCAGACAACTGGTAAACTAGAGGCTGCGAGCCCTTGTTCCTCTCGTACTAAAGGGTCCTTCCCCTCAAGCGCCTAACACTTCTAGCGGGGAGCAACAAACCTGTCTCACGACGGTCTAAACCCATCTCACGATCCCTTTTAATGGGCGAACAACCCCACCCTTGGCAGCTGCTGCACTACCAGGATAGGAAGAGACGACATCGAAGTAGCAAGCCTTCAGGTCGATGTGAGCTCTTGCTGAAGACAACTCAGTTATCCCCGGGGTAACTTTTCTGTCATCAATGACCCCCACTAATGAGGTTCATTGGTTCGCTAAGCCTTGCTTTCGCATCATGGTTCGTTATTGTCCCGGACCATGTCAAGCCAACTTTTGCCTTTGCACTTATCAGTAGATTCCTGACCTACCTAAGTTGACCTTTGGGCGCGCTTGTTATCTTTTCGAGCGCGTGGCGCCCCACCCAAACTGCCCACCTATCGGTGTCCCATCGAGACGGTTAGTTATACGGCACGAAAAGGGCGGTGTCTCATCGGTGACTCGGTGACGGACTTGCGTCCGTACCTGTGTAACGTCTCCCGCCTACTCTGCACATTAAGTACTATATAACAACGACAGGTTGCAGTAAAGCTCCACGGGGTCTTCGCTTCCTGCTAGAAGGAACTGGACTGTGCACCAGTACGTCGATTTCACTGGATTGAAGGCGGGGACAGTAGAGCTCTCGTTGGGCCATTCGTGCAAGCCGCCAATTAAGCGGCAAGGTATTACGCTACCTTAAGAGGGTCATAGTTACCCCCGCTGTTTACCGGTCCTTCGCTCTGTTGAACCAGAGTTTCAGATACCGGCACTGAGCAGGATTCAGCGACTGTACTCATCCTTTCGGACTGGCAGTCACCTATGTTTTTATTAAACAGTCGGAGCTCCCTAGTCACTGCGACCAAATATCTTCATATTTGGCACCCCTTCTACCGAAGGTACAGGGCTAATTTGCCGAGTTCCCTCGCCTCCATTACTCCAGACGCCTTAGGCTACTAACCCAGGGACACCTGTGTCAGTTCTCGGTACGGATAACATATATGACTTCTATGAAATTTTCACTGGCACCGCAGATCAGACGTAGTAAACACCAAGTTCACCTCATAACGATTTCACTTCCTTCTCACCATTACGGTTCTCCAAAAGCTTATACGCTTGAATAGTTTGGCACACCTACACGCCCTACCACGATGCGTCGAACATAGAACAGAGTAAATGTCAGTGCAGGAATATTAACCTGCTTCCCTTTCGAATGTCTCGGTTAAGAACATCCTTAGGACCGACTAACCCTCGACTGATAAACATTGTCGAGGAACCCTAGCCCTTTCGGCGGAATGGATTCTCACCATTCTTATGCTGCTACTACCACCAGGATCCTTATTCGAACGCGGTCCACAGGACCTTAAGGCCCTGCTTCTGCCCACGCACGACACCTCCCTACCAAATCTCCCGTAGGAGTTCCAAAGTATCGGTAGCCGATTTAGCCCCGTCCATTTTCGGGGCCCACAATCTTGACTGGTGATCTGTTACGAACTCTTTAAAGGGTGGCTGCTTCTAAGCCCACCTTCCAATTGTCTTAGACCATGGACTCCCTTTAGCTTAACACTTAATCGGCATTTTGGGACCTTAACTTTGGGCTGGGTTGTTCCCCTTTTGGACATCAGGATTACCCCAGATGCCCTCACTCCTGAGGTCTACGGCGATGACAGATTCGGAGTTTGACAGCGTACCGAGAGATCTCTCCCCCTAAATACCCAATCAGTGCTCTACCCCATCATCCACCTCGCTCAAGGTCTACCTGCGAGTAGTCTCGGGAGGAACCAGCTATTACCGGTCTAGATTGGTCTTTCGCCCCTATGCGCAGGTCATCCGAGCGATTTGCAGCTCAGCATCGGTTCGGTCCTCCACCCAGGTTTCCCCAGGCTTCAACCTGCCCACGTATAGATCGACCGGCTTCGGGTATCCCACCAATGACTTGAAGGCGAGCCCACCTTGCCCCTCGTAAACTGCGGGCATTCGGTTTCCCTACGGCTCCGTGGTTATCCACTTAACCTCGCCATTGATCGGAACTCCCTGGCCCGTTATTCGAAACGGACAATATGACAGCGGTCCACAAATAAATGCTTCTTTCCTTTCTTGCCATATAAGGCTATTGTCGTCTGATTTCAGGCTCTTTGCACTTCGCTTCCACGGTACTTTTCAGCTTTCACTCACGCTACTAGTACACTATCGGTCTCGGAACGTATTTAGGGTTGGAAGTTAGTGCCTCCCACATTCATGCGCGATATCCAACGCACACTACTCGAGATATCCAAAAATCATCTTTCCAATGTTTCCCTACGGGGCTATCACCCGCTATGGCGTACCTTTCCAGGAGACTTCGAGCCTCATTGGCGAAGATGTAAATGGATCTCCAACTCCACATCTCCCTTATGTTTCCATAAGGGATTCGGTTTGCCCTATACCGCTTTCGATCGCCTTTAATAACGGTATCTCGTTTGATTTCTTTTCCTACGGGTACTAAGATGTTTCAATTCCCCGCGTTCCCCATCCTGAAGGATTGAATGCATAAAGCATCCGGGATGTCCCATTCGGCAATCTCGGGTTCAAAGGCTCCATGCGCCTACCCCGAGCTATATCGCAGCTTGGCACGACCTTCATCGGCGTCCGAGCCGAGCCATTCCCCAGACGACGTAGTAGCCGCTTATCGACTCAACTGGCGTCCAGATTGCATATGATTTGGTAATCATTGGCGCCCAATACTGGTATTTTGGGCCCTATACCCTTACCTGGAGGATGTTTATAATTCTCCAGGCGCACCAGCCGCCGACATTAATTTTATGGTATTTCAAGTTTGCGTTATCAGTGAATAACGGGAATGACCACGTCAATTACTGGCAGTATTTCCCATGGAAAATGCACGGTTTTTGAAACTCTCTCTTCCTTGAATCCTGGCATGCCTGTTTCGAATTAGCGGTATAAATCAAGATAAAATACAAATATCACACGTCCACATTCATCGTTCTAGCTTCTGGAAAGTGGTGAACATGATAATCAAACTTGACGGTTGGAAGGAAGACCTGAGATTCTCAGCCTGCCATTTCATCCCACATCACGAAAAATGCGGCCGACTTCACGGCCATTCATATGCGGTCCATCTGGAAATGAAAGGAGAGTTGAACGAAGAGGATGTTGTTGTGGATTTCTCGCTTGTCAAATGTCACCTGAGAGAAATATTGAACCGGCTTGACCATAGAATAATAATTCCCGCAACAAACCGTGATGTTGATATGACCATTGGAGACGTCTCGGTAGAACTTATTTGGAGCCGTAAACGGTATGTATTTCCCTCCGAAGATGTAATTATTTTACAGATATCTTCCAGTTCAGCCGAAATGCTAGCAGCCTATCTGGCTACTGAGCTTGCAAACCGGATGAAAGAATTCGTAAATCTTGATTCCCTTAAACTTGGCGTGGACGAAGGACCGGGCCAGGGTGCATGGTATTCACTTGAGTTAAAGGAATAGAGATGAATATGGCAGTGGATGGAACCAAGGGATCGCACAGGACTAAAAAGGCAGTTGTACTTCTAAGTGGCGGGCTCGATTCGACCACAGTGTGCGGTATCGCGGCCAGTGAGAACCACGAGATTTACGCCCTTTCTTTCGATTACGGACAAACCCTGAAACGTGAATTGTTCTATGCAAAAAAGATAGCTGCTCATTTCCGGGTTGTTGATCACAAGATATTTCAGATAGATCTGGCGAAAATCGGTGGCAGTGCGCTGACAGATGACCTTATTGAAATCCCCTTGGACCGAAAAGAGGATGACATGCGCGACATTCCCTTGAGTTACGTTCCCGCCCGGAACACCATTTTTCTGTCCATAGCTCTTGGATGGGCGGAGGTACTTGGGGCCGATTCGATTTATATCGGTGTCAATGCGGTGGATTACAGCGGTTATCCCGATTGCCGTCCCGGCTACATCGATGCCTATCAGAAAATGGCGAACCTGGCCACCCGAAGAGGGGTGGAAGGTGATCCGGTAATAATAAAAACACCTCTTCTCCATATGAAAAAGAGCGAGATAATACGCCTGGGGCATGAACTGGGAGTTCCCTACCAGTACACCTGGAGCTGCTATTCCGACAGCGAATGGCCATGCGGCAGGTGCGACAGCTGTGTACTCAGAAAAAAGGGTTTTCATGAAGCGGGGCTCGTGGATCCGGCACTGGTTGAATGAATTTTTTATTTGTCGCGTTCGGACGGGGTAAGGGAGTCCGGTAGTTTTTGTAAATATTTGGAAAATGCATCCAGAACGTTATCATCGGGGGATATTGGCGAGACTTCATCCTCGATAGTATCGGTTTCCGAAATACCAGTGAAATCATCAAGTTCCGAAGGCGTGGGTTCTTCATTTGTAAGGTCACTACCTGACAAGTTTGGCGAGTCCACTGCGTTCCGATGCCCGCGTTGCTCCGGTGAATTGAAATTCACCTGCATCCTCGGGACGTTACCCTCCGGATGCATTAAAATGCATCTACTCCCGTAGCCATATTTGGCGAGGGTGTAGCAGAGCCCAAAGGGGTCTGCATAGAAAAGCGGACACCCTCAGGAGCAAGCTCCTTACGGGAGCCAGCAGGTGTGTCTTCATCGGGAGGATCCGGGAGTGCCGGAGATGGACTAAAGAAGATTTCAGGGGCCTTTACGACTGGCAGATTTAATTCGACAGTGGATAGAGATTCCGGCAATGTTGGAACGTCGATTTCCGGTTGAGGCAGCGGCATTCTACTTTCCGACTGAGAACTTTTCAGGAAGGACTCCAGTCGATCTATTGGTTTGGGAGGCAATACCTCGATTTCCGGCTCGATTATTTTCTCTTCCACAGTGCCTGTCGAGGGGAGGTGATCCCCCACCAGTCTTCTCTTGGGCTCCGTCCGGGTTCTCCTGTAATCATAGCGTTGCGACTCTGCCGGTACTGGAGGAATGATGCCGCCATGGTAGCTGAAATCATCGTACGTTTCTCCGGGTAAGGTCCTATTAGATGATTCGGCGTAGGATGAATAGATTGGTGGGGATTCCACAGCAGCGAAGCCAGCGGCCTTTACAGTAGTTTCTTTCATTTCACCGTTCCTTTCCGATTCGAGTAGTTCCTTATCCGCAGCACCCTTTTCCTTTCTCTTCTTCCCTGAACGTCTAATAATAAGCAGTAAAATAACTATGATGACCAGGATAAATATTATTGCCAGAGTCGTCCAGAGCCATCCCGCCGAGCTTCTTACATCATCAGAAGTCTGCTTATCAGAAATATCAACGTCCAGTTCGGCTTCGATTGCATCGCCCGAATATGTCGCCCTTACTTTAAGAAGATAGACCTTTGCATACTGGATGCTTTCGGTCCTTATATCCATTGTCAGATAAATCTGTTGGCCTGGGGCCAGAAGGATGGTTTGTACATGTCCCACCTTACCCGCCAAATCACCGATAATATCTATTAGTACCTCTTCATTTACATTCCCGTGATTGGAGATATTAAGCTCCACAGTAATATTAATACCCTTAATTCCACTGACCCTGTCCGTGGCGAAGGATAATTCGATCTTGTGCACAGCAACGAAAACTTTTATTGTTGTGAATGACCAAACCTCGCTTTCGATGGTTCGGTTCGAGTCGCCAATTTCAGCAACTATCTTCCAGTAATAGGTATCATTGATATTCGGCAAGTCCAAAGAGAAATATTCTTCGTAGGTTTCGTTTATCTCAAGAAGGTCCTTCGAGGTTCCCCCAAGATAGATATGGTATTTTTTCCATGCTTCATTGGTATTTTTAACGTGCCATTGGAGATCGATCCCGGTGGCGTTAACTATGGCGCTGTCTTCGGGAAATAGTAAAATCAAACTTGCGGTGTTCACAGTGAAACTATACGAAGCGTTCATGCAGGACCCAGTTTCCTCCCTGTCGTGGGGGATAACGTACCAGTAGTATTTTTTGCCGTCTTCGAGAGAATCTATGGTGTAATTGACACCTGCAATGCCAGTTTTGTATAACGGTGCTGATGGATCATCACTGAAGTAGATATCATAGGTGAGTTCAGAAAGCTCGTTGTCTATATCAGTGGCATTCCACGATAGGGTTACACTATTTTCGGTGATTACCGACCGGTCCATGGGGGCGACCAGCTCCACCAAAGGAGGATCGTTCACGTTCACAACGCTGATATTGAAAAGGTTGGAAAGAGTGGACCTTTCATAATAATTCGTACAGTTGACCACCACGGATAGCTGACCCAACCAGTTTGTTCTAAGATCGATGACATGGAGAAGGGAGCCGTTAAGTGCTAGTGATATATTACGAGTATCGGAAACATATTCCAGGGCAAACCTCGAAGGTGCGCGATCCTTGTAGATATCCTTATAATAAGCCGAAAGGTTCAGAATATTGACCGCTGTTGAGTCCTCCTGAATTTCCATATCCGCTATTTCCGTTATCAGCTTTGGAGCAAATATTTCAGACCAATTCACGCACCAAGAATTGAGAATTGGTAATTTCATTCCGATACCAAAATATTGGATTCCAAGACGGATTTCGGAAATGTTCATATCATTTAATATGTCAATGTCTATGGTGCTGTCAGTCAGATTGTCAAAGCCCTCTATGGTTTCGTTGTTGGCGTCTAAGATAGATAAATTTATCAGCACGTTCCCCGGCTCCGTCTTGTTCAGCGACAGGCTGGACCACAACATGTTTTTAGGCAGTGAAATTGGAACCGAATTGATAAAAGGAACGGGATTTGCATTTTCTTCACCCATTGTGATGGAAGGCTCTACTGAAGCAAATTTTCTTGTACGGACATAATCCCAGTATGCTTCGTAGGGCTGGTCGGGCGTCCAATCATCGGAGCGTTTTCCCAGTGCCACCCTCTCATTCCATACTGCATTGGTGAAGTCACGGTTATAAACTCCCGCTCCCGTGTCAAAATTCTCAATGTCAATATTGACCAGCGTGGCCGTCTTTGCCGTAATCCGCATATTATACCAACTATTCAACCCTACATGTTCGCCCTCCAGAAAGACCCAGGCCCCTTCATTTCTCAACCAGTCGCCACCGGGGTGACACAAATATCCGAAACAATTCGTATTAGAACTGTAAAAACCCGCTCCTTGGAAACCATTCGCCGCTCTCGTTGTGATTCTAGTCTTTAGTTCCTGGATAATGGGATTGCTAAATGTGGCTTTGCTCAGGATCCGGCCGTTATTATTCGTGCCTTTCAAACGGCCCCCGGCAACCGACCACCCGGTATTGTCAGGAAAGTCCCATTTTGACGAATCTAGCGAATTTCCATTGAAATCGTCAAAAAAATCAAAAACCGCATCACCATTACTTTTCCCTTCCACCTCGGGATTCCCGTAGTACATCCATACGATGGAAGTTCCGGTCTTGATACTTGGCATATTTATCCAGACCCTGCTGTATCCCAGAAGATTCCATTCCTCGATCCAGTATTGCAATTCATTTTTGTCTTCGTCATAGAATCTAATGTCCTCACCGGCAGGCTTCGCATTCGAATGATCGAAATAAGTATTGTTGAATGGGACCATTATCTGAAAATCGGTAAGATTTTCCCCGGCGTACGTTATTTCGATAGATCTCTTGTATCTCCAATGATCCAACTTCACCTGGCCCTCCCCTATCGAGATTCCACGTAGTCCATCTATCTTTCCATCACCGAGAAAACTGTCACGCCATGTATTTTCATTTACCCATTCGACGCCCCAGGACCCAAATGTCGATCTCGAAGTACCGCCCCCGTTAAAGACGGCCTTCAACCGTATTTCTTTCTCGGTCAGGTTAGATATATCGAGAATTTCTGATGAGATGTTTGCGAATCCAGGGATCGTAATGTTCGTCGAGGTATTCAAGATCGAAACGGTTATTTCCGAATTATTATGTTCCGTTTTGGCAAGGGTAAGAACCTCCCAGTGCATCTTTTGAGGAAGGCTTATGGATTCGGATATCATGAAAGAAGAGGGATTCTGTTCTTCCAATCCAAAAATGGCCTCCGGATTCGGCCCGATCTTGCGAACCAGCACCCGGTCCACTGCAATATCCGAAATATCCGCATTCCCCGCTCTGGAACCGGTGAAAAACCCCAGCCAGATGTAGAAAGGACCTGACCATGTGCCAGTATAGGTATTCGTTGTTACATTATTCGAGTGGAAAGTGAGATTAGTATCCGTCAAGGTGTAACCCATCGTATGTTCCACGCCCTGTGCTGCAGTATACTGGGTTGCACCGGATATGATATCGTATGATGCTTCATTCCCCGAGCCCGCCCAGGCCATTATCCTCGGGTCTCCGTTCATATTCGTCATGAGATAGACCACTTTGTCCGAGCCCTCATTACTCCCTTGGGTTGAGTGGGTATTTCCTACGCACAGACCGGAAAAAGAGGCAAAATTATTCCATTTTACCTTTGCCTCGCAGATTCTCCCAGGTTGGGTGGATGCCGCATTATGGGAATACACTGCACCAGTAGTTACCGTCAAATGCCCGTTGTTAACGTAAGAGGAACCGGTGCTTTCCCATTTTGTATCGTTGTAGAATGAAAAATCGTCAAAAAAGTCGAAAACCGCAGAACCATCGCCACCATCCTCGGCTTCCGGACAACCATAATACATTTGGATCGTGGTGCTCCCTTCTGGGAGGTCGGGAATATTGATCCATATTGTGCTGTTACCGTCCTGGTTCCATTTTTCGATCCAGTGATGCAATTTCGTCCCGTTCTCGAGGGTAAAGCGAATATCTTCGCCATTGGGTTCTGCCTTTGTATAGTCGAATAAGCTTTCATTGAAATATATCTTTACTTGAAAATCATAAAGATGACCGTCGTTGTTAACCAGGGTTATGGGTATGCGGTATGCCCGCTGACCCGACCTGGCAAAACCGTCTTTTATTGTTACGTTTTCGATCCGCTCCAATCCACCAATATTATCGAAATCATCAAACCAGGACCCTCCTTGATCATCAGATTCCATCACGGGACCCCTGGTGTACTCCATTCTATCGCCGGGAACGGGTACGGGTCCAATAATCTCCACTTCCGATTCTTCGTCGGAAATAGTCGATGGGATGTGAAGCAGTCCGATGAACATGTGGACAAGCAATAGCATGACCGTTCCCATGACTGCAACCCTGCTCAAATCATCAACTCCACCAATCATATTCATAAAACTCATCAAGTAGCCTGTATACACCAATCATAATAACTCAATATTTTTTAACACTTTTGTTTGGTGATTTCAGCAAACTAACATGATTGAGGTGAGTGAAGCGTCAAAAAATTATTATCGGATCCGAAGTTTTTCCCTATCTTTTCCCATAACCACCACTCTCGACGCCCTCTGTTCGCCCAGTATCCTCAAACCGGTTCGGTCCGCCAGTTCCTGGGAGAATTCCCGTATCTCATTATGCGAGGGCATGTTATCGATAGTCATCCGGTTGCGGGAATAGCCCACGAAGACGTATCCCTTGGGTTCCACGAAGTCCGGATCGGCCACATCAATAAGTGCTGCATATTCTTTTTCATATCCAAGGTTATAACCCTTGACCAACGTATGTCTTATAACGGTTCTGGTATCGAGAGAGGGAAGGATGTTCAGTGTTTCCATCACAGAATCCCAGGATGCACTCTTCGCCATGGGAACGCATAATCGTTTGTAAATCTCCTCGTTGGGAGCATCCAAACTTACATAGAGCTGGGTGGGGAGGGGATCCAGTTCCTCCAGGGCCTCAGGCAGGGTTCCGTTTGTCACTAGAAAAGTGGTCATTCCCCGTTTATGGCACAATTCGATGAATGAACCAAGCTCCGGGTAAAGGGTCGGTTCGCCCGACAGAGAGATAGCCACCTGATTTGGATTCCTGGCCTCTTCATACATCTCTAGCGAGCACTTGGGATTCCCCTTGAATCCTGTGAGTAGTTTTCTCTGTCCCTCTATCAATGTATCCAGAATGAATTCGGGTTCGTCGTACTTTTTGAAATGAAGCTCGTTCAGACCCTGGAAACGCCAGCAGAAAAGACACTTTTGGTTGCATTGATTCACTGCAGGAGTCATCTGGAGGCATCGATGACAATCGATACCATAGAATTTTTCCTTGTAACAGCTTCTGCCGCTGGTAAGTTTTTCCTTAAGCCAATGGCACAGTTTAACGGCGCTGTGATCCCCTGCTACATAGTACTGCTGCATCTCAAGCATTCTTTCCAGTTGCGGTTTCATTGAGGGTGGAATGGGGAAATAGGAATTAATATTTTGCCATCTCTTTAGTAGATGTGAACATTCCAAAATCACTATATAAAGGCAAAGGATCGTATAAGGTCAAGATGAGATTGTTAACAAAACGTTTATCTATCTCCGGGAGTATAGTAAAAAAAATGTTTCCGGTCACTCCAACGATTTCGGTGTGTAACCTATGATAGAGGACGCTGATAAACGAAATATATACAAAGAGATGGTTCGCAAGTCCTTAAGCGAGGGGGCTCTCGAAAAGGTTCAAGCGGAGATGTTGATCAGTCTTTCGGAGCTTATGGAGATTCCCATAGAAATGCATTGTGAAGTTGTTAAAGAAGTAATGAAAGAACAAAGTGGTGGGGAAAAAGAGGACCCCGAAAAGGAAAAGAAAGATACGAGTACCCTCAATGACGATGAGAGAATAATGCATGAATTACTGACCGACGAGGGTGAAGGAACCGAAGGCGTGGATGATTGGAACAAGTATGTTGATGGAGAAACCAGTGAGGGAAAATCGGAAAGTGAGGTTGGCCCTGTGGAAACTCCCGGATTCGGTAGGGATTTTTTGTCACCATCGTCCCCTTCATACGGAATTGATAAAAAAAAGAATTTAAGGATTGCTGTTGTGGGCGTAGGTGGCGCCGGGGCCAATATTGTGGGAAAAATGTACCGGTCGCTGGAAGGAAAAAAGATAACGGGCAGGGAAATAAAGGTCATAGCCGTGGACAGCAATCTCCAGGAGTTATTCCAGGTGGGCGCCCCGCACAAGGTATACATCGGGGAAGATATTACCGGCGGGTCCGGTACTGAAGGAGACCTGGCACTGGGACGAGAAGCAGCGGAACTTTCGGTGGAGCGGTTCAAGGCCAGCTTGGAAGGTACCGATGTGGTAATAGTTACTTTTGGAATGGGGGGCGGAACAGGGACCGGGGCAGGTCCTGTTATAGCCAAAGCAGCGAAGGAAATCGGCGCGAAAGTGATGCCCATTGTAACCCTACCCTTCAAGGATGAAGGGGGTGGTAAAAAGAGCAATACCTCAAGAGGTTTGGACGAATTGAAGCGCTACTCGGACAAGGTTCTAACCGTTCCAAACGACCTGTTAACGTCATTGGAACCCGATCTTCCTCTTATTAAGGGATTCGAGGTTATGGATGAGATAATGAACCTGGCCATATTGAGGATACGGGATCTACTGGGGGATCACGGGGATATGACCATGAACTTCTTCAGGGGCGGAGGGGTGCTGAACGTTAGTATGGGGCAGGGCGAATCTCTTGAAGAAAGCTGGGAAGCCATAACGGGGGAACTAGACAGGGTCTCGGGGCGTCCGTCCATCAGAGAAGCATTGCTGTTCACTAGGACAAGAAATTTTATGGATAATAGGGAATTCACCGTATTCAAAAGACGGGTGGAAATGGATCTAGTGGCGGTTGAGAAGGTCATTAATATAAAAACCAGATCCGTTGATAATACGGCTCCTGTGGAGATCATTGCCCTCTTCGGACTTCATCCCATGGAGTGGTAACGATCGCTGCTAATCGAAAGAAGGTTTGTGAATGAAAGAAGCCATGTATTATGATAAACTAGAGAATCTGAAGGTCAGGTGCAAATTGTGTCCTCACAACTGTCGTCTTGGTTCTGGAAAGACCGGAATTTGCGGCGTCAGACGGAATGTGGATGGTATATTGTACAGCCTGATATATGGGGAAACCTCATCAACGCATCCCGACCCCATCGAGAAAAAACCGCTATATCATTTCATTCCGGGTAGCAGGGCAATGTCCTTCGGTACTGTGGGATGCAATTTCAAGTGCGATTTCTGCCAGAACTCCTCCATATCGCAGGCGGACGTTGAGCGGAGTTCCCTTATGGAAATAACACCGAAGGAGACTGTCAGGATGGCCAAGCGGGCGGGGTGCGCGTCCATTGCTTGGACATACAACGAGCCCACCATCTGGTACGAATTCACCTACGATTCCTCGAAACTGGCTCACGAAGCGGGTATAAAGAATATTTACGTTACAAACGGATTCATAAACCCGGAACCACTCAAAAATATCTCTCCATACCTGGATGCCATGAACATCGATATTAAGTCGTTTTCTGAGGATTTCTACCACAAGATCGCCGGTGGAAGACTCAATGAAGTGCTGGACACATGCAAACTGGCAAGGGACCTGAATATACATATCGAACTTACATATCTCGTCATACCAAAATTGAACGACGAAGCAGGAGAGATCGAGCAGTATCTCCATTGGGTCCTTCGGGAACTGGGACCCGACATTCCCCTTCATTTCAGTGCTTTTCATCCGGATTTCAAGATGACGGACAGGGAAAGAACGCCCACATCCACTCTTGTGAATATTTACGAACAGGCAAAAGAGATGGGACTCCATTACGTCTTTCTCGGTAACGTTCTAGCAGACAGGGGTGCTAACACATATTGCCCCAGCTGTGATAAATGCGTGATAAAGAGAAGTTACATGGGCCTCAGAAAGAACCGGATCAAAGACGGAAAATGCCCAAAATGCAAAACGGCGATTAAAATCATCCAGTCATGACCGATATTAGAACCCGGTCTCATCGTATCTCATATTCCCATTCGATGGGGCAGGCTTTCCTCAGCATTGATGACACGGGACAGTACCGATCCCGGGAAAGTTTAATGGCCCTTTCGAGCTTTTCAGGCTCCACTTTACCATCCACGATATATTTGATCTTTATCCGTTCGAATACCTTGGGGTGTTCTTCGCTCACATCGGCGCTCAGCTTGGCCCCCACACCAGTGAATGGCTGGTGCATCTTGGAAAGTATTGAGATCACGTCCATGACGGTGCATCCGCCAAGTGCGATCAGAACCAGTTCCATGGGCTTGTTCGCGCCCTCGGCACCGTTGAAATCCTTCAGCCCGTCCATGGTGACCCAGTGATTGCTGTCGCTTTTACCCACCGTGGTTATCCCTTCCAGCATATTTATCTCCGCTTCCATATGTACACCTCTTCGTGATTTTCCATTCATATAATTAAGTTCGTTTTGATAATTCGACCAAATGATATATATAGATTTTACATTAATAATCTCGGCATATTAATCGGACTATCTTTGAAAACTGATTGGAAAGTATATAAATCAGGAAGGAAGATATCAAACCGTTGCTAATAAGGAGGAATAACAATGGCAAAGACCATCAACAAGATACTTGCGCTCGCTCTCATGACACTGTTGTGCATGACGGTCGTTACAGCTCTCGAGAGCGATGATGAAAAAGAAGAACCGGCAGAAAACCCCAACAATGAAGAATTTCCTGATGAAAAGGATAATCTCATAGGGAATGGAGAGTTTGCCGCCAATATAACGGTCATAAATAACAAGGACGGAGCAGTCGTCCCTGGAGCCTCCATTTACGGCTTCAACGAAGGAGAGCCGGATGGCGATTGGCGTGAATTCCAAGAAGTAAAGGGGCTCACCGATGCTAACGGAAGCATAACGTTTCACCTCGATTCCGGTAAGTTCCAATTCTGGACTTCAAAGGAAAAGTATTTCGAAACTTTCTTTTCTTTAGAGATCAAGGGAGCTGTGAATCACACGATAAATATCACTCCCTTTCCACCTGAGAGCAGTGTTGTCAAGGGCTATGTGAAGGATGGGAAGACGGGAGAGACACTTCCGGACGTCGAGCTCGTGTTTAATCTTATGGAATCTCCCTTGCTGCCCAAAGAACCGTACCCCCCCGGGGTCCCGGTGGATGAGGACAATGACTGGGAAGAAGAGGAAAAGGAAGGTTCATCCGGGGATAGCGACGGCTCGTACGGATATTCAAACTACTATCAGATCCCTATGAAATATACTCATACGGACCCTAAGGGACATTACAGCGTCAAACTGATCCCGGGCACCTATTACGTTGATGCTCATCTCTTTTGGAAAGATATTTATCTTGAAGACGAAAGGGAAGGTCCCGAGGATTCTTCCGGAAACGGAGATGGCGGGTCGAAGGAGGTTCCTGGAAATGGGGCCGAGTACATCCCCTTCTCTACAAAGATAGTTACTGTGGAGAACGAAAGCGCCTGGCTCAACATATCCCTAGAGCCTCTGCCCCCTGTTGATGCATTGATAAAAGGGTATGCTAGGGACGAAGACGGGAACGGTGTTGGCGATGCCTGGATTTACGTATTTCCCAGTTTCATGGGTTCTAATGGTGAAGTGCCTGAAGGTAAGCCTGAAGATGCCATAAAGGACGATACCAGGGATGATGGAGAAACGGCCAGCGGCGGAGGATCCGTGGGCTCGGTTGACACAGCGCCCGCATACTATCCGGGATATGGAAATGAATATTTCGGATATACTGAAAAGGACGGTTACTACGAGATACCCTTACGGGTGGGGGATTACATTATGACTGTATCGCCTCCGTATTACTACGGGGGAGATGATGATGTTGTTAACGAAGAAAAACCCATGCCGGGAAACGATGAAGGGGGAGAATCAAAGGAAGGTAATAGAGGTGAAGAAGTGGAGGATGTGGAAAGCGTCGAAGCGGGTACGACTGGGTCGAGCGACAATGAAGCCAGACCGGACGGGGGGAATTTGCGGGAACATAAATTCGAATTTCATATTGATGGTAAGGAAACGATCTGGCATAACGTGACATTCAAGAACCTTCCAAAAAAGGATGCAAAGATCACGGGAATAGTAAAAGACAGGGACACGGGGGAGATCGTATCTAATTCTGAAATAAGCATCTATGGCGGAGAGATATTCATGTATTTCGCCACAAATGTGGACGAAAACGGCAAATTCTCAATGAATGTATACCCTGGGTATTATTACATAAATGTCAGAGTTGTTGAAGACCTTTACTTGAAACCGGAGGAATACAAGGAGAAATACGGTGAGGACGGAGCTGATTCCGACAACGGGAATATCGGGGGACTCTACAAGGTAGAAACGCCTTACTTCCCGTATTCCACCGAATTGGAGGTACAATCGGGTGAAACCACAGAGATCGATATTCTTCTAAAACCCAAGCCAAAGGATGTCGTAAAGATAGAGGGATTCGTGAGAGATGCCGCTACAAAAGCACCGCTGACCCACTACCATCTCGATGCCACCATAATTACCGATGAGTACGTGCTGCACAACAATACATATACCGATGAGACGGGTCATTACGAGATTTACGTTCCACCGGGGGATATCATTCTTGCAACAGGTGGAAATTACTACTTGAAATACCGCCAAGATGGTACTGATAGCAGTGGCGAGAAAAGTGATGATAATTACTGGGAGAACGCCGTGGATTACTTCCCAGCCAAGTTCATCACCCGAGCGGATTCTCCCGGGACCATAACGAAGGACTTCGAGATGGAGGAACGGATAATTCCAGACGATGAGACCTTTTCGGCCACGTTCGAAGACGGGACCCAAAATGGCGACGGATACATCGAGATCGCCGTCTTCGATACCGGTAGAGGCGTTGATTACCAGGGATACGGCGGATGGAACGATGCCGAGTACCAAGATGACAAAGTAGACTCGGGGACGAGGAGTGATGAAATAGGGATGAGGCTACCTCCCGGCAGTTACAAGGCATTCGCATACAAGACCAACGGCGGCGCGGTTTTCGCGGTATCGGAGGTATCGTCATTCGAGATAATTGCAGGAGGTTCAAAAGATATTTCTCTGAAATTGGAGATTGCAGAGGCGAACAGCGGGGAAATGAAGATGGATTTCGGAAACACCGCATCTGTGAAGGTCGTAACCAACGTACATCTCGGGGGTCCGGCGCTGATGATGAAGGCATCCATCGAGAACGAACTGGGGAACGGCGACATGGTTATATCGGCCTCGGAGAAGCTTCTGATAGAAAAATACACATCTATCACGGAGAACCCCATTATTAGGCCTGTGCTTTCTCTGGGAGGCATTCCCTTCGTCATCGACGATGAAACGCTGTCCTACGAGTTTTCCTCGAACCTGGAGGGGGAAATATCACCGTCGCCGATTGATATGGAAATAGCTTTCACAATGGATGCAGTGGGCGATGTGGACCTTGAAAAGAACTCCGATTTCGATCTCAATATCAAGGGACCATTCTCCATGGAGGTGGAGTGCACCATAACTCTTCCCAAAGAGATGAAGCTAGAGGACGGGACACGAACGTTTACGAAGCAATTGAAGATAAAGGCCGGCAACGTCTGGGAAAAAGGTCTTTCCGAGGACTTTGACGAAAGGGTGGACGGCGAGGTACCCGCGTCGGACAAGCAATACGATGCCCAGGAAAGCGGGGCAAACTATATGGGCGGAGGAGACGAACTGGCCAGCGACGAGGGATTGAAGCTCACTATCTTTTACGCCGAAACGGATATTCAGCCGAAAGCGGGGCTTAGTGATACCACCATTATGTATATCGGCGTTGTTGTGCTGGCAGCCCTTGTGTTCGTAGTGGTATTCCTGGTGTTCAGAAAAAGGGGCAAGAAACCCGAAGAAGAACCCGAAAAAGAGATGGATAATAAGTGATGCCGAAGTTTATGGGGCTCATCACGGTCTTCTTGATATAGGGGGTGAGTGAGCCCACACTTTTTTCTTCTTCTCACGCATTTCGCAAACTCGTCTGGTATAATGTATTGTAAACTACCAGCCCCTAAAGGAGCTGGCGTTTTGCGCGTAGTGCCGTTAATTCTAAGCAAAGTCTGTCAACGAGGT
>JASLWR010000027.1:0-20227 GCA_030740765.1 Thermoplasmatota archaeon
AAGGGAGGTTGCGCTCCTTCACCTCCACCGCGATGACGTCTACCAATTCGCTTTCGGCATTCTCCCTTATCTTATCAGGAGAATAAACCCTCCGCGCCAACCGCTTTTCAAGTTCACGGGGATCACATCTCAGCAGCACTATTCCATCAACCTCAAGGTGGTGAGACAGGTGGGATTCGATTATCGTCCATTTTTCCATATCTTTCTCGACAGGATTCCGATGAAAATGGTCCAGTACAATGTCGACATCGATCTCGAGAGAGCCTGCTGCTTCATCGTAACCATAATGTAGACTGTTTTCGAGAATTACATTCTTGAGCCTGACGACATCATATCCTTCAAGAGCAAGAGTCTCACACAAGGTCGTCTTTCCCGTTCCAGGTGTACCAGTGACAGATAGCAGCATATGTACCACGTTTTGACTTCAATGATCGGGACCGTCTTCAGAAAAGAGCTTTAATCATTCCTTCGTTTTTCGAGTCTATTGATTCATGGGGTTATTTTCTCTCTGGGAGTTTGTTCCGGAACTTTGCTTTGCTACAGCAAACGAGGGAGAGCTGTGGAGCAACAGCATTGAATTTATCTTCTAGCTTCAAAGGAAGTGATGTCGTCTTATTGTTCCTCTCCTACTCACGGGTTGCTAGGAGGCGGCATGGAAAAGATGTCGTCGAGTCCGGCAGTTCCCTGAGGTGAATACGGCCCCTCACCCGCCAACTCGCTCTCTATCTCCTTTTTTTGATCGTACCAATCGGGTGAAGGTGGTCTTGGGGCCGGAGATTTGGAACCCAAGCCCTGCAGCTTCTCCTTTTGAATTAAGGCTTGAAGTTCCTGAGCCTGCTGCTGGAGAACCTGTTTCTGGGTTTGGATCTCCTGATATCTTCCCAGTAGTAATTGTTTCTGTTCCGCGTACCCTTCCATCTTCAATTGATTCGAGACAACGGCCTCCTGTTGCCGTAGTGTCTGGAGTTGTTGAATGATATATGCCAATTGTCCCTGAGCACCGGATTGAGCCGGTTGGGGTTGAGCTTGAGCTAAGGTTTGTGATTGTGATTGTGCCTGAACCGGATATTGGGTTTGAGCCGGGGGGGGGTATTGGGGACTTACATGCGGTGAGTACTGTTGGGTTCCGTGAGGTCCTGACCATATTTGACCCGACTGTGGGGGTGTCGGCCTTACTATTGGTGGGGGCAGCCCATCGCTGCCACCACCCTGTTTTGAAAGTTTCTTTTGCCGAGTCTTTTTTTCCTTTATGAGAGCCTTGCGAAGTTTCTTGGTTTTCTTTGCATCTCTTTGTATGTATATGAAGGGGACTATACAGCCGATCAATCCGATACCTATAAAGACCGGAAGATACGGCAGAAACGGGTAGGTGTTCACTTCGTAATGGATATCCACCCGACCGTATGGGTTGGAATCACCTTCAGGGAGAGCCATGACAAAAACGTATGCAGTACCAGGCTCCAGATTTGCTTCGAAATCCATTTTTCCCGCCGCTTCCCTGCTTTCAATGGATTTCTCCTTCAGTTTCTCGAAATCGTACTCGTTCTTTTTAGCGTCAGTTAACTTCATAAAATAAACTTTTAGGAATATCTTCTCATCTGTGTTAGTACCAATGGTAAGTTCTATACTGATGTCCGCCGGAATTTTAAAGGGAAGTGGATTTTGAAGTGTTATTTCCTCTAATATCTCCGCATCTCGGGTGGGGTATATTGAATCGTTTTCCAGCGGTGCCTCCTGAGGTAAAAAGGAGATGATTACCATAACCAGCATGAATACGATGAATATTGCCGCGATTATGTAGGAGTTACGATAGGATTTCTCTGCAGCACCGAGTTCTTTCGCGATATCCTTCTTTTGATCTTCTGGGCCCTTGGACTTCATTTTCTTCCCTTTTATTAGATTGTCTGATTCGGATTATTATCATCCGCAGGAATCCCCTTCGATGACCGCCACCGTCGGTGGCGAAGGAGAAGGGGAAGCAGTTTCCTGCTTTGTCTCTATGGAAACTTGTTTCCGAGAGACGCAGCGGAGCGATAGGTCCGCAAGCGCCGAGGATGAAACCCACAGATGATCTGTGGGTGATTCATTTCGTTGTTATTATAAATTTTTTTCGTTATAGTATCTGAAATGTCGGATTCTTATGGTGTAAAACGGAATGCACCGGAATGATATGGGCAAGTATGAGTTATTCATTCATAAGTGCCCGGTATACCTTTTCTATCCTTTCACCGGTCTTTTCCCACGTGTATTGATCCTTTGCCAGTCTTCTCAACCTCAGTCCGAGATCGCGTCGTTTCCCCCTGTTTCCGGCAAGCTCGAGAATCTTTTCAGTCAATGATGCTGTGCTGCCCATCTCCGCGTAGACTCCCGCTTTACCCATTATTTCCCGGTTCGTGGGGTGATCGAAGGCGACCACCGGCAGACCACAGCCCATGTAATTGAATAATTTTCCGTTAGCTTCACCCCACTCCAGAAGCTTTGGTGCAACAGCCATGTCTCCAACAGAGAGATATCTGGGAGCCTCCGCATATGGTATTTTACCCGTTATGCTGACATTTCCTCCAACACCCATTTCCACGATCCTTTCTCTGATAGACTCCTCCCCGGGATAACCCATTAAGAGAAAATGAATTTTTTTGTTACTTTCCAATACCCCCGGTATCGATTCAATAAGGTAGTTTATCCCTTTATGGCGATCCATCCCTCCTAGATATACCACCACTAATCTGTCATTGGGGATCCCTAGCTCACTGCGGAGATCCAAAAAGTAATTTTCATGAAGGGTATATTTATTCCTTGGCTTGAACTTGTCCGGGTCTACTCCATCCGATATTGTCATAATTCGATTGGGCGATACTCCGAAATCTTTTAACATTGTGTTCCTGAGATGATCCGATGATGTTATGGTGAAATGTGCATTATTATCGATATCATGTTCCAATCTCCGCCAGAATTTCCTGGCAACTCCTTTTCCTCGCAAGAAGCCGTGTGCCGTCATCTCCCCTGTGAGAGAGCCCTGGGCATCGAATACATATTTAATATTGGCACATGTCCTAGTTTTTAAGAGTAAACCTGCAATGAACGCGCCCTCATGTAGGTGTGCATGGATAATGTCGACCTTTTGTGAGTGGGTGTATTCCAAACATTTCAGAAATAGAAGAGCATCCATATACAAGAAATGAAGAGAAGGACCCGCCACTAGTTTGTCATACCACGGAGTACGAATTATTCTGTTAACATGCGAACTGCCAATATCATTCCCGCTGTGATAAGTAATTATTGTAGGTCGATGACCCATTTCTCTCAGAACCCTCGCCTGCTCATAGATCCTTATATGGCATCCCCGGTCTGAAAAATACATCGTCGGGGCAATTATTAGTATCCTCAACATCGGGGAGACCTCTTTTTAATGGACTGCCGTTATTGCCTCCCGCAACCGTTTAAGAACATCCTTCCGGTCAAGAGAACTGAGGAAAAAACCCAGGCGGGGTCCCCTGTTCTGGTCCAAAAGTAATCGATACAGTAATGAAAAAACCTTCTTAGGGGATATGTTCAACCTCTCCTTTACGTCATAGCACGCCTGGTGTATTTCGCTTCCCTTCCATGGAACCGAAGAAAGCCCTTTTTCCAGCTCCTTTAGTATTTTAAATTCCAAGTCGCCGAATCCCTCGATCATTGAAGGTTTGAAATGTTCTTGTAGTGAAAACCGTACCGAGTCGGGAGCAAAATTATCCAACCAGAAACGGGCGCAGTTGAGCCTTTTTTCGATTCTTGCGATATCATCCTCGGTGAGTTCTTCTATATTTTCAGTCCGTTTCAACCTTTTTAGCACTTCATCGAGGCTCGGATCAATTTGGACCAACGAAACCAGATGACGGTATGATATTCGACGTGGGGCTCCAGGACCTTCCAGCAAACGAGTGTCCACCTGGGATATTTCGAATATTCGTTTTTTCTCAGCCGCTGATTTTTCGCCTTCACGAACACCGAAAAATATCTCTTCATATCGATCGTACTCATCGACTAGGTTCAATATACCAAAGCCAGGATCGAAATCGATATGTTTCGGCGGGTCCACCCTCATAACCATGAAACGAAGTACCTCGGCCGGTGTCATATTAAGCATATCAACACCGGTGATCACCACGCCGGTGGATGAGGACATTGCCCCTTTCCCCTTCAATTGTATCCATTCGTAGATCACGGGATGAGGTGTTTTACCTCCGAGGATCTTCTCCATGATCTCACTAGCAGATTCGTATGAGCCTCCCGCAGCAGCATGATCCTTTCCAAAGGGCTCGCAACTAATGCCAAGGAAACTCCACCGAGCAGGCCATTCGAGGCGCCAGGGCAGCTTACCCTCGTCGGTTCGAATATCCGCTTTTCCATTGTTGCCGCACGAACAAGTGTAGGCAACGTATGGGTCCTCGAAACTGTCCACAGTCGTATTCGCGAAAGTATTGCATGCAGAACACTTTGGTAAGTAAGGAAACCAACTACGCTTCAATTGTCTTCCGGTGACCCTTTCCAGTATCTCCCTAGCAATATCTTTGCCTTCGATCAATTTCTTGATACCTTCATAGAAGAGACCGTCCTTGTACATCTGGTGAACATATTTCACTTCTGGTTTGATTCCCAGCTCGAGGACCGACTGAAGAAACGGTTCCTGAAAATGTTCGGCGTAACTTACGTGGGCCCCGCAGGGACAAGGTATCTCCGAGATGGGATGCCCAATGTATTTTTCATATGACGCATCGAGAAAGGGATACACTTTCCGCAGCGGATCGAAACTGTCGGCCATGTAAATAAATTGTGGTTTTTCCCCGCGGTCAAGAAGGGCTCTGTAGACAGCATCGCCAGTGATTATCTCACGCATGTTCCCAACATGGATATGTCCCGAGGGAGTTATACCAGTGGCTATTCTGATAGGGCCACCTCTCTTTATAAGATTCAAAGCTTCAACATCTGCCCAGTGCATTTTTTCCACCCAATATTCTTTATTTATTATGTCCATTGATCATTCGATCATTCGTTTTTTCAGTACTCTTTCTTCAAACGTTCGGCAATAGTGTGGATCACTTTCCGGAGGCTTAGATCATTGCTGAAATCATCTATGATCGATTTTAATTCTTCTCGGGAAAGTGGCCGCATTTCCTTTACCTTTCTCGTAATTTCCGGTAATGCTCTAGTTATATTATCGATCACCGGTATATCACAGGTTCTCGCGGTTCTCGAAAGAGGGTTGAGATCAACAGCAATGACGAGTTTGCCCATTTCTTTCAGAGCCCTTGTTCGATCGCCGTCCTCAAGTAATACAAGAACGGTATCCGCGGAATAGATTCCTTTACTACAGCATCCCCCACGGTTATGATCGATCCCCGGTATCAGTGAATTTCTATTTGTACCCAGTACATCCGAGGCCCCTTTATCTTCAAAGAATGACACCAACTTTGCCACCCTTTCTTCAGATGAATGAAAGAGATTCACCTCGATCTTAGCGCCAAGTTCCGCTGCAAGTTCAATGGTTTCGACGGAAGCAAGAACGGTGGAGTTACCGTTAACAGAGATGACGGGAGATTTTGAAAGAAGCAGGGCCGCCGCTGCCGCTCGGGCCTGTTCCCTTGCTTCCGGGATGGTATATTCCCCCAACAGGTAATCAAATGCTTCACCCCTCCCATGGGCGGCGAGTCCGGCAGGCGCTACGAGCCCATCTTTCATACCCTGCGTAATTCGTTCCCGAAGTGTCAGGGATAGATAACGGGGATGGCTTTCCGGGATATCCATCCGTAGGAATCCCTTTCGAGAACCGCCATCGTTTGATGGCGGAGGAGAAGGGGAAGCAGATTGCTGCGCTTCCGAGGATGAAACCCGTATTTTCAAATGAGGGTGATTCATTAGCTTGGATGATTGTTAGATATTGTTTATAAAATTAATGTGATGCATATTCCCCGACCACAATCGCCATCATTAAATTACTTTGTTTGCAATTCGAGCCAGAAAGAGATTCCTTTTTCTGTATGCTAACATTAAGAACTAGTTTGAGTAAGCAGGACTACCTCAGCCAAGGTTCGCCTTTTGTGAATAACTTGAAAATGGCTTTAGCCAATCGTTGGGTAATAACTTCATCACCCGTCCGAACGACATTTCTCTTTTTTGTAGTCCTGTCAAGGTCTTTCCCAAGAGCGATCTTAGGAATATTTGCCTTTATCACATCCGGTGCATTTCTATGGGCTCGTTTTTTAATTACCTTCCATCTACCTTCTTCAACATAGGGAATTGAGAGTGAATTCGGTGAATTATTCCATTTTTTCAGGAATCCCGTGGAATTACTCAGATACACCCAGGGACCCTCGTGTATCTCCGCTTCGGGAAGCTCGAGACGATCAAGCTCGAAAATGAATGTAATGATCCCCGCTGTTTCTTTCGATTTTCCGTTGGTCTCGGGTTTTGCATGGACATCCACCTCGCATCCGAGTATTTCGAATCCGCTGTTCCCTAGTAAATTTGTAAAAGCCGTCCTTGCCTTGTTGATCTGTGGATACAGGATATCATCCACAACCTCAGGTTTCGGTATCTCGAAGGATAGGAGTGAAGTTCCTCTCTCCCTTTGCATATCTCTTAGCTCATGGATGGTTTTTTCAGGAAAAGGCACGGGATAGAAGAAATGGATGCTGGGTGCATCTATAAAATCCGTGCAAGCCGCGATTAATCGGAAGAAATTGTTATTAGATAAAGCAGCGGCAACGTTCCTTTTGCTGTCCACTGGATCGATGAAAACCAGGTTACAATTAGGATACAGTTCCCAATTTTCATCCGGGTTTCCATTTAGAGTCAGCCATGTCTGCTTTTTCCATCCCGATATCGCCTTAATCGTGCCCTGTAAAGTAGCAAATCGAATAATAAAAAGTTCGGTGAGGTATCCGCTGATCCCCTCGATCTTGAGACTGGCCGAATACAAACCGACACCCTTAAGGAATTTTTTTAAGAGACGGACTTCGCGTTGCGTGGTCTTCGTCAGCTTATCGTTAACGTACCGTGTATGAAATGGAGTGCGGTCGACCGCTGATATTATTTTTTCCCCGGAGTCTACCAGGTACGCCCATACCACATCCACCCCAACTCCGTCCAATGAGCCTGATAGATAAGGGTGGGAGGCATATTTTTGGGTATATTCATCCAGAATTTCCTTTCCTATGTTAAAACAGATATCACTGGTCCTTTTCTCGTCCACATCCGTGGGGAATAATAAAAAAAGATCGATATCCGCCCCCTTCAGATAAGTGTTCTTGGCGGCAGACCCAACCACTTCAGGAATGATCTCGATATGGAGGTCCATTCCCCAGATGATATTCGAGGAGCGTTTAAGCAGAGATGATTTTAACCTATCCATTTTCGCTATGTCATTCTCATCAGGGAGACATCTTCGGGCAGCTTCCTCAATAATTTCATGCATCCTGCTCATCTTCTCCCTCCCGTGATTTTTTCTTAATTGATACGGTCTTGACAACTTCATAGATCGGTCCTTTAGGCGTAAGTGTACTCTTCATGAGATTTATAGCGCAAACGGGCATGCTCATAACGTGGACATCCCTGTTTCCCTTTATCATTTTCATTATTTTGTTCTTGTCTCTTGCCGACTTCATCCTTGCCAGCGTCAGATGCCCTTTAAACCCCTTTTCCTTTTTATAACCCAATGATTTCAAACTTTCATTCAGCCTCTTTGAGATATTTTCAAGTATCCCCGAGGATTCCACTCCCAGCCAAACGACCTTTATATAATTGGTCGATGGAAATACTCCCATATCCCTTATTCGTGCCTCAAATGGGTCCGTATCACCGGTAACATCTTTCATTATCCGGACGATATTGTCCGTAAGGGATATATCTGTATCCCCAAGGAATTTTAGAGTTACATGCAGTTTATCCGGATCCACCATTTTGAGGGAGGTCTTCTCCCGGGCCAGCTCCTTCCATATTTCCATCAGTTTATCGTTGGGTTCGATGTGGATGGAAATGAACGCTCTGTACTTTATGCAGATGCCTCCCGCGGCTCATGGTAGAGTGTATGGTGGGTTAAGTAGTATTATTCCTATATAAATTCGATAGTTTCATTGAATTGTTACATACAAATAATAAGGAAGTGGATTCCACTACCATCGCATCATCCGTCCTTTTTATCCTCCACTGACTCGCCAGCATCATCCTTTCCACCTTTACCAAGCTCATCAACCAAATCATCCTCCAGTTCCTCCTTATCGATCCCCTTCTTCCTCGTAATCAATACGACTCCCACAATCAATCCAAGCACTAATATTACAACAATAATCACAATCCACCAAACGGTACAAACCTCTTCCCATCGGTCCCTGTCATCCGGATAAGCGTCGTTTACACTTGGCACCTTGTTCCCGTCCCGGTCGAGAAGTGTGGAATTTTGTATAGAAAAGATGAGGTATGTCTGGCCTGCAAGTTCACTGCCGTAGTTCCCATCTGATCCGATTAGAATGTCATCAGATCCGTCTCCGTTAACATCTCCTGCTCCTGCAACCGAACATCCGGAGTAGTCAAATTCTTTCTCACCCAAGAATGATACATTTGAATTAAAGAGGTTGAAGTCCATCACCCATCCCGAGACCTTGCCAAATATTAGGTATGTTTCACCTGCATTGCTACCGCTCTCGTCGTTACCAATGGCTCCAATCAAAAAGTCGTCGTATCCATCACTGTTAACATCCCCCGCACCTGCGACCGAGCCTCCGGATAGGTCCCCTGAATCCTCTCCCAAGAATGATGCATTAGATTCTGAGAGATTGGTATCCATCACCCAGCCGGAAATTTTACCAAATATGAGGTATGTCTGACCTGCTTTTTCACCTCTTTCGTTGTTATACCGTGCACCGATCAGAATGTCATCGCAACCGTCCCCATTTACATCCCCTGCACCTGCTACACAGCATCCCGACGAATCTTCCGCATATTCCCCAAAGAAAGATGCGTCCGACATAGACAGATTGGTGTCCATCGCCCAACCAGAGGCCCTCCCAAGAATGAGGTATGTCCGGCCTGAATCATCACTTCCAAAGTCATCATATTCCGCTCCAATCAGAATGTCATCAAATCCATCATCATTCACGTCGCCTGCACCCGCAACAGAAACACCTGAAAGATCATCTCCATCCTCCCCCCAGAAGGAGGCATCTGACATAGAGAGATTGGTATCCTTAGACCAACCTGACGGTTTACCGAAAATGAGGTATGTCTGGCCTGCACGATTACCGCCCTCATCATCACCTGGGGCTCCGATAAGAATGTCATCGTATCCATCCCTGTTAACATCACCCGCTCCTGCGACCGAAAAACCGGAATGGCCGTATTCGTTTTCCCCCCAGAATGATGCATCTGAAGCTGAGAGATCGGTATCCATAGCCCAGCCTGAAGCTTTGCCGAAAATGAGGTATGTCTGGCCTGCTTGAAAAACTCCGCCGTTTGTATTACGATATGCTCCAATTAGAATATCATCATGTCCATCTCCGTTGACATCCCCTGCACCTGCGACTGACCATCCGGATTGGTCGCTTGCGTCCTCCCCCCAGAATGATGCATCTGAAGCGGAGAGGTCGGTATCCATGGCCCAGCCGGAAGCTTTACCAAGTATGAGGTATGTCTGGCCCGTAGAGTCACCGCTGTTATTATTCCCCCATGCTCCAATCAGAATGTCGTCGTATCCATCTCCGTTGACATCCCCCGCACCTGCGACTGACCATCCGGCCCTGTCGAATTCACTCTCGCCCCAGAACGATGCATCATCATTTCCGAGATACAGGTCCATTTCATAATCAAGTGCCTCCGAATGGGTCGGAATGAATAACGTTAACACTAGCATCAGGAATATCATGTACAGTGCAAATCCTTTTCTCATTGTGACTACCTTTTAAAAAATTGTTTCTCAATTTTTCAATTAATATATGAATTGATAGTTACTATGATAATTAAATATTTTTCCTTTATCCAATAAAAACGCTTTCGATGATAACGCTCCCATGAACAATCCGCCTGTATTATTATTGATGGATACCAAACACCCACAAATTATTAATATATCAAGTGCCAGTATATGACCGCTTATTTAAAACGAAAAAAGGAATCATCGATTATAAAAGTAGAAAAAAGTGGTGCATCTTATGGATTTGGATCAGAATGGATTTCACAACTGGAAGAACGGAGTTCTGACAATTATTATCGGCTTGTTTTTAATGGGTTCCATATTATTTGTAATGGGTGTCGCATCCCAAGGGACCGCTGGTGCTTTAAGCGCAGATTTCGATATTGAGAAATATTATTTCAATACCGGGGAATCGATTCATTTGGATGCAACAAATTCCACCTGTCCAGCAGGGGAAACGCTCCTCTACCTTTGGGATTTCGGGGATGGAGTGATAAAGAATTCACAAGAATGCACCATTAACCATACCTATGAAAAACCAAATCAATACACAATAACTCTTACTGTTTCGGACTCGAACAGCGATACCAGTTCGACATCCATTATGATAAATGTTTCCGACCTGCGCCCGATACTAACGATCAGACCTCCCTCACATCCTGTTAAAACCAATACTCCCGCTGTATTCGAGGCATCCCCTCACTACATCGTGGATCACCTGGTGCTTTACGAGTGGGATTTCAACGGGGATGGTGTTACAGACATATTTTCACCGGATAGGAAGGTCACATATACTTTTTCCAATGTATCTTCCGAATTTTCCATCTCTTGCCATCTTACTGATCATAACGGCATTCTGAGCGAGAAAAAAACTTCTATAAAGATTGATATTGTAAAAGATTGGTACCTTCTGGATATTACATCCCCGGAACCCATATCTGAATTCGTTGTGAACCGGGAAATATTTTTTTCTGTGACATTACTGAATGAGACCGGACATCTATTGGAGGACCAGTCAAGGGAATGGCTCCACGATCAGACCGGCGAGTGGATTTTTTACCAGTGGGATTTCAATGGCGATGGTTTTCCGGATGAGATAACAGAGGAGAATTATACAACTCATACATATGACAGATCCTTTTCAGATGAAGAATTATATACTACTATTAACATGTCGGTTTTAATATCCAATACTACTGAGATCTTCTTCATTCAGGACCACTTTGAAATAAAAATAAACCCATATGTGGATTCTTGGGAAACACTTTCCGATACGGTGGTTATTGCGATTCTGGCGATCTGCGGATTCATCATCGTTGTGGGTTTTTTCGGAACTGCAGCACTAAAAAAATACGGGATTCCCGAGGTTCTTTCCCTCGTTACACTTGGGGTTATCATGGTTCCGATACTGGGCCTTATGGAGCCTGAACCCATGTTCCGCATTTCAACCGTTTTTGGTTCGCTGGCCCTGATGATAATACTCTTTGACGGTGGTCTCACCCTGAATCTACAAAGAGTAAGGGAAGAGAGCTCAAGAGCATTTTTATTGGCCCTGATAGGTTTTATTATCACTATCTCCACTGTCGGATTCTTTGCAGGTATGCTTCTTTTCGACAACAACTGGCTAGTGGGTACACTATTCGGTGCGGTGATAGGTGGTACAAGCGGGTCCATCGTATTACCCCTTATCTCCAAGCTGAAGGTAAGTGACAGCACAAAGACCCTGGTAAGCATTGAATCCACAATAACAGATGTGCTCTGCATCGTTGTAGTCATCGCCATAGCAAATTATATCTCGCCGTTGTCCGGAAGCGTTGACGCAGGGGCGGGTTTCAAGGCAGCTGTCTCGACATTATCAGGTGCATTTTTGAAGGGATTTGGATCCGGATTGATACTGGGTCTTGTATGGATAACGGTGCTGAAGAAATTACAGAAATTTCAATACAGTTTCATGCTGACAATAGCCGTTGTATTCCTGTTATACTCGTTAAACGAATATGCCGAAGGATCCGGTCCCATCAGCGTTCTGATATTTGGATTGATACTTGCAAACGGTAGGGAATTTGGCGCTATGCTTAGAATCAAGAACGTCAGTGAAGTTTCCAAATCCATGAAGGATTTCCACTCGCAGCTATCTTTCATAATAAGGACGTTCTTCTTCGTATTCCTGGGTATAATAGTTAGAAGAGAATTGTTTTTTGAAGTTGAAAGTCTGAAAATCTGGGGATATGGACTTGCACTGGTGGTAATAATCGCTTTTGCACGTTGGCTTGCCGTCAAGATAGTGGTCCGCAAGGGAGAGGCAAGAAGAGACCAGGGATTATTGACTAAATTACTGCCCAGAGGTCTGGCAGCAGCCGTTCTCGCCTTGGTGCCGGTTACCTATCATTTTATCGACAATGATATTTTAACCAAGGATCAAAGCGATATGTTTTTCAATTTAGCCTTCGTCGTTATTCTATTTTCGGTAATCTTCACAACAATTGGAGTACCTTTGTGGCAGCGCAAGATGAGAATGGCCGGATATTGCGAAATCGACAAGAAAATATTGAAAAACAGCATCGAGAAGAAGCCGGAACGTAAAAGACCTGTGACTGGTGAGAACGATAAAGCGCCCTTGGTACCCAAAAAAGATACTTCCAAGATGGTAAAAGATAACAATACGAAAGAATCCGGGACTAAAGAAAAAACATCTTCCCCGAACAAAAAGAATGAACCCAAAAAGAGGAAACGAAAAACTGACAAATCGGGAAGGGCTAAGGGTGGAAAATCCCGACAACGGGGCAAAACCGGTACAAGAGGCAGGTCCCGTAAAAGCAGGGGGAAAAAAGATAAAGGCCAAAATGGGCAAAAAAGTGGTCTTTCCTCTCTCCAAGAACAGATAGATTCCGATATCGAACATTGGGAATCGGAAGACAATTCCTCTTCTGATGTGGATGGAGGCACTTCTCAAAAAAAGGCAGATATTGATCCCAGCAAGATGATGGCCCGAATCATGGAAAACGAATTGGACCTTGAGGACTATGACCGCGGCTCGTCTCGGCGATCTTTTTCCAAAAAAAATGAACAGATATCTGAAATGTTGAACATTCTTGAAAACGATCCTCAAGCATCCATCCTCAATGAAAGGGGATCATATGAGGACACTTCCATGGATTATATTTGATTTTTTAAGGGATATTTGGAATGATCATGGAAGAAGTGATATAAATGAATCTTCGTAAAGTTAAGGACATTGAGATATCTGATGGACTTACGGTATCCGAACTTATTGAAAAACTCTATGATGCAGGGGGTTTTTCGGCCAAAAAGGTCGCTGAAGCAGCGATGATACTTTCCAATATGATCAGGAAAAAGGATTGTACGGTTTTTCTCTCGTTCCCCGCCTGTATAATATCCACCGGAACCCGGGGTGTTATAAAGTATCTTGTAGAAAACAGTCTTGTGGATGTCATAATAACCACGTGCGGGACGCTGGATCACGATCTTGCCAGGGTCTGGGCCGATTATTATCATGGCGATTTCAGGGGGGACGATCTGGAGCTTCATCGTCAAGGCATCAATCGACTGGGAAATATATTCATACCTAATGATTCCTATGGTACGGTCCTCGAGAGAAATATGCAGCCGATATTAAACGAAATATACGATTCGGGAGGCAGGGAGTTATGCACGAGAGAGATCATCGAAGAGTTCGGGAAAAGGATTACTGATAAAAATTCGATCATCTACTGGGCGAACCGCAATAAGATACCGATATACGTACCTGGTATTACCGACGGCGCTTTCGGCTCGCAGATCTGGCTATTCACCCAGACCCACCGGGATTTCAAGATCGACCTTATGAAGGATGAACAGGAACTTTCGGACATAGTATTTGACGCAAAGGCTTCAGGGGCCCTGATGCTTGGAGGGGGTATTTCAAAACATCATACCATCTGGTGGAACCAGTTCAGGGACGGATTGGACTATGCGGTGTATGTCACCACAGCCGTAGAATATGACGGCTCTTTGAGCGGGGCACAGATGAGGGAAGCTGTTTCATGGGGCAAAGTACGGGAGGACGCAAGGTATATAACAGTAGAAGGCGAGGTTACGCTGATACTACCACTAATGGTCGCCTATCTTAACGATGAAATACGTAAGGGAAATCCTCTCGATTTAAAGTGATGGACAAAACGGATTATTTGGTAGGGCTAGGGGACCCGAAAAATATTTTTTAGGAAAGTTTTAAAATTTAAGACATTTATTGACCGGGAAGTGATATTGTGACAGGGAAGAAGATTTCTTTAAAGCAAAGAGCTAAGGATAATCGTTTATGGATCGCATTGGCGACCTCCATTATTGGAGCAGCCGGACTATTCTTTTCGATCTGTGGGGACCCTGTCTTCGGTGTTTGGAACGTGGGCATCATGAAGGATTTTGCCCATATGGTGGGAGATTGGAACTGGTGGATATTCCTTTTGTCCATAATTGCAGCAATTGCAGGAGCCGGGTATTTTATAGATTTTCTCAGGAAAAAGAGCGAGTTCATGGAACTGATCGACACAAGCTCCAAGAAGGCTTATCTGGAAAAACAGGAAGACATCGAAATGTTGGCATGGAAACTCGGAACCTCTTTTGAGGCACTTGTGGATGAAAAGATGGCACAATTGAGGATCAAGCGTTAATAAAAATTGCTGGTGAACGACATGGCGGCCTATTGCAACCGGTGTGAAAGATACATAAACCAGTATTGTGATCGATGCGGAGGGAACGCCGGTATCAGTTATTGCGAGATGTACGCGTGCGGCGGTACCATGATTTGCCCCATTTGCGGCAATAACGAGCTGGTTGCAAGAAAGGATTTCAAGAAGGATACTGATGGAAAGGAAGAGGAGAAACCAGGTTGGAGTGCGGTGAAGGAAGGAAAAGGCATTCACGGGAGTCAGGAGGGGCGCTGCCCCGTCTGTGGATTCGAGATCAAACCTACCTGGAAGTACTGTCCCGAATGCGGGGTTCGATTCTCCACACTGTCCAGGACCAGAGAATAGATTTTTTTGTAAGAAATCAATATTTCAGTTTGACTGCTATTTTGCTGCCAGTTCGGGCATAATTATACGGGATTCGGCCTATTATAAATATTAACACCGCCAGCCCCAACCAGCCGAATATTCCCATTATATTGGGAATATCTGTCAAACCAATATAATATTTCAGGATATCGATTCCCACCATAATGACCAGACCACTGGAAATTAGCGAGAAAAGGGTCAATATTATGGAGCTTACCAGATACCCTTTTCTGATATAGATGTCGAGAAGCCTTCCAATAGTATACAAACCACCTGCGGCGATCAAATACCACAATGAATCGCTTAGAATGATGACTGTGCTCTCGATCATGGTGCTTTGTGGGTCCTTGTTCACTTCCAGCGCGGCACGTCCGATGGCAAAGACAACTAGTATTACTGCAAATATGCCTGTGAAGGTAGAAATATATCCCTTTTCAACTCCCGCTCTGAAATCTCTAGCGAATCTCACCGCGCCCTCTTCGAGATGATATATCTTTACGAGAAGGTATCCGCCTATAATCACAAGTATGATGGGAATACCGATGTCGGGAAAGTTTATGGAAGCAGCGAGTCCCGAGCTTATTCCCCAGAAAAACAAAAGCAGGGCAACAGGGAGCATGAACTTTTTCTGTATCTTGTCATCGCTCATCAATCTGGTTATGAGATAATAGGTGTCTTCGATACTTTTTCTTTGTTTTACTACCACTCGTTCTATGGAATCTACGGTTATGCGAGACGTGACGACAGGTGTGATAAACTCGTCTTCCGCACCATCGGAAACCAATATTACACCTGTTGGTTCGATCTCTTTGATAACGATATCTAACTGGGTTGCGATAACCTCGTCCGAACGCTTTCCTACCCGTTTATCACCGCAAATGGTGACAATCTCAACTGATCGCCCATCTCGTTTCAACTCGTCGTAAATTTTGATACCGGCCATGGAGGTATTCACATCGCTATCCTCCGGGTCCGCGAGTGCAAGTGCAACCGCAGCATCCAGATTCTCCTTCCTGCCGATAATTGGGGATATTATGCTGGCTTTTTCGCCCATATCATCGTCCCGATCAACGCAGAGTACCAGTGTTTTCATCTGTAATAACCTTTAACGTTGTTGAGAAAATATCGATCCTGTTCAAACTAGCATATCCAATAATATAATATCCATTATTTTAATATAAGTATTTTCCTGTCTGCCGTTTGGGACGGGATATAACGACAGAAGGGCTTCTTGGAAAAAAGATCAGGCGCCGCGGGACATCTTGGCCTTGGGTCTGAGACCCTTGTAATTGCACTTTCTGCACCTCGTAGCCCTTGGGGAATTCCTGGCATTGCAGCTCATGCAGATCTTTTTATTCAGGAGTCGTTCTTCCGCTTCCTTGAACCTTGCCATTTACCATTCCTCCTTGTTTTACCCTTACGGCGGCCTCACGGAAACCGCAAAGTGGTATTTAACAGTTCTCCGCTTGAAAACACTTTTACACCCAAAAAATCTCATTTGAAGAGACCCTTCCAGTTGTAATCGTCCCACAATTTTCTATTTTTTATGTCACTCACGTATTTTCCCTTGTATCCAGTGAGCGCGCGCCATTTCCATGAGGCCCATTTCATGGGTCTGAAAAAGGTGCGGTAAATCATGTGGGAAAGAACAGGATGCGGACTCACCCATTTCTCGAGGTTGGATATGCTGTCGCTGTTTGCTTTCATAAACGGATCTATAACGTCCTTGACGGGGATTCCACTCATTCGGATCTTGGACCGGTCAATAGGTCCCAGTCCCCGCTGGTTAGCGTGAGAAATGTGTTTTATCTTAAATGGATCGAATCCCATTATCTCACAGGCCACTGCATCAGCCGCAACGGCGTTGGTGCCGGTTAGCAACAAGTCAAGTTCTTTTGGCAGACCGGCAATGGGTCCGTCGCTTTCAAGGCCGATCCTGCCGTCCATCACCACAAGCCGGGGCTTCAGTATCTCCAGCATGTCACCCAGCACCTTTTCGATGTAGCCATGATGCTTTAATCGAAGGTCGTCTGTCACGCAGCCGAAATGATTTTTTATTGTTAGGGTAACTTCGGTGAGCTTGTGGGTCTTGAACACTGGCATGGATGCGAAGACATCGCAATCGGCATAGGGTACCGGCGCATCGTACGTCGTAAAATGCCCCTTGCGTGACAGTTCGACCTTTTTTGTCTTCTGTTTCGAAAAATTCACAACCTCTGCCCCTGCTTCCTCCGCCGCTTTCCATATGCCGCATCCCTTAAGAGCGGTTTCCGCACTGACCCGCTGGAGGTTGGATTCGCCCACGATGACCCGGTCTGCCCTGCTGCCCAGCAGTTCCACGAACTCGCTGACCAGTTCGGGAGTTACGGTGAGACCGGGTAGGTAATCGAAATGGGTGGCGTTCACCTTTATTGTTACTGTATCTCCCTTGTGAACTATATCCTTCCATCCCACTGCTTCAAGGGATTTTTTTAGATTCTTCTTGATTGGACGGTATCTGGAAATGTGTACCTTCTCATCCTTCCCCTTGGATTTCGGTGATTTCGTCATTATTTTCCTTCCCTGAAGAAATTTTATTCTGAACTCGAAAAGAAATTATCCAGATAATAATTGGCTTTCTGGATTCCATCATAAAGATTTTATAATTATTTAATGATTCTGATTATACGGATGAAAGCAATTAATCCCAAACTGATTTATGATATTAATACAGATATCCGGTGACCACAATGACACTGCTGGCTTCAACAGGGATCATCGAGTTTCTACAGTCTCATTCATCCACTCCGTTGGATATACTCTTCTACGGAGCCACAGCCATATTCTCACCGTTGATGCTGGTGGTCTACTTCGCTATATTGTTCTGGTGGGGTGACAAAAAACGATGGTCCTTCGGATTTACCTATATAATTATCCTTTCTTTTTCCATCATCCTTCTAAAAAATATGTTCAATCTTGCCAGACCTCCAAAAAAGTTTCACAAAGTTGAGGTATCCGATATGGGATTTCCCAGCGGTCATTCTTCCGCCATCAAGGGATGGTCCGGTTGGCTGATATATCTGAAACCGTCCCGTTGGGTTATCACCTTCGGAGTGACAACTGCTATTGTAGTCATGGTCTCGAGGCTCTATCTCGGAGTTCATTATATTCGGGACGTGCTGGGGGGATTGTTACTAGGAATTATCTTCGTACTTTCAGGTATTCTTTACAGGCGAAGGATACATGCAAAGGTATCGAAATTAAGTTCAAAAACCAAGATCGTCTTCGTTCTCGTTGTATCTCTCGCTATGTTAGCTTATTCGTTATTCTGTGAAGATCACGATACGAAAGGAGTAATGTTATCCGGTTTGTTGGCGGGATTCTGGATTGGACGAATTCTTTTTTCTCACATATACCAGAACTCACCTTTCGAGGAAGCACTAACGAATAAAGAAATCAAGCGCTGCGTCATTCGTCTCCTGATCGGTATCCCCGCCGTGTTGGTTCCAATGGTGATCACACAACTGCTCGAATCAATTGATATTTCGATATATTCCATTCTTTCTATTACGTATTTTATATTCATCGGTATCGGAATTATTATATCATTCGTACTACCCCAATTGTTCGTAAAGATAGAGAACCGCTCTTTGAAAAATAGTGAGGCTTGAAAAAATGAAAATAATGCTGGACGGCAGGATCAAAGACATGAAAAGCGTGTGGTACGACTCTAGTAAGAATCAGGTCAGTTATATTGATCAGAGGGCCTTGCCCTTCGACTTTATCATATACCGTGCTTCCACCCTCAGGGAGAACACCACCGCTATAATGGACATGGTGGTGAGAGGGGCACCAGCCATTGGAATCAGCGGAGCATGGGCACTATGCCAGGCGAAAAAGAACGGAGAAGATCTGGAAGAAGCAGCGGAATTGATCAGGGCCACGAGGCCCACTGCCCGTGATCTTTTTTATGCCATTGAAAAGGTTTTGGAAGCGGAAAAGAATGGAAAAGATATAAAAAAATTTTGCTGCAAGCTTGAAGAGGATATAATATCGAGATGCAGGCGAATAGGGGAGAACGGCGAAAAACTGATACACGAAGGTTGCAGTATTCTGACCCATTGCAACGCGGGAGCTCTCGCTACCGTGGATTGGGGGACCGCTATCGCACCAATGAGAATGGCGTTTTACGCCGGTAAGAAATTTATGGTATATGTGGATGAGACCCGGCCCCGGCTGCAGGGCTCGAGACTTACGGCATGGGAGCTTGGCATGGAGGGAATCGCCCATATGGTGATAGCGGACAATGCCGCAGGTTATTTGATGAGCAGGGGTAAAATCGATCTCGTAATCACAGGAGCCGACCGGATCACATCGAAGGGTTATGTGGCAAACAAGATAGGGACATATGAAAAAGCGGTTTTAGCAAGAGTGAACGAAATTCCTTTTTACGTTGCGGCCCCCCGAAGCACCTTCGATTTTTCAATAGAGCAGGGTCTGGAGATACCCATAGAGATCAGGGATGAATCGGAAATAACCTTTTTGGGGGAACAGAGGGTGGCGGCAGAGGGTTCGCCCGCCTACAACCCGGCATTCGACGTGACGCCGCCTGAGTATATTACAGGATTTATAACGGAGCAGGGAATTTTGGATGTTGGGGAGATTGAGATGATGAGGGAAGGATGAGATATTTGTATAAGTACGAAAAGGGAGGTTTCCAATTCACCGAAACATTAACGGTCATTGGCCGATTCTCTTCCCCTTACAAACCCCCCCGCCACCAATCTTTGTCGAATATATCCCACAGGAATCAGTAGTTTTGTCAAATATAAACGACAAAAAGATCAAACTCGTCGAACTCGAACCCTCCGTCCTCCTCGAACTCGCGAAACTCCGCCACCTCCGTAGTAACGATTCAGAATCCCTCTCCCTCGCCACCGAAGCCCTCGAGATCGCCAACCGCTGCTCATACGTGCTCCAGCAGGCGGACATCCACCTTTTCCTCGGTGAGTACTACAGGGATACGGGTGACCTCGTACAGGCGAAAAAGCACGCGGAGTTGGCCAAGCTCCGGAGTTATCAAATGATCGATGTGGAAACGGGGGATTACGTGACGAAGGATGAAGGGACGAAGTGGAAGTACAAGCCATGTTATGATAAGGCTGTGAAGTTGTTGAAAGAATTGGAGAGATAAAAAATATTGTGGATGTTTAGGAGTATAAGTTAGACCGATCTGATATGTCAGTCCCCC
>JASLWR010000027.1:20237-42101 GCA_030740765.1 Thermoplasmatota archaeon
CCTACATTCGCACGCCAAACTTCGCGCCAGTAATCCTATCTATTATTTATTCCGGTTCATTTTGCCCAGTCACCCTCACTCTAATCTCTCTCGCAGTGGAATACGGATCCCTTTCTTTACAAATAATACCCTCAAGTATCTCTAGGTACAGTCCTTGCGTCTTAGCATTTTCTATAATAAATTCAGTCACTTCTTCCCTCAATATCTCTAAAAATTCCCGCTCGATCCTCTCCCGATTACATACCTCGAGATTCCCGCTTGACTTCAAATAATCCATATGGCTCTCGATCATTTCCGTGACTTCAACCATACCGGAACCGTCCCGTGCAATTGTCTTTAGTACCGGCGGCTTCCATTTTCTACCGTAAAAGCCAAGCTCGAGCATGGTTTCTAGCTCCAGCTTTGTTCGGTCGGCCCCATCCCGGTCGGCCTTGTTCACCACGAAGATATCGCCGATCTCCAGTATCCCCGCCTTGGAAGCTTGAATATCGTCTCCGGTTCCCGGTATCTCCACCACCACAGTGGTATGCGCCGATCCGGCTATATCCACTTCCGCTTGTCCCGCTCCCACCGTTTCAACGAGAATAACATCTTTTCCGAAGGCATCCAGCACCTTGATAATATCGTTTGTGGAGCGTGCGAGTCCCCCCAGCTTTCCTCTGGTGCCCATGCTTCTGATGAATATTTCACGGTCGAGAGCTATTTTCGACATCCTGATACGGTCACCAAGCAGCGCCCCGCCGGTGAATGGAGAGGACGGATCCACGGCGATTATCCCAATTTTTCGGTCAAGTTTTCGGTATTCGAGAGCCAATTTTTCAACAAGAGTGCTCTTTCCGGCGCCTGGTGGACCGGTAATACCTATAATATGTGCTCTGCCGGTATGAGGATAAATTAGAGCGAGAGCCTCCTTTGCGTGGGCTGAAGAATTCTCCACATGGCTCATCAACCTTGCCATTGCACGCCTGTCGCCTTCCAGCAGTCTATCTACGATTTCCATGCGGCCTCGTCTCTCAAAGGTCTTTGGGCGCGGCATTTTCAGTTATATAAGTTACTATGTCCTTGATAGGAGTGCCCGGACCGAAAAGCTCGGCGACTCCCAGTTTCTTAAGGGACGTAGCATCTTCTCGGGGTATGATCCCGCCGCCCACTACCATGATGTCGGAAGCCTTATTTTCGCTTAATAGTTTCAGAACCATTGGGAAGATGGTCATATGCGCCCCGGATAGAATTGATATGCCGATAACATCCACATCCTCCTGGATGGCGGCCTCGACTATACGCTCCGCAGTCTGGTGGAGCCCGGTATATACGACCTCGAACCCAGCATCGCGCAGACCCCTCGCCACCACCTTCGCCCCCCGATCGTGACCGTCCAGACCCGGTTTCGCCACCAGTACTCTAATTTTGGAAACCATGATATATCCTCCTCTAATCCGCCAAGACCCCTCTTTTTCAATTCACGTGTCATGAGCGGGACCACCTCGTGGAGATCCCCCACAATGGCATAATCCGACACTGTGAGAATTTGGGCGTCCGGGTCTTTATTGATCGCAACGATTATCTTGGAGGTGGACATGCCTGCCCTGTGCTGTATCGATCCGGATATTCCGCAGGCAATATAGAGTTCCGGCGCTACGGTCTTTCCGGTCTGGCCCACCTGGTGATCCTGCTCTATGTAACCGCTTTCCACGGCAACCCTCGAGCCACCCACCTCTGCTCCAAGCAGTTCAGCCAATTCCTCCAGAATACCGAAACCTTCCTTTGAGCCCACTCCCCTTCCTCCCGATATTATGATCTTGGCTTCTTCAAGGTTAACCTTGGTTCGTGAGTCCTTTGCCACCTCGATTATTTTGGCGATGAGATCGTCTCTTCTGAGGTCTGGACTTATTTGAATTATCTCCCCCGATCGGTCCGGATCGAAGGTTTTCACCTTCATGATCCCAGGTCTTACCGTGGCCATCTGGGGCCTGTGGTCAGGGGTTTGAATGGTGGCCATGATATTGCCGCCGAAGGCCGGTCTGGTCTGGTCCAGCAGACCGGTATCCTCTTCTATCGTAAGTTTTGTACAGTCGGCAGTGAGACCCGTTTTCACCCTCTGGGCGATCCTGGGGGCAAGGTCCCGGCCTATGAACGTGGCTCCGTAGAGAAAAATATTGGGTTTGTGCTTTTTAATAAGCTGGCTTATGATCGTGGTGTACGGGACCGTCTGATAATGTTCCAACCTCTCGTCATCGGCCACGTATACCGTATCGGCCTGATATCCGATCAATTCCTTCGCCAGATTTTTAACGTTATTTCCTATAAGCACTGCAACCACTTTTTGCTTACCCTCGTTCGCCAGATCTCTTGCCCTGCCCATTAACTGTAGGGGCACCTTTGCTAGTTTGCCTTCCCGCTGCTCGGCAAAGACCCATACGTCACTGCTTTCATCCACTCTTACAACAGGCTCAAGTTTTTCCAGTACGGGTATTTCTTCCGGTTCTCTTGAAAAGCCAAGACCTACTGGCTTGGCTTGAAAGTGTGACACGCCAACAGGTGTGTCTTTACCTGTGATGGCGATGGCACCTACCGGGCACGCTTCCTCCGTATCCATTATACCCGGCGCCCTGGTGGAGATTACAACAGCTTTCAATTCGTCGTCCAGTTCGTAGCCTTGTGGACATTGCTGAACGCATATTGCGCAACCTATACAAAGTTCCCTGTCGATAGTAACTTCCATGATCATCACCTACCTCACGACGTTCTTCTCCTTCAGTTTATCAACGAGTCCGCTCACCATTTCTGCCGCCGAATCACCTTCAATGATCTCTACTTTCCCTCGCGGTTCCGGAGCGAAGGTTCGTTTCACCTGTGTTGGGGAACCTTCCAAGCCGATGTTCGCGGGTTCCGCCTCGATATCGGAAGCAGACCATACCTTCGTTTCGTGTTCCCGATACGCTTTTATTATTCCTCCCATGGTGGGATACCTCGGCCTATTGAGTTCTTTAACAGCGGTCAAAAGGGCCGGCATGGGAACTTTGACCGTCATATGCCCGTCTTCGAGAGCCCTTACAACGGTAAGTTCGTTACCTTCGATATTCACTTTCTTGACGTAAGTAACTTGTGGGATGTCGAGGAATTCCGCAAGCTGCGGCCCGATCTGGGCAGTATCGCCGTCTATGGCCTGTAGCCCACAAAAAATGAGATCATATTCTCCAAGAGCCTTGATGCCCATTCCCAGGGTATAGGATGTAGCCCAGGTGTCGGCACCGGCGAAAGCCCGGTCGGAAAGCAGTATAGTATCGTCAACTCCCATTGCGTATACCTCTTTCAAGGCATCAATGGCCTGGGGCGGTCCCATTGATACCACCGTCACCGTTCCGCCGAATTTCTCTTTCAACCGAAGCGATTCCTCGATAGCGTGCTTGTCATCCGGATTTACAATACTAGGAACACCTTCCCTGATGAGGGTGCCTGTCTTTGGATCTATCTTCACGTCAGTGGTATCCGGTACTTGTTTCATGCAAACGATAATATTCATGTTCTCACCTTTATTTCGGTCAATGCTCATTAGAAAGTTGTTTTAAGCTTTACAATCCCAGTGCCCTCGAGATCACCATTTTCATGACCTCGGAGGTCCCCTCGTAAATTTCGGTTATCTTCGCATCCCGGAAATATCTCTCCACAGGGTAATCTTTTGTATACCCGTACCCCCCGTGTATCTGGATGGCCTTGGTGGTTATATCCATAGCGGTCTCTGCGGCGTAAAGTTTAGCCATTGCGGCCTCTTTACTGTATTTCTTCTGATTGTCCTTGGCAAATGCAGCGGAATAGACTAGATATCTTGCAGCCTGAACCCTGGTCTCCATGTCTGCAAGCATGAATGAGATAGCTTGGAACTTTCCAATGGGTTTCCCGAACTGTACTCTTTCTTTGGCATACTGGACGCTGCGGTCGAGAGCACCCTGGGCAATACCCAAGGCTTGGGCGGCAACGCCTATCCGCCCGCAGTCCAATGTCTGCATGGCAATTGAGAAACCCCTTCCTTCATCCCATAAACGGTTCTCTTCCGGTACGATAAGGTTCTGGAAAACCAATTCCCCCGTCTGCGATCCTCTGATACCCAATTTATCCTCCTCGGTACCAATGGAAAACCCGGGCATACCCTTTTCGATAATGAATGCGGTAATACCTCTCATACCAGCGGATTTGTCGGTCATGGCAAATATCACCAGTGTATCCGCTACCGGGCCGTTCGTGATGAAGATCTTCGAGCCATTGATGATATAGTGCCCGTCCTCTTTTTGTGCAACCGTTCTCTGGGAGCCTGCATCGGTTCCGGCACTGGGTTCCGTGAGACCGAAAGCACCGAGCTTCGCACCGCTCGCCAGCGGTGTCAGGAATTTATTTTTCTGGTCATCGGTCCCGAATTTCTCTATTGGGTAGCAGGCCAATGAATTGTTCACCGATACTATGATCCCCGTTGAGCCGCAAACACGCGATATCTCTTCTACTGCAATTGCATAGCTTATGGCATCCGAACCACTGCCTCCGTACTCCTCCGAGACCATCATTCCCATTATACCCATCTCGGCAAGCTTTTTTATTGTTTCTGCCGGGTGGCGACTCTCCGCATCTATCTCTTTTGCAATAGGTTCAATATCATTTAAGGCCAACTCTCGGACCGCACTTCTGATCATTTCCTGTTCATCGTTCAGACGGAAATCCATTATCGTCCCCCTTTGTTGGATTGTGGTACTCTTTTCACTCGATCTGCACTACGAAAAATCGAGTTGGAACAGGGTAGAAGAAGTGTAATAGTATTAGTGACTATTAAGGTTTCGGTGATATACTCCATCTCAAGGTGAGTGTATGATTTTCTTCCGATAATCGTAAACTTTTGGACCGCCATTTTCCATCAAATACGAGGAAAAGAAATGAGTGCGAACCCTAATGTGCTGAAAAGGGATCGTAATGAAGAATATTGCAAATATCCGCTAAATATTGTCCACGGTGCGAATCTCGACAAAATGTGAAGGCCTTTCGAGTAACGATTTACCGATGCCCGTTGGCACTCCGCAAACTCCTTAGGACTTTGCTGCACCCTCGGCAGGTATGCCTACGGGTTCACGCCTCGGCAAAGGCAGGTGTGTCCCAGGATGCACCAGGCCTCGAAAGGGATAGAGGTGTCGCAGACACATCAAGATTCGCAGCTTGATAATGTTCGCGGTATCGCCCGAAGGTGCTGATACCGCTGAATATTTATATAAAAAACCTTGTGGCTTGTCAGTGGTCCCTGGGACAGCATTCCGTGTTGTCAAGCAGGTTGACAAAATTATCAGATTTTACCACGAGCTAAATAATTTTGTAAAGGTCAATCGCGCTCCCCGTAGGCGCTTCTCGAATCCGTCAGGACCAGCCGGGAGATACTTTATGGATCTAACTGTAATGCTTCTCATCTACAATGAAAAGGGTAATATTATACCGCTGGTCGAAGATATTTTTAAAGTATACGATTACAATGAACTGGACGGAGAAATTCTTCTGGTAGACGACGGTAGCACCGATGGCTCCAATGCTATATGTGATAGATTGGCTAAACAATATAAGCGGTTACGCACCGTGCATCACAAACAGAACATAGGAAGATCCTTTGCCATCCGTACTGGGTTTCAGAATGCCAGGGGCAAGATCTCGATAATCATGGACGGAGACCGTCAGTACGACCCAGGAGAGATTATAAAGTTCGTGGAAAAGATGACAGAGGGGTGGGGTGTGGTAAGCGGGAATCGAACTAATCGGGCGGACAAATGGATACGCCGTTTCATCTCGCGTATATACAATAGATGGATTATCGGCAAGAGCCTTGGGCTCGAGATCGAGGATCAGAACAGCGGTTTCAAGGCTTTTATCACTAAAAAGGCAGTCCGGATGAAATTCGATCCCGAAGGATTTCGTGGACTACATCGTTTCATACTACCCCTGGCGAAGATCAAGGGAATGTCTGTTTGCGAGATTCCAATTAAACACTATGATAGACAGGAAGGTAAGTCCTACATCAGGTTCTACACCGTCCCCTTCATCACTTACAGGGACTTTCTTAGGTTTAAAAAGAAGTATAAAAAAGAGATTATGGCCCACAAGAAAAAGAAAAAAACCATAACTTGAATTAATATTGAGAATCGGGGATCCCGAATATCTCAGTCAGAGTTTTTTCCAAACCCTTTGGGACTTCCGATAACCCGATAGACAGCTTCCCTGAAATGATCACGACTAAACATTCGCCGCCCGTCGATAATCAGCGGTCGGGCCATGAGTCGAAGGAATACTTCTTCCGGCAAATCCCTGAACTCTTCCCAGCCTGTAAGCAGCAATACGGCATGTGAGTCCTTCAATGCCTCTTGTGCACTGGTGACGTATGATATCTCTCCTGGAATTTCGTACTTCATGAATTTCTCTGTAGCCTTGGGGTCATAAGCCTTGATCCTTGCCCCCCTCTCAAGAAGTTTTTCTATTACTGGAAGGCTTCTTGTCTCTCTGACGTCATCGGTCCCTCCCTTGAAAGCCAGGCCCAGAACCGTTACGGTTTTTCCATCCACGGGGCCGTATTCATCAAGGATCTCGATCACACGAGAGTATTGTTTTTCATTGACATCCAGAACAGCCTCAAGTATCTTCAGGTCACTTTGTCCGGAGCGAGCAAGAGTGATCAAACTATTGATGTCTTTAGTAAAACACGAACCCCCGAAACCAATGCCTGCTTGGAAGAAATCCGCAGATATTCGTCGGTCCAGCCCCACACCTTCGAACACATCGTCTACATCAACTCCCAGTACCTCACAGAGATTGGAAAACTCGTTGGCAAAAGATATTTTCGTCGCAAGAAATGCATTTGAACAATACTTTATCATTTCGGCGGTGGTGACATCCGTGTATAATTTCGGACAATTTATATCTTCGTATAATCTTCTAAGAATTTTTTCCGTTTCCGAATCCACAATACCGAATATCAGCCTGTCCGGGGACATGCTGTCACGCAACGCAGAGCCTGTCCGGAGAAACTCCGGGCTCACACCGAGACCAAAATCCTCCCCCGCTCTTTTACCGGAATATTTTTCAATTATTTTCCGTATGATACCGAGAGTACTTCCCGGTGGAACTGTACTTTTTATCATTACTGAGTGAAAAGCATCTTTCACGGCAAGGGCCGAACCCAGTTCCCGAGCGGCCGTCTCCATTTGAAAAAGATCGGCTCCACCGTCCTCGCGAGATGGAGTACCCACGCATACGAAGGTTATCCTGGTGGCTTCAATCGCTTTCAGCAGGTCGGTTGTAGCCGAAAGAGTTCCGGTGGATACCATTTCTGATAGTAGCGGACCCATACCTTCCTCGAAAACTGGGGGTATACCTTTGCTGATTTCATCAATTTTCTGTTGTACCTTATCGACGCACACTGTGGGATATCCCAATGAAGAAAATGTAAGGGCCGTTGCAATACCAACATAACCCGAACCGATAATACTGATTCTTAAATCCTGCATATTCCCTCTCACTATGCTGCTAAGTAAATATTATTTCAATAATCCGGATTACTCCTTACATAATCTACATATTTTCCTAAACCCTCATCGATGGATGTTGTTGGATGCCACCCCAGTTCCTTTTTCAGCAGATCCGCTGAAGCCAGAGTATGTTCTACATCCCCTAGTTGTGAAGAGCTGTGATATGTCGTTGAAGTCGAATTAGCCAATCCGATGATCTTTTCAGAAAGTTCATTTATACTGGTACCGGAGCCGAATCCGATGTTGTATATACCGCTCCTGCCACGGTCCATGAACATGGTATTTGCCTTAACGATATCGTCGATGTAGGTGAAATCCCGCGAATTCTCCCCAGTACCGAATATCTCGATTTTTTCGTTGCGCAATGCCCTATGTGTAAATATGGATATGGCCAGGTCCGGCCTCATTCTCGGGCCGTATACAGTGAAGTACCTCAGCGATACAAGCTCCACCTCGAAGATATTGTGGAATACCCTGCAGTAATCCTCGGCTGCCATCTTTGAAACTCCATAGGGCGATAAAGGACACCGCGGGTGCTCCTCGTCGAATGGAAGGTATTCCACCTTCCCATAGACGGATGAAGAACTTGCGTTAATAATTTTTTTTACTTCGTTATCTTTTGCGGTGACAAGAATGTTCAGAGTTCCCTCGACATTCGTTCTGTTCGGTTTACATGGGTCTGCCACCGAAAACATAACACCAGCCTGGGCCGCGTTGTGATAAATGATATCTATATTATTATCACGGATGACACCCTCGAGTAATTTCCGGTTGAGAATGTCTCCCCGGATGAGCCTAAAATCACCGTGTTCACCTATTACCTTCAGGTTTCTCTCCTTTAGTCGTACATCATAAAACGGATCAAGGTTATCGAGTACAGTTACCGAATGTCCCTCATGGAGAAGCTGGCAGGCCAGATGGCTACCTATAAAACCCGCCCCTCCTGTCACCAAAACGTCGTGTTTCATCGTTCTCACTTTTATTATATTGTAAGCTCCGAAATGTCCCCATTAAGGATTCTTTTTGCTTCCACATTAAGCTCCCGATTTCACCATTAATTGGATCTGTGAGGTTGACGGCAGTTCTTCTATACCATACTTTTGGTGGATTCGTCGTGAAGATGTCGTTAATCATATCGATATAAAATAAAAAGCATTGATGTTGTTTCGGTCGGGTCTGTTTAGGTATATGCTTGTTTGTCATTTCATACGCGTTATTTACAGGTGATGTTTCTTTAAATATCGCATTAATAATAAATTATAATCGTTCTATATGAACCCAAAATTCTATACGCCAGGAAGCTATTCATCCTGCCATGGATTTCCTGATCCGGGCAACTGAAATATCAAAGTCCTTTGGAGCTAAACAGTTATTCGAAAATGTATCTTTCGACGTTGGTGTAAATGATTGTATAGGCCTTATCGGACCTAACGGGTGCGGAAAAACAACGTTATTCAATCTTTTTTTGGGAATTGATTTCACCAGCATGGGTGAAATACGGGTGAATGATGATCTTCGAATTAGGCACCTGAAGCAGGTTCTGGGTGATGTTAAGGGACAGACGGTGAGTCAATTCATATCGGATAGTATGAGGACGGGACGCGCTCATCGCGAGATAAGGAAATTCGAGGAAAAATTGGGGGATCCCGATATCTACGGGTCCCCGGAATACGAAGAGATCCTGGGTGAATACCAGCGTCTCCAGGAATCAATCGGATGGGCGGAAGTAGATACATCGTGGGATACTGTGCAGGACTTGCTCACGGAACTGGAATTCGAAAATCAACGGTCCGACTCTTTGATGGAGACCTTATCCGGAGGTGAACGACAGAAACTGGCTCTTGCATCGGTCCTAGCAAATCCGAAAGAATGCGATCTTCTCCTTCTGGACGAACCTACGAACCATCTTGATATAGATACAATAGAATGGTTCGAGGAGAAGCTTGCCGATTTTCCAGCAGCCATAATAGTGATATCACACGACAGGTACCTCCTTGACAACCTCGTGGACAGAGTTTTTGAAATGGAAGGGGGAAAGGTAGTAACATTCAACGCATCGTACGAGGAATATGAGGAGCAGAAGGATATCCGCCAACATATTAAAGACCAGGGGTACAAGAAGGCCCGGGCAGAAGAGAAACGACAGAAACGATCCATAGCAATAATGACTCGGAGAAACAAGTACGACAGCCAGATAAAAAGCAAGTTGAGGCGGCTAAATAAAGTGCAACGATATGAGAATCCCGTCATTCGATCATATCTATTGAAGTTCCAGTTCAAATCAACATTCAAATCCAGTACGAATGTAGCGGATGGTATTCACATAACGAAGAGTTATGGCCGGAAAATCCTTGATGACACGAACTTCGAGATATCGAATGGACAGCGTATCGGTCTTATTGGTCGGAATGGGTGTGGAAAGACCACATTGCTGAAAATCATAACGGGAGAAGAAAAACCCGATGGAGGGAAAATTAATTTGTCGGGAGGAGTGAAATGGAGGTATTTCGATCAAGGTCACCTGTCTCTCGTTCCAGGTAATACTATACTTGAAGAGGTGATTCGAGGAAAAGAGGGGCTACGGGAGAATGATGCAAAAGCACTGCTTGGACAGTTTGCATTCAAACGAAAAAGCATATACAACAGGGTAGAGAGGTTATCCGGAGGTGAGCGAGCGCGTCTCGCATTGTTAAGACTTCTGTTAAAGCCATGCAACTTGTTGATACTGGACGAACCGACCAACCATATGGACATTCCATCGAAAACCGCCATTGCAGGGGCGTTGAACTCCTTCGACGGTACGGTGATCGTCGTATCTCATGACAGAGATTTTCTGGATAATGTCTGTGACACCATTTTTCTGATGACCGAAGGACGTATTCTCTCATACAGGGGTAATTACACTGCTTTCAAGGGGGATCACCTGAAACGGTTTCGGAAAGTTACTGGTACCGACCCCATAAGGTATGTTGTAATGAAGACTTTTACCGAGTGGAGTAAAAGGAAAAAGCACAGGAAAGGCGAAAAAATAATTATGGATGAAGAAAAAGAAAAGTTATACCGCTCTGCCATTCAGAACAGGTGGTTAAAAGAGATATGATAAAAAAAAATTTACTTTTACTTACCCGCCAGTTTATTATATATACCTAATCAAGCTCCAGTATTTCATGCGATCATACCCAGCTATTGGAAATTGATTTCCCGGACTATAATTGGGCCAAAATGTTGATAAGAAAAAACCAATTTTTCAATGACCAGCAAATTAGCATGTTTTAGCCTGGATCATAGGAAAGAAGTGTTTAAAAATAGTGTGATAAAATGCCCGAATTCAAGTTGATATCGGATTTCGAACCCAAGGGAGACCAGCCTCGGGCGATCCGTGAACTGGTGGAAGGTATCAACAATGGTGCCAATCATCAGACCCTTTTAGGCGTGACCGGGAGCGGAAAGACCTACATGGCTGCTTCAGTTATTGAAAAGATCGGAAAACCCACACTGGTAATTTCACACAACAAGACACTGGCGGCACAGCTATGTGCCGAATTCAAAAGATTCTTCCCTGAGAACGCTGTGGAATATTTTGTCAGCTACTACGATTACTATCAACCTGAGGCATATATTCCGAGAAGAGACCTTTACATAGAGAAGGAGGCTCATATCAACCAGGAGATCGATCGTTTACGGCATTGTACTACACGTTCCTTAATGGACCGTAGGGATGTCATAGTGGTGTCAAGCGTTTCGGCCATATACGGCCTGGGTTCTCCCGATGAGTACGCATCGCTCGGTCTTTTCCTGGAGCGTGGTAGCAGTGTGGATCGAGATTCAATCCTTAAGAGATTGGTAGAGATACAGTACGAACGGAACGATTTCGATTTATCACCGGGGAAATTCAGGGTGAGGGGAGACCGTATCGACATTTTCCCTTCATATGGCGGCATGCCCTTGAGAGTGATCATAGACAAGGAGACTATCTCGGATCTGATAGAGATCCATCCTGTTACCGGAAAAAAACAGATCGAGCGCAACAGGATGATCGTTTATCCGGCCAAGCATTTCGTTATGCCAAAGGAGAAGGTTGACCGGGCAATTCGTTCCATAAAGGTGGACCTGGAACGGCAATTGGAAAGATTATCAGATGAGGGAAAACAGTTCGAGGCAACTAGACTCAAGCAGAGAACTCTGTATGATATAGAATTGATCCAAGAGGTGGGCTACTGTCCGGGGATAGAGAACTACTCAAGATATTTCGACGGCAGAGAACCTGGGGACCGTCCGTTCACACTTATCGATTATTTTCCGGATGATTTTCTTTTGATCATAGATGAATCCCACGTTACTCTCCCACAGATACGAGGAATGTACAAAGGGGATCGTTCCCGGAAGGAGAACCTCGTGGACTTTGGTTTCCGGCTTCCATCGGCCTTTGACAACCGACCGTTAACCTTTATCGAATTCGAGAAACGCATGAACACTGTTATTTACACTACTGCAACCCCTGCCGCCTACGAAAAGAGTAAAAGTTCTAATGTAATTGAATTGATTATCCGACCCACCGGTCTCGTGGACCCGGAAGTAATTATAAGGCCGGCAGAGAACCAGGTGGACGACGTTATAGATGAGATACGTCAATGTGAAGAAAAGGGAGAGCGGGTGCTGGTAACCACTCTCACCAAACGAATGGCAGAGGACCTCTCGGCGTACCTTGTGGAAATGGGGATCAAAGCCGAATACATGCATTCCGGCACCAAGACAATCGAGCGGATCGAGATACTCAGAAAGCTCCGGTTGGGCACAATTAACGTTTTAGTCGGGATCAATCTACTTAGGGAAGGGCTCGATCTGCCGGAAGTGTCACTCGTGGCAATACTGGACGCTGATAAGGAAGGTTTTCTGAGGAATGAAACCTCTTTGATACAAACCATGGGTCGGGCTGCAAGGAACGTGAACGGAAAGGTGATACTATATGCAAAGCACAGCACAAAATCAATAAAGGCTGCGGTGGAAAAGACGAACCGGCGGAGAATTATTCAGCTTGCCTACAACGCGGCTCATGGGATCGAACCCCGCACAATTCGTAAAGATATTAAGGATATAACCGAGGAGATATCTCGAAATATGCATGAGGAGGAAAAAATAATTTTGACCGCGGGAGATATCGGTGACTCGGATTATCATCTCCTCATTATTGAACTGGAGGAGGAAATGAAGAGAGCGGCTGGAAATCTGGAATTCGAAAAAGCAGCCCGACTACGCGACAGGATAATTGAACTTAAGAATCTTATTTAAAATTGATATTTCAAGTGGTGAGCACGAGTGCCTGATACTATAAAGATAAGGAAAGCAAACGAACACAACCTGAAGAACATCGACCTCGATATACCCCGTGACAAGCTGGTTGTGATTACAGGGGTAAGCGGCAGCGGGAAATCATCATTGGCTTTCGACACGCTATTCGCCGAAGGACAAAGAAGATACGTCGAATCTCTGTCGGCTTACGCCAGACAGTTCCTGCTGCAGATGGAAAAACCCAATGTGGAATCCATCGAGGGTCTATCTCCGGCAATTGCGATACAACAGAAGGCAAAAGGGCACAATCCACGCTCGACGGTGGGAACCATAACGGAGATATACGACTACCTGAGGGTATTGTTCGCAAGGGTTGGCGAGGTATTTTGCTATAACTGCGGCAAGAGGATAGAAAAACAGACCGTGGACCAGATTATCGAAAGTATCATAACGTCGGGTGGGGGAAAAGACATTGTGATTTTGGCTCCCGTGATAAAGGGTAGAAAGGGGGAATACAAGAAAACATTGGAGGATCTCGTACAGAAAGGTTTCGACAGGGGAAGGGTGGACGGCACGTATATGGATCTCTCAGATGACATTGATCTGGCACGGTATAAAAAGCACACTATCGAGGCGGATATCGACCGGTTTACTGTCAACAGCAAGAACAGAAGCCGATTGGCGGAAAGCCTCGAGATGGGACTTAAGCTCGGAGGAGGTATTGTGATAGTGAACATGAATGATGAGGATGTTCTGTTCAGCGAAATGTTCTCTTGCTCAGACTGCGGGATCAACTACGAAGAGCTGACCCCGCGGAAGTTCTCCTTCAATAATCCCTACGGTGCCTGCAGAAAATGCAATGGTCTTGGAACCACAATGAACATAGACCCGGATCTTGTGGTACCTGATAAAAAAAGAACAATTAGGGAAGGAGCCATATCGACAATGCCCAAGGGACCCCAATCATTCTCATTCCGGGCTCTCGACGAAGTCGCCAAACATTACGGTTTCAGTGTCGACGTTCCCTTTGAGGATTTAACCGTGGAACACCGGTGGCTAGTATTGTACGGTACTGGAACTGAAAAGATTCACTTTCGATTCCAGGGCGAACGCCCGGGAAAACAATATCGATACGAATTCGAACGCCCTTATGAAGGGGTGATCCCGGCCCTCGAGCGAAGGCTTGTGGAAACAAAATCCAGCTACATTCGGCGAGAATTGGATAATTACATGTCCAAGAGAAAATGCCCGGTTTGCGAAGGGGAGCGGCTTAGGCCCGAAAGCCTATCGGTCCGGGTAGGGGGAAAGAAAATTACTAGCATCACCGGCATGGCCGTAAAGGATGCACTGAATTTTTTCGGGGAGCTTCACCAAACCGAACAACAGAAGATCATTTCGGGACCGGTGTTGAAGGAGATCAAGGCACGCCTTACATTCATGTTGAACGTAGGTCTTGACTATCTAAGCCTGAACCGTCAGTCGGATACTCTCTCCAGCGGTGAGGCGCAACGTATCCAGTTAGCCACCCAGATCGGCTCAAAGCTTTGCGGTGTTCTTTATATTCTGGACGAACCCAGTATCGGACTGCACCAGAGAGATATAAGTAGACTTCTTTCGATTCTCGTTGAATTGAGGGATCTGGGAAACACACTTCTAGTTGTGGAACACGACGAGGAGACAATGCGGATGGCAGATCATATTATAGACATGGGGCCTGGAGCAGGAGAGCATGGCGGGAGGGTGGTGGCAGCTGGAACTCTGGATGAAATTATGAAAACAGAGGATTCACTCACCGGAGCATTCCTGACAAAAAAGATAGGGATCGATATCCCTGCCCAACGCCGAAAACCGAATTCCGATTATCTATTGGTCAGGGGAGCGAGGGAACACAATCTAAAGAACATCGACATATCGATACCATTGGGAGTTTTCGTGTGCGTAACAGGCGTTTCGGGATCGGGAAAAAGCACACTCATAAACGATATAACGTACAAAACCCTTGCCAGGAATCTCTACCGAGCAAAGGCCGTACCCGGGGATCATGACGCCATTGAAGGAATGGAACATATCGACAAGGTGATCATAATTGATCAGTCCCCAATTGGCAGGACGCCACGATCGAATCCGGCGACATATACAGGAGTGTTTGGCCCAATAAGGGACCTTTTCAGTAAACTGCCGGAGGCTGCTAGAAGAGGGTACAAACCGGGAAGATTCAGTTTCAACGTTAAGGGGGGCCGATGTGAGAACTGCAAGGGTGCGGGAAGTATTCTTATAGAGATGCATTTCCTGCCAGACGTGTATATAGGCTGCGATGTATGCAAGGGTCTGAGGTACAACACAGAGACGCTGGAAGTCAGGTACAAGGGCAAAAATATTTCCGAAGTACTTCAAATGACCATCGAGGAAGGGCATGACTTTTTTATCAACATACCAACTATTAAGCGAAAACTGAAAACATTATTGGATGTGGGTCTCGACTACATGAAGATCGGTCAACCTGCAACCACCCTGTCCGGCGGGGAAGCTCAAAGGGTGAAGCTATCGAGAGAATTATCGAAGAAAAGCACAGGACGGACCATATACATCCTTGACGAGCCAACTACCGGGCTGCATTTTGCGGACATAAAAAAATTGATTATTGTGTTATCCCGATTGGTGGACTCTGGTAATACCGTTGTTGTGATAGAGCATAACCTGGATGTGATAAAGAGCGCGGATCATATCATAGACTTGGGCCCTGAAGGAGGCGACGGGGGAGGTATGATGATAGCCCAGGGAACACCGGAGGAGATCGCAGCCATCCCATCATCATACACGGGTAAATACCTAAAAGGGGTATTGATGCATGACGGTAGATAGGAATGTCATCAGGAACATACCCAAGAGTACGGGTGTCTATATCTTATGGTCTGGAAAAGTGGTTATCTATGTTGGAAAAGCGCTGTCTCTCAAGAACCGCGTTCGCGATCATTTTTCTCCATCGAACACCGAAACCAAGGAAGTGAACCTGCGAGAGAAAACCGACCGGATCGAATTCTTCGTTACCGGGAGCGAGGCGGAAGCCCTTATACTTGAGCGGAATCTGGTGAAGCGTTATTTGCCACCATACAACATAATGCTCAAGGATGGCAAATCCTTTCCCTTCATCAAGATCACCCAGTCTGAAGAGTGTCCGGGAGCCTACATCACACGTGAATTGATCGATGACGGTTCGAAATATTACGGCCCCTATGCAAGCCAAGGCGGTATTAAGAGAGTCCTGGGTTATCTGCGGAAACTTTTCGGGATTCGTTATTGTAAAAATAATATTGAATACGGTTCATCTGACAGGCCATGTCTCAATTACCAGATAAGGCAGTGCTCGGCCCCGTGTGCCGGAAGGATCGGTCGGGGTGATTATAAAAGAGCTGTCTCCAGTGTGTGCATGTTCCTTGAGGGGGATATTGATAGACTGGTAGAAGAGATTGAAAACGAGATGAGTAAACGGTCTGTAGCGCAGGATTACGAGGAGGCCGCGATATTGAGAGACCGGATCAATGATATTAAAGCCATATCACAAAGGCAGAGAGTTTCGAGAGCCTTGGTGGGAGACTTCGATGTGGTTGGTACTGCAATAAGAGGGGAAAGGGCGTGCATCCAATTATTTATTGTACGAAAAGGAAATTTGATCGGAAAAGAGGTTTTTATCGAGAATGTTCCTTTCGGCAGCTCTCACTCGGAGGTATTGACTGCATTCGTGGAACAAAGATATTTCGGTAGACTGGATATTCCGTCTAAGATAGTTACAAGCCACAAGCTTATTGATAAAAAATTCATAAAAGGGTGGTTACGTGAAAAGAAAATCAAGGCCAGCTTATCCATGGCGCGAACCGAGATGGAGCGGGACTTGAAAAAACTTTTAATTAAGAATGCCCACGAGAAGTTATCAATGGAACTGAAATTGGAAAAAATCGTTCCTTCACTCTTGGAACTCCGCTCGATACTCTCGCTGGAGACAGTCCCGGAGAGGATAGAAGGGATCGACATATCCGATATAAGCGGGGACTGGGCAGTTGGCTCTCTCGTATCATTCTATCAGGGAAAACCGGATAAGAGGAACTATAGAAAGTACAGGATCAAGGCGGTTGAGGGAATAAATGATTATGCAATGATAAGGGAGGTTGTGAGAAGAAGATATTCACGATTGGTGAACGAAGGGGGGGAGCTACCGAATATAATTCTTATCGATGGCGGGAAAGGCCATCTAAGCTCGGCTGTGGAAGAACTTGAACGATTATTTATCGATGTTCCGGTAATATCCATTGCAAAGAAGCGGGAGGAGATCTTTGTACCAGAATGTGGAGACCCTCTAGACATCGAGCCGAAATCCGAAGGGATGAATCTTATAAAGCAGATTAGGGACGAGGCACATCGATTTGCAGTGGATTACCACAGGAAATTGAGGCGGAAAGGATTGAAACGGTCGGCACTAGATGAAATCCCCGGCGTTGGTCCGACCAGGAGAAAAAGATTGATGAGGCATTTTGGAAGCGTACGGAAGATACAGGCGGCTACAGTAAAAGAGATCGCAGAAGTCAATTCTGTAGGGAGCTCGTTGGCGGAAGAGATATATCGATTTTTTCACGGGAATGGGGGAAAGTGATTTTTTAGGTACAAATAATAAAGATCAGAGGATTGAGAACCTTCGAGTCTTTATATTCACTTTTTGGTGATTTAAATATCCCCACGGGAATTCAAAGGGTATCCCACCATTTACCAAGGATAAAGATAATAGTAATGAAAACGATTCACCAGGGATGCGAATCCTTCAGGTCGTGCATGATTTTCTACCCAAATATAACGCCGGCACCGAGCGTTACACGTATGACCTCTGCCGAGAATTGATGGAGAGAACGGAGGTGTCCATTCTTTGTGGCGAGCATGATCCATCGAAAAAAAAATTGTATGCCGACGAAAGATACGATGGATTACCCGTACGCAGAATATACCTCCCCGGTAGGCATGAGTACCGTCAAACCTACCTGAATCCCGGAATGAATCCTACCTTTCGCAACCTTCTCGACGAGTTTTCACCAGATGTGATTCACATTCAACACCTGATATATCTTTCTCTGTCTTTCGTTGATATTGCCCGAAAGCGTGGTATACCCGTGATAATGACCCTTCATGATTACTGGTTGATGTGTCCCTTGGGTCAATTGTTGAAAAGAGACTGGGGTTCCGGCACTGCGTTTAAGCGAAATATAGAACGATGCATGGGTCCTGAAAATGATAACTGTCTCAAATGCATGTGCCCTCCACTCGGTTATATTCTTTCCAAGAGAATAAAGCGGAAAATGCGGGACCCGGAGGACCAGATCCCGGGCATCGGAAGAATATTAAGGGTTATATCCAGCCGAAAACGGGATGATGTACGAAAAATGTTCGGGCCCGTAAAGGCCAGATTACAGGGTGCGGCATATCTTCATAAGGGAGACATCGAGAAAAGGGAACAGGAAATCAAACGAATTATAGAAAAAATACACCTTTTTATTTCACCATCGGAATTCCTTCGGGATCGATTTATTGATTGGGACGTACCCGAAGAAAAGATAATCCATATTGAGAACGGCACCGAGGTCCGTCCATTCAATAAATTCCAAAAGGGTAAGAGAGTTGGAAGCGGCAAGTGTGATAAAAAAAAGATACAATTCGGGTTCGTTGGTACTGTGAAACCCCACAAGGCACCCCATCTATTGCTCAAGGCGCTGGGAGAAATGAAGGACCCATCCAAGGTCACCGTAACTATCTACGGTGACATGGGGGTGGATCCGGTTTATTCACAGTATCTTCGGAAACTTTCAAAAAATCTAAATGTTGAATTCAAAGGCAGTTTCGACGAGGATGAGAAACCAGCAATCTATAATGATATGGACGCTCTCGTGGTCCCCTCGGTTTGGTTCGAGAATTCCCCTGTGACCATCCATGAAGCCTTTGCAGCTGGAATACCAGTAATAACGTCGGATATAGGTGGAATGAAAGAACTTGTTGAGCCTGGAAAGAACGGGCTTCTGTTCCGGGCGGGATCGGTTCCGCATCTCACGAGAAAGCTTGATGAATTTACCCAGAAAAATAAATTGAGGGAGAGATTGATCAAGGGAATAAAAAATGTAAAAACCATTGAAGAGCACGGAAATGAATTATTGACAATATACCAAAGGGCGATGGATGATCTGAATTAATCAGATTTCCTCCGTCCCCTCCCCTCTGTACTCGGTTACCCTTATCCCGTTTTTCACCTTAATAGCCTTCCTCTGCATTATTTTGTCCATCTTATCTAGAAAAACTTTTTCGAGATCGATATCGAGAACCACGCAGTGGCCTAACAGTAAAATAAAAATATCGGCAAGCTCTTCTCTAATATCTTCCATACCTTTGCCCTTGGTGAGGCATTCCGCCAGCTCACCCACTTCCTCCATCATAAGAAGCATCCGGAAGTTCATATCGGAACCATTGTTGTTTGCGAAATCGTGCTTCTCGTGGAAACACCGTACCATTTTCATAAGCTCTAATAGTTCCAAGAAGAGTATCCCCCGCTATTATCGATTATATTATCCTAATCGTCCAATTCGATGGTAAATAAAACTTCATCATCAGTTTCCACATCAACTTCATCATTGGCTTCATCGTCAGTTTCCACATCAGCTTCATCGTTGGCTTCATCGTCAGTTTCCACATCAGCTTCATCGTCGGCATCATCGTCAGTTTCCACATCAGCTTCATCGTTTGCATCATCGTCAATTTCAATATCAGCTTCATTGTTGGCATCATCGGCATCATCGGCATCATCGTCAGCTTCATCGTTGGCTTCATCGGCATCATCGTCAGCTTCATCGTTAGCTTCATCGGCATCATCGTCAGCTTCATCGTTAGCTTCATCGGCATCATCGTCAGCTTCATCGGCATCATCGTCAGCTTCATCGTTGGCTTCATCGTATACTTCTTCCAGTTCGATTACTTCAGCCTCGGTGGTTTCGTTCTCTGCAATATCCTCAACGTCATCTTCATCGGTCTCGAATATTCCGTCACCTTCAAGCTCTGGTTCTTCCTCGTCATCCTCACCCTCTTCGATATCATCACAATGAGGGCAGAAGTCCAGCGAGATGTGATAATAACCTCCGCATTTTTCGCAGATATTCAGTTCTTCACCGGTCTCTCTCGAAATGGCTATTCTTCTTACCGGTATCTTCATTACAAGTGCCGGTTCCCCCTCCACGGTCTCTTCCTTCAAAGGGAATACCTCGGTCTCGCTCGGTTCAGCGTCGTTTTCTGCCGGGTGAAGCATCGAATTTAGACTAACTCCTCCGGAGCTGCCAGTATCCACAATGGGAACAATGGATTTCATCTCTTCGAGCTCGTCGAAAATATCTGAAACCGCATTTCCAGTCTCCTCATCAATCACCTCATCCTCATCCAATCCCCCCCTCCGGTCGAAGTCCTCTAGGGCCCATTGTACCGTCTCCAGTATTTCCTTCGAATATTTTTTTGCCTTTACCTCCTTAATGCCCTTGACCCCCTCCAATTCTTCTACGTTGGAGGGCAATTTGAGTGCAATGTCTTTTAGTGTATCGTCGTTGAAGACCATGTAAGGTGGGATGTTATTTGCGTGTGCCAAGTTGCTCCGCATACTTCTCAATTCGGGCATCACGGCCTTCTGCTGGGGTGTGAAGATTGGTTCGAGCTGGTTGTGCAAAGGAAAAGGCAGCGGAACCCAGGCAATGTCCTTCCCATCTAGACCCAGTTCACCCCGGTTGGAGATTCTTATGTTAAAAATCTCTTCTTCCTTTACCACCGTATCTATGAATCCCTTTTCAATAAGTGCGTCGATCATATTGATAATATCTTTCTTACTGAGCTTGCCAAGATCTCCGTAATATGGATTCTGGTCGAGATCGTTGTCCAGAATGACCGGAGATGCACTCCCTCTCAATACCGAAGCCAGAACGTACCTACCGAAGTCCTTTGGCATGGCAGACAGGCAACCGAGTATACGTCGTGCGGCGTTGGTCTCGAGCACATGCTCGGAGAATAAAAGGGAAATATCACGATTGCAAAATGGACAGAATTCATCCTTTATTTCCAGTTCATTACCGCAAAAGGGACAAAAATTTATTTGCGTTTCAGTCATGTGACAACACCTTTAAGAAGATCAAATATTTCAATACAGGTAAATCAATACAGATAATAAACAAATTACATAAATGATTTACCTACGTATTCAAAAACAACGAAACAAAAAGGGAAAAATATTTCTTTCAGTCTATTTCTATTCGAAGTCTTTTTTGGATGTAGGGGGCAAATACGAAATCCTTTAACAGTTTCCCCTTGGATACCGAAAATAACTTTATCCTGGGCATCCTGAGGAGACATCCTTTGCGGGTCAAATGCTCAATAATAATCTTCTTGATATTTTTAAAATCCCCAAGGTCCATACAGGGAAATATCCCCAGAATTCGATCCCTTCCCAGTATAGTCATATAGGACGTTTGCTTTTTGAACAAAGCACGTGTAGATTCCTGCCACTCATTTCTTTTAATATCCGGTCTGAAATTAATATAGATCACCGCAATCATATCGACCCCTAGTTCCTTAAGATCGGGCATCCTTACAGTTTTCAGAAATCCCTTATTTTCCAGATCCTTTCTTGAGCGGGATACCATCTGTCGGGTCACATTCAGCTTACGTCCGGTCTGTTCATCCGGCATCAGAGGCTCGCTTACAAGCCCGTAAAGTACCTTCATTTCTTTTTTTCTGAGTTTTGTCGGACCTTTGGCACACACAAGTCCCGAATATATGCAACTTGGATTCGCTTCCGTCCTTAGCTCCTCCATGATCTTTTTGATCTTAGCTTGATCGTTACCAACGATCTGAGCAAGTATCATTTCAAGCGGAAGCTGCTTTTCAAGGAACGCAGAACAATCAAAGCAAGGCTCTATTTCTGAATAGCACGAGGGTAATACAAACAATTTGGCGGATTCATAACGGATGA
>JASLWR010000028.1 GCA_030740765.1 Thermoplasmatota archaeon
CAAATGAAGGTACCCGATGTATTGAGCCAAATTAATAAAATGAAAAAGGTACCCGATGTTGTGAACCTTTCCAGCTAGAAAATATAAATAGCACTTTCCGTATAGTATATTCATGGAAGGTGGATTAGCATGAGGCTTCACTACTTAAAAGCATTTGGATTCGTTGTCGTAATTATCTTGTGTAGTCTTTTATTTCTCGTCCCCTCGGAATCATTATCCGATCACGAAGTTTCCCCCCGACTCAATCCGGTTTTGGGATCATCCGGGGAAACGCGGGAAGAATCTGAGTGGAATTATAGCCAGGTTATCGGTACTGAGTTTGGACGGGGGAATTTCGATAACGTCACCATCAGAGGAACCGGGGAAAATGCACGGATCGAGCTGGCCAACTTGGACCGATGGGAGAGGTTGAACGGGACTAGAACGGGGCCCGATTTGAGGTGGATTGATCATGATTATGACATCACCTTTAATGAAAGCAACCAAACACTGATCTATGATTCAATTTTAATAAAGTTAGTGGTTTTTGGTGGCGTTAGACATTTTTGTGATGGTAACCTTTTTGTTGATTATGAATATTATTCAAACGACACATGGACATATTACCCAGATACGGACAATTGGACTGAAATGCAGCCAACGGTTCATCCAAAGGCTAGGGTCTATCATAAGATGGCCTATGATTTCGAGGCAAAAAGGACTGTGATGTTTGGTGGATCAATGTACCGGAATGAAACGGGACTTCTTAATGACACTTGGACGTACGACTCGACTAATAACATTTGGAAGAACATGACACCATTAACTTACCCTACCCCACGAACAAAACATACCATGCTATATGACGAGCAATTAGACAAAGTACTCCTCTTTGGCGGCGGATTCAACGAATCCTGGACTTATAATATTTCAAATAATTATTGGTCAAAAAGGTATATTGAAAACGGTCCGAATGTAGCATGGTGCCAGGCGGAATACGATAATGTGAATAATCGAATAATCTTGTATAACGAAGAGGAGATATGGACCTGCACCAACGATCAGAATCGCTTCAGGGAATCCGGCACCTACGTGTCAGAAAATATAACGTGTCCGGATAATGAGAAATGGGAAACACTTATCATAAACAAAGCGGAACTTTCCAATACACTCATCAATGTTTCTATCCTAAATGCCACCGATAACAGTACGATATCCGGTTTTGAAAACATTCGCTCGGATGGTGAAATAAATATAAGCAGCATAAATTCCAGTTTCTACCGCTCAATTCGATTAAAAGCGACGTTCACAAGTAACGGAATATACTCACCGACTCTATTCTCATGGTCCATCAACGGGAAACTGCGGGACATACCCAAATTGATGGCGAACATTCCTACGGATATCTTCATAGTTGAAGATACACCCGAGAAAAATATCATAGATCTGGCTGAATATTTTATTGATAATTATTCCCAAATAGAGCCAACCGTTTACGGGTTCTTATATACATCCGATACCGATAACATAACCTTGTCTCTCGACGGGTCGAGAATAGACGTTACTAATCTCGCAGAGAACTGGAGCGGAAAAACGGATTTGATAGTATATTGTGGGAACATGCACGGTCTTTTCACATACTCTAACCTCTTTCACATATGGGTTACGAACGGGAGTGACAGGCCGATGTGGAGATCGAGACCACCTTCTATAACTTTGGACGAGGATACCAATTATACCTCTTTATACTCATTGGACGAATATGTTTTGGATGCTGAGAGGGATGAGATGGAATTCACGGTAAGGACGGACGATCCTAATATAGCCGTAGAACTGAACGTGGAAAACCACATATTTATTGTTCCTGCAAGTGATTATTTCACTGACTCGTACATCACCGCCACCGTGTTCCAAAAGAACAACCATTCTTTGAACAGCTCGACCACAATTTCCTTGAAAATCCGACCAATAAACGACGCACCACAAGTTACCCTGGTTTACCCTCTGAATGGAAGTACAGTTCCTGAGAAAGCGGTGGAATTAAAATGGAATATTATGGATGTGGAAAATACTCAGGATAAGCTATACAGCGATCTTTATCTTGGTAAAAACGAGACGCCCGAACTGTATTTATCGAATATTTCCGGAAATAATGTCACCATAAATGATCTGGGAAACGCTATGACGTACTACTGGTACGTGTTACCATATGATGAGGAATATGTCGGTGAATGTAGGAATGGTACATGGTACTTTTCAACAAATATCTCCGCGGAAACGAACGACGACGCTGATGATGACATTTCGGGAGATGACGATGGTGATGATGATACATCGGTAGATGAAGACGATGATGATGATACTTCGGTAGATGACGACGGTGATGATGATACTTCGGTAGTTGACGACGCCGATGGTGATACTTCAGGAGACGATGACAGCGATGATGATGTTGGGGATGTTGACAATTCGACAGGGGACGATCTTCCTTCGAGCGAAGTAAAAGAACCGGAATCAAGATCGAGGTTAATCCCTATCGTCGTAGGATTGTCCATCGTCCTTATCCTCATTATTGGTTATTTCTACATTATGAACAGGCGCCAAGGACCTGAAAAAAAGAACGAGGATGAGTTCGGAAGGATCGAGCAGGAACCGCCTCATCAAAGTCCTTCCGAAGCGGAAAAAACAGAGTAAAATTTATACTCTTGCACGATTGTTAGACCAGCATGGGCGATAAACCGCTTCACGTCCCGGACAAGGTGACATGCGAGAAGTGCAAATACATTTATAAGAGCGCAGTTACCGTGTTCGCCGCAAAGGACGTGATCTACGAATCAAAATGTCCTCAATGCTCCCATCACAACAAAAAGAAACTGAAAAAGGAGACCATACTGAGCCTGACAAACGCTGGCAAGGAGGACGTACGACCTCCTTCATCGAAGTCAGACAAAAGGATTCCCGATATGTTCAAAGAGGCGGACCGAAAGGGACTTTATCTCGCCGTGGGTGCGGTGTGCGGATACCTGCTGGGATGGATATTAAAATGGCTCTCCGAGGACGGAAATTCCTTTGTCAACAATGCCGGTAGTTTTTTTGAGAAGCTGGCGATACCGGTATTCGGGCTCGGAATTGTACTGCTGCTTTTCGCCATAGCCACAAGAAAGTTCCCTGAATAATTTATATTTCAGGCGTAATAGAATTCTCCCGAAGATTTCTGCTCCCGGTCCAGCCTGGAGTCATTTTTGTTTACTCTTGGACGGTGCGTCTCCTTATCCCGTCTGAACGTCACGTCGAGGTTTTTCAAGAACCGGTTCATCCCGGTTCTCAGGTCGAAGGGCCCAAGAGCGATCCCCAGGCTGGAAGGCTTGCCGGTAAACACCATGAGCGAGTCCGCGATGAGGTCTATGAAATAAACGTCATGGTCCACTACCAGTGCCGATGACGACGACTTCTCAACCACTCGGCGTACCACCTTGGCTGCTTCCATTCGCTGGTTTGAATCAAGATAAGCCGAGGGTTCGTCCAGAAGGTATATGTCGGCACTTTTCCCCAACGTGGCAGCCAGAGCCACTCTCTGAAGTTCACCACCGGAAAGGTCTCCCACATTTTTGTTATATAGTTTATTCATTGCCAACGGTCCTTCGACTTGAGCCCTGTAAAATCCCGATTCCGCTTCCGACCCCAGCTCGATGTAAATGTACTCCCTTACGCTGCAATCGTGTTCAATGGTGATATACTGGGGTTTGTAGGCCAGCTCAAGTTCCTGCGGTACCTTGCCAGTGTCGGGCTCAAGCTTACCCGCCAGCATCTCCACGAAGGTGGTCTTCCCGGTGGCATTGGGGCCTACCATCCCGATCACCTCGCCGTAATGAACGGTTCCCTTTCCCGTGCTAAGAGAGAATGAAGGAAATTTCTTCGTCAATTCGGGAAATTCAAGCATGGGTCCCGCAGGCCATTCTCTCCGTGGCGGCTTGACCTCGAATGTGATGGCGTAGTTTCTGAAACGGATGTTCTCCTTTTCGAGAAAACCCCCAAGATAGGTGTTGATGGCGTTCCTGGCGCTTCGCGGTTGGGCCACCACTCCATAAGCGCCTTCCGAGCCGTACATCAGGTAGACCGACTCGCTGAGAAAATCCAGTATGGCCAGGTCGTGCTCGATCACAATGACCTGTTTTTCCCGGGACAGCTCCTGAATGACTTTTGATACATTTAGCCTCTGGTATATGTCGAGGTATGATGAGGGTTCGTCGAAAAAGTATATATCGGCGTCCTTGAGAACCGTGGCTGCAATGGCCACTCGCTGAAGCTCGCCCCCGGATAGTTTTTTCAGTTCCCTCGTTCTTATCCGATCCAGGTCCAGCCTCTCAATCAATTCATCCGCATTCTTTTCGCCATCGACCCCGTGAAGAAGCTCGCTTACTGTGCCCGATATCACCCTGGGAAGCTTGTCCACATACTGGGGTTTCAACGCCGGCCTTATGGTCTCGTTGGCCAGCTTCGAAAAATAATTGAACATCTCAGTACCTGCATATCTTTCGAGAACCGTGTCCCAATTGCCTTCGGCTTCGAAACTCCCGAGGTTCGGGACCTGATTACCCGAGAGTATGTTGATCACGGTGGTCTTCCCTATCCCGTTTGGGCCCAGGAGACCAATGACCTTTCCTTCCTGCGGGGTGGGCAATCGGAAGAGGCGGAAACCGTTCTCGGAGAACTGGTGGACTATCTCTTTTTCAAGTTCTTCCGCCAGGTTGATGATCTTTATTGCATCGAAAGGGCACTTGTGAATGCATATGCCGCAGCCCACGCAGAGTATCTCGCTGATCTCGGGTATTCCTTTTTTACCGAGCACGATGGTCTCGTCACCCATTCTTACACGAGGACAGTACTTGTAACACTCGTGTGAACATTTTTTCGGCTGGCACCTGTCTCGTAAAAGCACTGCGATCCTCATATTTCATCATCCTCGATATCATGTCCCGTTGATAGAATAATTTAGCTGTTATAAGAAAAAAAAATGGCGCCCCGAACGGAATTTGAATCCGTGTCCTCGGCTCGACAGGCCGAGATGATGGGCCGGGCTACACCATCGGGGCATATTGTCAAATGTGCATACTTCGACAAAATGTCGAGGCCTTTCGAGTAACGTCTCGAAAGGACTAGATGCATCTTTGATGCATCGAAGGTTTGCAGATTTGATAATGTTCGCAGAATCGCAACCCGTAGGTGCCTGAAGAACGAAGTTCTTCTGCACCCTAATAGAATCTTGATTCTATGTCGGGAAACAGGATGTTTCTGAGGGCTCAGGTGTGCCGTGAGGTGCATCGGAGTGCAACGGGAGCCCGAAGGGACCGATTCTGCTGAATTCATATACTTGTGGAGTCATGGGTAAGATATTTTATCTATTAAAGATTTTGGAGATATTTTTTGTCTGGATATTGTTACATGGGCGAATTTTGCCCAGCTATGGTTTTTTCACTCTCGGAGGGCTATATTACAATTAAGATGACCACAATGGTTATTTAGTTCGACAGGTATTTACCGACATCAAGGATTTTGGTGGTTTTCTTGTTCGAAAAAGTTCTTATAACGACTGATAACGTCGATATCATCGACAATGCGTTGATATATATTGATGCCATGTTCCCCAAGGCCAAGCTCCACGTTATATCCATCCATGACAAGAGCCAGATCACAACAGAACAACTGGATAACGTCTTCAACAGGCTTTCCCAGGAAGGCGCCGAAGAAACCGCAAACCTCACTGAAATGAAGCTCAAGCAGTTAAAAATGAAGGCGAAAGTGAAAGTACTTGAGGGGAAACCGGGCAAGGAGATTGCTGCCTACGTCAAAAAGAACGGGATCGATATTATCATAGCCGAGACCTATGACAAATACGGCCTTCAGACCAAGAAGCTGGAGCCTCTCCTGGAAGAACTCGCCCGCCAGGTAAACGTACCTCTGCTTGCCATGAACACTCCCGACAACCTGCGGAAACCCAAGAGAGTTCTTGTAGTTACCGACGAAACCGAAAAGATCACTAACGTCAATCGTCTTCTCAACTATCTCTATTCATCCTACAAGTGCAGCTTCACCTTTATGGTCCCCCGTGCGGACGCAAAGGGAGTAAAGACAAAATTGACGAAACCGATCCTTGACATGGGTCTATCATTGAAAACCAAAAGGGCACGGGTGGGGACACTCACCAATCTAACCACATTGGCAAATGCCGCCATTGAGCATTCCCAGACCCACGATATTGTGGTATTTTCTCACCACGAACGAAAGATGGCAGACCTTTTCTCAAACTCGCTAAAACAGGTTTTTCTGAAATCCAAGGTCCCGGTTATCGTGGTCTATCCTCATCACAAGATAAAGAACAACTGAGAATTATATCCCATTATAACACCTATCTATAGGTCGTAATTGTACATCCGGTAGGTCTTGTAAATTTTCGTCCCTACGAACAATAAACAACAAAAGATCACACATAACTGAACGTATCGTAGCTATCCACTAAACTCTCTCTGGCAATTTCCGCCTTCTGGTAGGTCTCTACGAATTGTCCGCAGTTACTGCCGATTCGGTTCTCTTCCTGCTCGCCTATGCTGAGAAGAGCTTCATAACCTTCAGCCTTGATCCGGTCTAGAATCCGTTCCCCTTCTCCTGATTCTATGGGTTTCCCAATTATTCCCGGGGCCAATTGGTTCCGGTTCGCCATATATGTGGGATTCAGAGGAGTCATCTTGATAAAGAACAGGTCCGGCGAGAAATTCTCTACCATAGCCTTCGGGTCAAGTGTGAAATCCTTCGCAAGTATGAAGTTCAACGTTATCTTTTTACCGCCTTCATCATGGAATCTTTCCGCATAATCGGCGATCTGCTGAAATGACATTTTCTTTATGGGGATTATTCTATCTCTTATCGTGATGTCGGTAGAATGGATGGAGAATTGGAGCTGGAAACTCCTTGGGTAATGTCTCTTTTTAATATCCAATAATCTCTTGAAAAAGTTATCCCGGCCGGCAGGCCCCACCGTGGAAAGCGATGGGATAAATCCGGGGGCGTCATATCGCTCGGGGAACTCGTCCAGAACAGTGAGAACTTCATCGTTGTAGGCCGGCTCGCCCATCCTGGAGAACTGGACCTTGAACTTCGCAACTGGAATCCGGTCTCCACCAAAGCGCTTCCTAACTACGTGGTCGATCTGTGCGAACATATCTTCGGTACTGATCTTTCCCCCGAATGAACCCCCTGCATCGCACATTATACAGCCAACGGGACACCCTAGAAGGGTGGATATGATCATCACCATCTTCTGATTCCGGTCGAATGGCGGTTGTAACGATTCCACGAACTCGATGTAATGACCTTGATCGGTTTTGGCCAAATATACGGTTGCCAGGTCGTCCCTGCCGTACTTTTCGATTATTTTCATTCAACCGTCCTTCCATCTTCGTTTTCCCTAAGATAGATATCCATTGCACTGCGCATACCATCGCCTACGGATACCGAGGCTTGCCTCATCAGACCACGGACGACGTCTCCAGCGAAATACAGCCCTGAGATTTTTATTTTTCCATTAAAACAATCCCCAATAACAGGGGAGAGGAAGTCAGTTGACGGGACACGTCCTATTGCTGCCAGAAGATAATCGGCGCGGATTGTCGTTTCCCTTTTTTCCGGGTCCGATCTCAACAGCAAAGACAAGCTTTCCGCTTCCTGGACGACATCAACCACCCTGGTTGACGTCAAGTATTCGATATTGTCCGCCACGGACACCCTTTCATAAAGCAGTGGGAGGCATTTACTGCTCGACCCGCGATTCAAAAGGACCACTTTGTTCTTACGGGCAAGGTTTAGAGAGTAATCAAAAGCTGCGTCTCCGGCCCCCACAACAGCGATTCTTTTGTCTCTTATCCCCTTCAGATGAACTACCTCGTAGAACAATCTATCCTCCACCGTCTCCTTTTTGACCCCCCATTCGAACTTTCTGGGCCGGGTACCGGAAGCTATAACAAGATTCTTAGAACTAATGATGCCTGATGAGGCAGTTAACGTGTGGAATAATCCATCTTTGTGATCCGCATTTATTACTGTATCCTCGAGAATATCCACATGAAGCCGGTATAACTGTCCTATAAATAACTTAACCAGGTTCTGTCCGGATATCCCCTCAGGGAAACCCGGGTAATTCTCAACCAGATTGGCATTTCTCAGCAGCCCGCCGATCTCATTATTCTCAATTATGACAAAATCGATGCCGCATCTTTTCAACTGTATAGCGGCTGTGATACCCCCCGGGCCCGCGCCGATTATACAGGTATTTACCGTCTCTTTCAATGGAAAGCCTCCTTCAATCGGCGCAATTCAGTTATTGTCGCAAAACCATGGGAAAGATTCAAAAGAGTGGCATTGTGGAATGATTCGTTGTAAGTGGCAGTACCGTCAATTGGGAAAAAAACGTTGAAATTTCTGTTAAAGGCACTTCTGGCGGTACTCTCGCAGCAGAGGTGGGTCATGACTCCGCAAATAACTATATCCGTAATCTCTTTAGAGCGAAGGATATTTTCCAGATCAGTATTGATGAATGCATCGTAGGTCGACTTTTCCAGTATTATCCCTTCAGTGGTATCCAGCGAGGATATTATCTCACTTCTCTCATCATCCCCGGGCGTCGAGTCCTTCCACCAATTTAGCATTGTTGCAGGGGAGTCGTCAGATAAGTGCCTTGTAAATATCACAGGGCGCCCGCCTTTGTGGAACAGATCGATGATTTCTTTCATGCCTGGAATTATGGCTGGAGCCGACGGAACGAAAGCATGTGAACTCTCTGCAAGAAAATATTTCTGCATATCCATTATGAGAAGTGCTGAATCAGCTGGTTCAAACGGATACCTTTCGTACCTGTGTTGGAAAATCTCCTTTCTTGCGTACCATTCGGCCACCTTTTCCTCTATGTTGTGGCTGGTGAAATAAGCGGTTTTTTCCATTAATTGGTGTATTCTCAAGTACGATATACGTTTTACCGTTGTATTTATCATGGCATACGTTTTGGGGTGAACGGTTCCGTGAAGTCGGACTGGTTCACTTTCAACAGGCTCCGTGAAGAATAACTTGGGCCAATCACGTCGGGAAAGCTTCCATTTTTTCTATTATTCACTGTGTTGGTAAAAGAGATATTCCACAACACTTATATAGCTGTAAAAATCATGCTCCAATTTTTTATTTATACACAATGGTGTTATACTATCTCTTGGAAACCATGGATGTACAGTGTGGTGAAATCGATATACAAGGAAAAAGACCTAACTTATCCTCAAGCAATTTCCATATGTTTGGATGGAGGAGGTCGAAGGTCGATTTAATATTTATGGAGGAATAAAATGAACAGATTGGATATTGCCAAAAAGGTAAGAAGAAAGATACTTACGCATATCAAGAACAACCCAGGAAGACATTTCAGCGAGATATTGAGACGATTGAAGTTATCGTCGGGTCGTCTGACCTACCATATTTTGAAACTGGAAGAGGCTGAAAAGATCTTTGCGAAATACGATGGATACTGGAAGAGATTTTATCCCATATCCGCGGTGAACGATGTTATACCGAAATCACTCACGCCCAAGCAGGCGGAGATACTGCGGATCATAACTAAACATCCGGGTTCGACCTACATGAAGATCGTTGATCGTTGCGGAAAAACGCGTCAGGCGATATATTATCATATGAAGAAACTCGCTGAGACGGGAATGATCAGAATTGATTGCGTTAAGGGCAAACATTTTTTCTACCTCGGAAAAGCGGGAGAAGGGTCCAATGGAAAATAAAGGGATTTACAACAAAAACAGATGTAATATATTCAATTTCATTATAGAAAATCCCGGAAAACATTTTAGCGAGATAAAAAGACGGTTGAACCTGACCAAACGCGGATTGGGTTATCACCTGGAGAAAATGGTGAAAGAGGGTTTGATCGCAGAGAAACCCCTGGGAATATTCAAGTTCTATTATCCAGCCAGTATGGAACAACCCGCAACGAAACTGACACCCATGCAGCAAAGGATATTCGATATCATTAATGAAGAGCCCTGTACCACCGATGAAATCGCGGATGTTATGGGAAAATCCAAACGCTCGGTAGAATATCACCTGGGTAATCTATCGAAGCAGGGGTATATATTAAAAAAGAAAGCCAAAAAGAAGGGCTTTTACTGGCATGCGGAATAGGTGGAATAACGTTCATCCTGCTATTTACATAATATCCTTGGGTATGGTAAGCAGTCCAACGGAAAAATAATTTCAGGAAATGGCTTGCTTCAACCGGTCATACATAATGTCGGCGCTTCTCCACCGATCCTCTTTGCGTTTTTCGAGGGCTCTCAGGATCACAGTGTCCACTCTTGGAGAAACCTCTGGGTTGTAATAGGAAGGCGGTTGTACTTCCTCGTTTATAATTTTTCCCATAATACCCACCGGGTCGTCTTCCCAGAACGGATTATAATCAGTTAGCATCTCGTAACCAACGATACCTATCTGGAAGATATCGGTGCTCCAATCAATCTGGCCGTACTTCTTTCTGCTGATCTGCTCGGGAGCGCTGTAAGCGAGAGTACCCTTTGTCCCCACCGTCTTGGAGGCGGATTCGGCCGCCATAAGCTTTCCGATTCCCCAGTCGGTGAGCTTGGGTACGCCGTCCCTGGTAAAGAGAATATTTTCCGGTTTTATATCCCGATGGACCGAGGCCATTCGGTGTGCGTATGAAATTGCATCCACCAGTTGAATGAATATACTCAATGCCTCCTGTGTTGACAACCTTCTGTCGTCCAGAACATCCTTCAGGCTGCCTCCTTCCATTAACTCCATTACTATACTGGGGATGGGATCCAGATTGTAATCATAAAAAAACACGATGTTATCGTGCTCCAGCTTGTTCCACATCTTAGCCTCTGATTCGAATTTGTCGTATATGGATGAATCCAGCGTCTGGTCAATGAATTTAGGCATTTTTATTGCAACCTCGCGGCCTGTGTCATCTGTGGCCTTATACACGGTGGCAAAACCACCGGAACCGAGTTTATAGGATATGGTGTAACCAGGAATTGTATTGGCAATGGAGGGTGGAACCCTCTTTTTAGGGGATCCGATATTCACCTTGATATTTCGGATAATGGGACCTGTTCCGCCACCAACGGAAGGCGGGGCCGGTCTGATATCGGCTCTTTGTACCGAGGGTGGTGAAATGGGGGGCGCACGATTTAAATCCAGGCCTCTGGGTGGGCGCGGTACCGTGGGACTTGATGTCTGATTTGTCTGCATGTTCATTAACGCTCTTTGCTGCGCCTGTATCTGCTCCATCTGGGAATTGTACATCCACCTCTCATTCTCATCTTTCCAGTATTGGGCCCAAAATATTAATGCGATAAGACCCGGTATGGCACATACCAGATAACCGCTAAGCCCGATCACCATGTTTAAAATGGCTGCGAAATAGACGAAACCTTTGGATTTCCCATTCAAGGCCTTCACGCCCCCGATTATACCGATGATGCCGGTGGCCAGGTAAATAAAACTAAAACCCAAGCAAAAAGACTTCTCCATATCAAAAAAACTAGTGCTTTCATCCCCGTTACCGGAAGAATAGATGGATCCATCATCGGATGAATAGTCATCTTCGCTTTCGGAACCTGGGCCATAGGTTCCTATCCCTAACATGAGAATGCCAACGAAAGCTAGGAGGGCAATAGAACCCGAGACTATCAACAGCACTCCAACCGCTTTATTTTTCCCCATTTAATAATACACCTTTTTCTTCCTTTATGATGATCGATGAGTTGAATATTACCATTCGATATTGTGATTTATGGATTTATGGATTTATGGAAAATGTCGTTTTTACCCTCGGGACAATGTATTTTATTTTATATATTTTTATTTATCTCATGTAAAATGATTTTTCGGTTAGCATTTGGACTGGCCTCAATTCTCCGAATGGGATTGGCCACCTTCGTTTAGATTTCCTGAAAAGGTATCGATGGAAATGAAACGCATAAGTAAAAGAATTCTGGGATTTATTTAAATATTCATTAGCCGTTTGCAAGAGCAATGATTGATTCGCCCCCCAATCTGGAAAATGAATCATCCAATACGTCCAATAAAAAAGGGATTATAATCATCTCTACCATTATCGGGCTGCTGATTCTTTTCTCTCTCCTGGTCATCCTGTTCCCTGAAACGTTCTATGACGGTTTTCTCTACAAGTATTACATAAAGAGCTTTCTAGAGGATGGTGAATACAATCCGGTTGATACCACCACTTACGGCCTTATGATCGCCGGGGCCATATTCGGCATATATAAAATGCTGGGCAGGCATAATATCAAGGTTGACCGGCGCGCCGTGCTGGTAATCCTCCCGTGGATGTTCATCGGAGGAAGCTACCGGGCTCTCGAAGACGCGGAATTCTTCCAAAAACCCGTAATCTATCTTTTCCGCTCTCCAATGATCTATTTTACCATTGCCATTACCGTCGTGCTGATCATAATTTACTCACACTGGGTCCAGGTCTTTTCAAGGAAAAAGAATTGGAAGATCGGTTTTATTCTTTCCGTAGCCATGCTTGGCTTCTTCGACTGCTTGTATCTTATCTATTACTATTCCACTGACAAGGGCATCTCATACCAGTTCACTCCACTTTATCCCCTACTCCTCTCGCTTCCCCTGGTCTATCTTCTCTATGTCGATTCCAGGCGAAGAGGATATGGCGATATGAAAACGAACATCCTTTCGTCCGGCCTCTATTTTCTCGGACTTTCGGCATTGCCCATTGCGGTCTGGCCCGGGATTGCTACTTGGGAAACCCATTTCATTTCTACCAGAACCATCAATCCGCTTGCATGGAGCTCCTTCATATACGTTTTTCTCATTGCTGCGGCAGCAACGGTTTTACTGGCAGGTGTTTTTTTTCTGCTTAAACGAAGAAATAAGAAACTAGTTGTTTTCACAAAACCACTGGCCCTGTTGATAATATTCGGCCATTTTCTTGACGCAACGGCAACCGCTGTGGGTATTGAATACTTCTCCTATGTGGAAAAACACGTCGTACCACATTTTATGATCGAACTGACCGGAAACGCATTTGTTATGTTCCTGCTGAAACTGCCGCTGGTCCTTCTTGTCATATTTGCCCTTGACATCTGGTACGCGGAGGAATTCCGAGATAATAAAAATCTGCTGAACCTCGTAAAGATGGGTATAATCATTCTTGGCCTCGCTCCCGGTACCAGAGATGCCCTGAGGATGGCAATGGGAGTCTGAACTTCTTTCTTACATGTTGTATTATTGTAAAATATCGTGGATAGTTCAATTCCATGCCAGAGTGAATCTACCAAACATGCTTATGAGAGGCGGCTCCAAATCAGAGAAAATCGGAAAAAAAAGGGGATTTGTTCAACGCAGTAGACAGGTGAAAAAGTATATAAATCAGAAATGAGAATTAAGTTCTGATAGGACGAATTGGCAAATTGAGGAAAAGTGGTTATTGTGGAATCGAAGATACTGACAGTGATTCTGGTTTTGATCTTACTCGTGATTTCATATTCCATGGGATGTACTGATGATGAAAAGAAACCGGAAGTTTTCCCCGATCTGAAGTCTCCTATAGCAGTTATTGAAGCCAGTGCAACCAGAATAATCGAGAATGAGACCATCGTATTCAACAGCTCAAAATCATCCGATCCGGATGGCAAAATAACCACGTACATTTGGGACTTCGGAGACGGTCATAAGAATACCACTAATTCCACGAACGTGTCCCATCGATACGAAACGCTCAACCTGGACGGAGAGCCCTACAATGTTACATTAACAGTAATAGATGACCATAGTCAGGATAACAAGACCAGTATTAATATTACCGTAATTCCCATGCGGTATACTGCTGATAGTGCCACCTGGCTGCTTTCAAGAGATATTCCTGGAACTCAACACCAATTGAACGTATCATTCGAAAAACAACCCTTCGATGCTAATTTTACACTAAACCTCAGCCTCTTGGGAGGTGCCTTTGACTTGGACATCAACATCAAGGCCAATCTGTCCGTTGCCATCACCGATCCGGAAAACCAGGAGATCTATTCCAACGAATACGATATCACGGGATCTGGTAGCGATAATATCTATCTTCCCGTGGATGATTTCTCAAAAGCAGGTACCTACTCTATAACCATGGATTGTAAGAAAGGTGCTGTTCGAGTAACCTATGTTTTGACCATAAATTATCTATAGGTCCGTTATTTCAAGTAAAGTTTCACAAAAACAAGCCTTGGTAGGTTTGGAAACTGAACATTGAGGAATTTTAATAAAAAGACACTTATGATTCCGGAGTTTATCTCTCTCTCAGTACGAGGGTCTCAAAGGGGAGGAAGTATGGAAATGATCAAGGATTTTATTAAGATGATGCGACTTCATCCGCCCTCCTGGTGGGGCGAATACGCTTTATTTTCGATCATCGTTCCCTGCGCCCTGCTGTTCCATGAAAACCAAATGTCTCTCGATATTTCGAAGCTCCTACCGTTGCTCGGAATACTTTTTACCGGTTATTGCTCCACCTTCGTGCTTAACCACATTACCGATGTGAAGGAAGATAGTTACAAGGAAAACCAACCGTTGATGACTGATGGAAAGATAAGGCGAGCCCTATTTCTATGGATCTCGTTGATTATCGCAGAAATCGCTATGGCTTTGATATTTTTCAATATAACGGCATTGGTGCTTCTGGGTATACTCCAACTTCTTTCCATCCTTTATTCGTGGGGGATACGTCTCAAAGAAAGCATTGCAGGTCCTCTGGTAGGCTCCACTTTCTACTGGGGACCAATACCTCTGGTTGTAGTGGTATTGCTTGGAACGAGTGGATTTGGAATATGGAAATGCTTCACCACGCCAATGATGATCCACATCCTCGCCATGTTCTTTTTTGGGATTGAACGTGAACTTACACATAATCTCTTTGATTTTGATATCGACCGGAAGGCCGGGATCACCACCTTTGGACAGATCGTCGGCGTTAAGCGAACGAAAATCATTATTCGAGTCATGAAAGGTTTCTTTCTTATATCGATGCTAGCCCTGGGTTGGGCCATATCCCTCTCGTTTTCAGTGCTGGTGCTGCTCTTCGCTTTATTGGGTGTCGCAGGATTTATCCCTTCATTCTATTTCTTTTCCCTATTAGCTGTGGGACTATTATTATCAGGAAGAACAGGTGTGGCTGAGATCCTTCTCCTGTTCTGCATGATACCTGCTATTTCAATGTACGTCACAAAATTGGTTGAAAAAACGAGAGCCGGGATCCACCAGGGCACAGCTGCGGCGAGAAGGATATTAAACGATATTCATGCACAGCATCGCAAATTAATTTTTACAATCTTTGAGAGAATCAAATGAAAACGCCTGTCGACCCGCAGCGGAAAAAAAGAAAAAAAATGTTAAAATACATGCAAAACATTATCCACTACAGATTGGTGATGACAAAATGCAAAGATTGAATTATTACGAAATACTCGGCGTCTCCTCCGGAGCAGAGACGAAGGAAATAAAGAAAGCTTACCGGAGAATGGCCGAACTTCATCACCCGGATAAAATGAATACCAATGATGTCAAGCTAATCGAACTTGCCACAGAGGAAATGATTTTGATCAACGAGGCCAAAGATATTCTTCTCGACGACCAAACCCGCCGTAAATATGATCTGGAAATGCAAAATACGAGTTACATCTCGGGGCGGCAAGAAGAGGAAAATGCTCTCGTAAAGATGATAGTGCAGTCCCAAAACGTCCTTTCCAGTATCGGGGAATGCGGGGTGGATATTAAGGAAGCTGAGAAGTATTTCTTTCAGGCCAAGTATGCTTTCCAGAACCGATACTACAGGAACGGTCTCGAGCTTCTTCAATATGCTGTAAGATCGGCAAGAGATGCTCATTACCAGTTTGCAGTGAGAGAGATCCTTGCGGCCCGAAACCGGATATTGGCGGTGGCTGAAGAAGGCTACAACGTGGATTTTGCAAAGAACATTCTCATCCAGGCAAAACCAGCCATAGAGGACGGGAACTACGAACAGGCTACAGAGTTCGCAAAAGCGGCTGTGAAAGCATCCAAAAAGATTAAGGAAACGGAAAAGGAGATAACAAGGCAGGGTTACACGCCACCATCGGAAGAGGATGTATTTGCTGCAACTGCTGCGAGTCCAAAAAGTATGAACGTGAGTTGGGATGCGGCACCAGTTTCTGAAAAGGAAAAGATGGAAATATCCATCACATCAGCAAAGGATTACGTTGACCATCTGACTGAGGACGAGTTCAATGAAGTGAAGATACTCATGGCGGAAAAAGAGAAGGAAATAAGGATGAAGAAAAGGCTTGAGCGGGATTTCATAAAGATAGAGATCGCCTCTAGATACAAAGATATCATGAAGAGGTTTCAGGAATACCAGCGAATGGAGGAGGAGACCATCCATGAGATCCTCGAACGGTATGAAGGGGGGAAGAAGGATGAAATGGATTTCGACCTGGACCTGGGCAATATGGAGTTCATCGATGACAAAGACATTCCCAAGGAGGACAAGGAAGTCATCGGAGCCGATTGGGATGAGGCGGAGAAAACGAAGAAAAAACTTGTCTATAAATCCGTACTGACCGAGGCATGGGCCGACGGCGTGGTGACAGAGGATGAGGAAGCCATGCTGGAACAGCTCAGGGCTTCTCTTGACCTTCCCATTGACGAACACCAGAAAATGGAAGAGGACATAATAAAGAAATTACTGCTGAACAATTATCTATGAGGTTGGGAACCATCGCAATACGTTATAATAAACTCTTTTTTGAATTTTTCGAAATTACCCTTGTCAATGGAAGCCCGAATATTTTTCATCAAGCGCATCATGAAGTGAAGATTGTGGACGGTTAATAATCTCATTGCCAGCAGTTCCTTGACGCCAAAGAGATGGTGAAGATAGGCTCGCGAGTAACATTTGCATGTGGAGCAATCGCATTCTTCATCGATCTTTTCTATTCGTCCCTTGAAGCCTGACGAGTTGATGTTCACGGATCCCTTATTCGTAAGCATGGTCCGGTGCCTCGCATTCCTGGTGGGATAGACACTATCGAATATATCAACTCCCTTTTCCACCGCCAAAATAATATCCACCGGCGTTCCCACACCCATCAGATATTTCGGTCTGTCGCGGTGCAGGATGTCCAATTGGTACCCTGTGGCCTTGTGCATTTCCACTTTGGACTCCCCCAGGCAGAGGCCTCCTATCCCGTATCCATCGCATTCGATTTTATTCAATTCTCTTGCACTCTTCTGGCGGTAACTGCGACTGGTGCCTCCCTGGGCAATGGCAAATTTCATCTGGTCCGGTTTTTTATGGGATTCAGAGAACTCTCGGGCCCACCTAGTGGTTCTTACAACTGCCTTCTCTACCCGGGCGTCGTTGCTGTTAAGGGGAGCGCAGTCATCAAGGAACATAGCGACATCAGCTCCAATCTTCTCCTGCATACCGGAGGAAAAGTCGGGTGTTATCAACTCCTGACGTCCGTCAAAGGGACTCTTCAGCATTATTCCTTCCTCTGTCACCTTTGGTTTGAAACCGTCTCGAACGATCTGAAACCCCCCCGAATCGGTGAAGCTACTTCTTGGCCAGTTCATGAAACCGTGAAGCCCACCCGCCTTGTCTATTACCTCCGTTCCCGGCCTGAGGTGAAGCAGGTATGCATTCGCAATAATGTTCTGCACGTCTAGCTCCAGAAGATCGCCTGCGGACATGGTTTTCACCGATGCCTTGGTTGCAACCGGCATGAAAACCGGTGTTCTTACATCTATATGTGAAGTATGAAGAATGCCCGTCCGGGCCCCCTGGGGGCCAGCTTCATTTACCACCGTAAACATGTAATTCCTCACGAATGGTTTATCGTATTTACTTCTGGTTGTCGTAATTCTTACGAAAACGTTATTATGATTATTTGTATATTGTGCGCTTCGATATTCATGGATTTTAATGATAGTCTCAATATCATACGTTTACTGGTCGGCCTTATAGTACTTGTGATAGGATCAGTTACGGACATCAGGACGAGAAAGGTCCCGAACCGGCTCTGGCTTATCTCCGGTGCGATCGCGTCACTGCTCCTGGTGGCGTACATCGCTCACGAGAGTTCGAACGTTATACCAGTTCTATTGACATTGACCGTCATTTTCTATTACTATTATTTCTACTCCGACCTGGAATTCAATGGACTGCCAAAGGGAAACGACAGGTTCTTTGCGATCTTGGGTGTTGCATCCATAGGCTTCTACATATGGGCCATTTTTTATTACGATATACCTATGAATATTTCAATCCTTCTATTGATTACCTTCGTCCTTCTCATGATAAACGAGGTCATGCTGCTCCGAAAAGGAACCAGCTCCCGGATGGCATGGCTGATATTATTAATAATGTGCTTCATAACCCTGGGATTTCTTTCTCAATACGACATCAGCTCCATCGAAAAGGGGGTGCCCATAGCCGCAACCGGGACACCTGGCTTAGACTCCTCGTTCATGCTGATCACTTCTATATTCCTTATGATAACTGCCATTTACGCGATGTACTGCTCCGGGATAATCATGGGTGGGGCCGATGCAAAAGGATTGATGCTGGTTTCACTGCTTCTTCCTGCATACCCGGCTGTATCCGGACTTCACATGGATACCTATTTCTATGAAGTCCTTGATAAAATACCGCTTCAAGCCTTTATTTTTCCATTCTCAATGACTATACTCATCAACGGCGCGTTGCTACTTCTCCTATATCCATTATTCTTTCTAGGATTGAACCTCATACGAAAGGATTTTAAATTCCCATACTGCCTATTCGGTTACCGGCTCGATCTCGATAAATTCGAAAAGAAGTTCGTATGGCTCCTGGAGATCATAAAGGACGGAAAGAGAAAGATGGTTCTATCCCCCCCCAGGGAGAAGGCTGAGGAAAAGAAGCTATTAAAGCAGTTGGTGGATGCCGGTGAAAAGAGGATATGGGTGCAACCCAAGATACCATTCCTTGTTGCAGTGACCGTGGGCTATTTGATCGCCATCGTATTCGGCAACGCCATACATCTCATCATCAACCTGATTCCTAAGATATAGGTAGGATCCCGCTGGCGAAACGACATTTTTTATGGGAAACGGTAATGTATATGGAAATAGAGATACTAGACCAGGAAGGATTTGCCTCTGTAAAAGAGCTTCGTTTTCGATCCAACGATGATGCTGAGTGTTTCACCACTCCCGCAGCGGTATTCGTTCCTTTTCTATGGAACGGAAAACGGATGAATGATGACGAGTCTATAAATAATATTTTTGAGAAGATATATTCATTATTTCCTATCGCTAACATATCGGGTATTGCACATCATAACTTCAATGATCAGGATTTTAAATTATTTCTATCATGTGATGATGCACCGGTGGGTGAACCGTTTGCTCCCCCGAAGACCCTCTTTTGTCAGCCCACGGGATTTCTCTATCCTCCAGAGCTTGCCCAAAATGACACAAAAGGGGGTGATATTGCTTATTTTCAGATGAGAGATTCAGAAAAGAGCCCGGTAAACGGACCCGGTGTGGTGGCCCCGACGCATCTATCTCACATTTACGGGAAACCGCGCCAGATTATCGAGTTGGTCCGCCGACTGAGAACCCAATACAAGGAGGAAAACCTTTTTTATGCACCTGGTATCGCGGACCCGTACCGGCTACCTTATCTCGTTTATCTTGGTTTCGACCTCTTCGATACGGTGAAGGCTGCCAGAGATTCCAGTTCATTGATATACTGGGACACACTGGCCTCCCGCCAACTGTCAGATATTACGGGTCAGGATCTTGATGCCTGTAAATGCGGGGGCTGCATAAAGCTTAATGAAATACTGAATAATGCCGGGTCATTCGGGAAATTACCGAATCTCAGCGGGGATGTCATGTATACAACGCTGGCAAGTTATCTTTACGTACACAACTGTCTTAGGCTTGCAAATGCAGTTCGTGAAACCGGAGAAATTATCAAAAACAAAAATCTCTACAGCTACGCTTATAGCCATTCCATTCATAGCCCACCTGCAGCTGCTGCCTTGAGGTTTTTCCACTGTGAACTGGCTTCGGATCTGGTGAAGGTATCTCCCAGAGTGTCAAGTCATACCATAATTGTGGGTCAGAGTGAAATGATCCATCTGCCAGACATCTTCAGTTATGCATCTCGATTGAAAGAAACCTATGTGCCGCCAAAACGTGATATTCTCCTGCTGCTGCCCTGTTCATTTAAAAAACCCTATTCCCGCTCAAAGACGCACCGGATAATTAGAAGGGTTATTGACAGCCATCCGTTGAGGTGGAACCTTCATTGTGTGGTGGTGACCTCCCCCTTGGGCATCGTGCCCATTGAACTCGATAACAGCTATCCGGCAAAGAACTACGATATACCGGTGACAGGTGACTGGGACACAGGTGAAAGACTGAGAGTGGATGAACTTCTGGTGCGCTTGATCGAGCGAGGAACTTACGAACACGTCATAGGGTACCTTGGGAAGGAGAATTATATTATAAGTGATAATCTGGAAAAATACTTTCCGGACCGGTACCTCATTGATGAAGAACCGACCTCGCCCGAAGCTCTTAACCGTTTGAATGATATACTGAACTCCATCATGGAGAACGCTAATCTTGTACCGAACAACAAGAAAAGAACTCGATCGGGAATACCATTCAAAACAAGGGATGCTTGGGGTGTTTTGACATTTCAGTTCGATGCAGACATCGCCGAAAGACTATTGAAGGATTCAAACCTGAAAGGTAGATGGCCAATGTATTCGCTGGTGGACGGCGAAACCGGGGGCCAGATCGCAAAGTACATCCCGGAGCGGGGCATGTTCTCACTGGGAAAAGGCGCGGCAAAGAGATTGAGCGGGATATCCAGCAATCGGGTATTTATCGAGGATTTTCATCCCAAGGGAACTATTTTCTGCGTAGGGATCTCCGGAGCGGATACGAATATCCGGCCGCTAGATGAGGTTTTGGTCTATCACGGTGACGATCTCCGTGCCATTGGAAGAGCACTGGTCACTGGGGACGCCATGAGCCAGAGAACACGGGGACAGGGCGTTAAGGTCCGACATCGAATATCAATGAGGGTATGACATGGTCATAGAGGTCATGGAACTGAACTGGGATGCTGAGGGCATCTTCAGGTCCAGGCCGAACCGATTTCTCTCTATTGTTGATATTATTGGACCGGAGGAGATCAAGGGAGAAATGGTTCATGTTCACGATCCCGGACGGTTGAAGGAATTGCTTTATCCCGGGAACCGAATATTGTTGAAAAAGGCGTTTGGTAAGAAAAGAAAAACGAAATGGGACGTTATAGCGGCACGATTCGAAAACGAATGGATATTGATTCATTCAGGATACCACAGGGCAATATCGGAGAGGATATTGAGAGGGAATAATAATCCGCTGGGGCCTTTGAAGGATATCCGGCCCGAGGTGACCGTAGGGCACAGCAGATTGGATTTTGTTTGCAAGGACGAGTTTGATACGGTAATTGGAGTGGAAGTGAAAGGATGCACCCTTGCGGTGGATGGAGTGGCATTATTCCCGGACGCGCCTACCAAAAGAGGTAGAAAACATCTTGAGACGCTGATGGAGATGAAGGCATCTGGAAATAGGGCGGCCTTGATGATTCTTATATTCAGACATGAGGCCCGATGTTTTTCACCGAATGAGGAGACCGATCCCAGATTTACCGAAACTTTCAGAAGTGCCATGGAAGCGGGAGTCGAGGTACATCCGGTTGTATTTCGCTATGATGGTGTGAATGTATCGTATTTGGGCACTGTACCCGTATGTGAATAATTTTCCCCGATAGGTTCGCTGGAACCGCACTTCAACGACTCGATAAATTCAAATCATTATCCCTTTTCTATAAATACGGACAAAGCATTATATATACTACCCATAAATAATTTTTTTCACTATTGCCAGTGATCCCGTCCCTGTGGCGGGTGTGTTATGGTGGGCCATATGGAAGAGAATAAACCAGAAGAGGAGAGCAAACCAGAAATGAAGGGCAATCCGGGTGTGGATAACGATCCAGAAGATGAGAACGGTCCGGGTATGGATAACGATCCGGAAGTGGATGGCGATCCGGAAGTGGATAACGATCCGGAAATAAAAAACAAGCCAGTGCAGGGTTTCACTCCAAAAATTGGAATGGAACTGAAGCCTCTCGTGGACAAGGAGAACGATTTCATCGTCCTTGGCAGGACAAAGGGCGAGCACGAGGAATTCGGCTTGAGAGGTCTTATGGACATCGGCGTTGTGGGAGAGAGCCAGACCACGGGAGAGGACCATCTTTCTCACAAGATAATGATGGATAATCAATTCCCACACATCATGTTCATTTGCGGCAAACGTGGTTCCGGAAAATCATATACTCTCGGTCTTATAGCCGAGGAATTGGCAAAGAGCGCAGAAGGTATTGGAACCATTCTTATTGATCCTATAGGTATCTTCTGGTCATTGAAGCGGGAGAACGTTTCGAAGAATGAATTGAAATTGCTTGACTCCTACGGGCTTAATCCCATGAACTTCGAAAATGTGAAGGTAATTACACCTCTTGGATATGAGGAAGGGATGGAGGCGATACTGGACGGGTCGTTCTCAATATCAGTGGCCGAGATGACCGCAGGCGACTGGTGTACCGTGTTCGATATCAGAAGATTCAAGGCCCAGGGACTTTTGATCGGTGATGCCTTAACCAAGGTCCGGGAGGGCTATATTGCCATCTACGGGAACCGAAATATCGAGATGCCAGGAAAACCCGAGTATTACTCAATAGGCGATATCATACAATGCATCGAGCACGACGAGGACATGCAGTCCAAGAAAAAAGGTTACGCTACCTCTACCAGGCGTTCCATTGCCGCAAGGTTTCAGGCAGTTGGAAATTGGGGACTTTTTTCCCGTGAAGGAACGCCTATACAGACCATCGCTGCACGCAACAATGTTACAGTTATCGATGTCTCACATCCGAAATTGGACAATGATAAACGCTCCCTGATAGTAGGGATCGTAGCAAGAAAGATACTGGAAGGCCGAATTCAAGCATCTAAGAAGGAGGAAGCAAGATCATTGGGAATGCCCGTCTCAATGGAAGGAACCTTGCCGGTTACCTGGCTCCTCATCGATGAAGCCCATCTCATCCTGCCCCGAAGCGGTTCGACGGCCGCCACCGATGCTCTAGTTAACTACGCAAAGCTTGGGCGAAGACCGGGATGCGCCTTGGTTCTTGCTACCCAGAGACCCGCTGCCACGGACGATAACGTATTGTCCCAGGTGGATATGATGATCAGTCACAACCTGGCCCTGGAGGAGGATATGGTCTCTCTTCGAAAGAGGCTCCCGTCAAAAGTTCCACCTTCGTTGGTCACTTCCGATTTCATCCGGGCAATACCTATTGGCATGGGAATACTTGCCGACCAGAAGACGCAGAGCAGGACCATGATGGTGAAATTCCGTCCCAGGCAGTCCTACCACTCGGGAAAAGCGGCAGTACCTACCAATGAGGTTCCGGATGAGGGAATTATGGAAGGAACCCCCGCTCAGGTCTCACCCATTTTGAAATTTAAGGTCGAAAGACGTGAAGGCTCGATATTGAGACCATCCCTGAACGTAGATCAACTGCTTATAAGGATCGATAGTACATCCCAGGAAAGGGGCGTGAAAAAAGAACCTGTTTTTGTAATTCAGGGTGAGGACCTGCTTTTCAGGGACAAGGAGGAGCGAGAAAAGGCGGAGAAAGAGAAATTGCAGAAGGAAAGGTTGGAGAAAGAGAAATTGGAGAAGGAGAGGTTGGAGAAAGGGAAATTGGAGAAAGAGAAATTGGAGAAGGAGAAGTTGGAGAAGGAGAAGTTAGAGATGGAGAAGTTGGAGAGGGAGAAGTTGGAGAAGGAGAAGTTGGAGAAGGAGAAGTTAGAGATGGAGAAGAGGTTGGAGAAAGAGAAATTGGAGAAGGAGAGGTTGGAGAAAGGGAAATTGGAGAAAGAGAAATTGGAGAAGGAGAAGTTGGAGAAGGAGAAGTTAGAGATGGAGAAGTTGGAGAAGGAGAAGTTGGAGAGAGCCGCCGAAAAAACGCATAGTAAAAAGATAAGTCCAAAAAAGGTATTGGACAATATTGTCGATGATATGGAGGAACTGGGAGGACCGAAAGTAAAGAAGAAAGTAACGAAAGGGCCGAAGACAAACGTCAAGGATAAGTCGGTAAAAGAAAAAACCGCAAAGGAAAACGCGGACCAATGGATCAGGAAAGCTGTAATCGAGAAAGTAAAGCAGGCTGAACTTCCCGACATTATGAAAGAAATACTTGGTCTCGGTCATCACTATCTTTTTAAGAACGAGGATCGGTCCTTGGCCCAGCAGTTCACTAGCGAGATCATCGATATGGGGAAAAGCAGTTTCCTTGTCATCTCAAGATCACCCCCGGCTAGATCGAAGAGTCTATTCGAAGGTAGGCAAAGCAAATCGTATTGGCTGTCGAAATCCGAAACGAAAGAGAGCCTGAACCCACATAACCTTGAAAAGATATCCTTCACTATTGGCCGATTTTTAGAGCAGAATCGGGGTGCGGTCATATATTTCGACGGGTTGGAATTCCTGATCTCAAACAACGATTTCAATAAGGTAATGAGGTTTATAGAGACCGTGCATGAAAAATGCCAGTTGATGGAGGGAGCGGTGATATTTCCCTTTACGCCGGAGATCATAAGCAAACGGGACATGTCCAGGGTCCAGACGGAGATGGACGTGTTGTTCGAAAAAGAGGATCTTTTACCTTTCTCTCTTGGCAGGTCCGGAAGCGAAGGAGGAAAAGAGACGGTGAAAAAGGCGGAAGCGGAAGGGGAACACGGGAGGGAAATGAGGGAGGAGAAAGAAGATTCCCCCGAAGGGATCATAAGCTGGGACGAGGATGGTAACGAGGAAATGGAGGCCGTAAAAGCCGATGGAAATGCTTCCGAACCCTTCAAGGAGCCTGGGGCCAACGGATCCGACCTGGATGATGGAATGATCGCTGAAGAACCGGTGGCTGTTTCCGATATGCCTGAAATGGGAGGTCTCGATATTGATTATTTCGCGCATCTCATCGAGATCACGAAACAAAAGAAGAAAGAACAAGGTAGGAGTGAAGTCAGAAGAGCAGGTCCGCCAAGGGTGCGTATTCCCCTGAAGGAGGAACGGGAACAGAATATCTACCCCGAAATTGGACTGAAAAAGAGTTATATTGAGCGGACAAGGACCAGCGATCACGTTCGTGGAACCGATTTCCAAACCATAAAGGTACCAAGAGTAGAGCCGGTGAAAATGATCGATGCGGAATTCACAGAAATAAATGACTCTTACGGACGGCCCATAATTCCCGAACCGGAAAAAAAGACATCTCGAAAAACAGATGAGAAGATCACCGCCTTCAGCACTCCAAGCAAGTCACAGGAGATACAAAAAAGGCTGGACACTGAGATAACAGAGTTGAAAGAACCGGTAATGAAAGAACCCGAATGCGAGTACGTGACCGAAGGAAAAGGACATTTCTACATAGCACCGGTGCTCTCGGAGATGGATATCGATAACTATGCCCAGCGGTCCCTGGAGGGAAAGGGTATATTGAAACAGAAAAAGATCGAAATGGTCTCGGAAGTAAACATCACGTTCATTCCCATGATCCGTCTGTACTTCAGCAAGCTCGCAGGTTTCATAAAAAAGAAGAAAAAGGTATTCACCCTTTTCTTCGACCCTGTATCGGGAGAGCTGGTAAGGAAATATAAAAAGGGTCTCGCCCGAACCATGAACTTGCCGGTTTTGTTCGAGTATTCAAAAACCCAGGTGGACCTCCTTCTGGCTTTGCGCTCCAGTGCATTGACCGATATCGAATTGGGTCTGAAAACCAAGTTACGTTCCCAGGACCTGAAAAGGGCTCTCAATGCCCTTGAGAAAAAGGGCATGGCGGAAAAGCGGGTCACTGGTGACGGATCATACACATATCGCAGAAAGATGGAATTCACATTGCCGGGAAATTTAACACGGGCGATCCCGGACATGCCGCATATCAGGGAAGGTAAATTATGCGTGGGGGCCGTAATGCCAAGGTACAAGGTGAAAGACGCGGAAAAGTTGATCCGGATAATGGATGACGGGATGACCCTGGAGGACCACGACACCGTCTACTATCCTTATTACATGGTGGAGATAGAGGGAAAAAGGGGACCTCGAAAGATATTCATCGATGGGATAAACGGCGGGGAGGACGAGGTATTGGGAGTTATAAAAAACCTGGAGATAAAGATTCCCAAATAGATGGCAGGGTTAATGGTTAATTTTAGAGGTTGGCTCTGAAATTTATGGAATCGAATTCAAAAGTGGACGGACCCATGAATGATAATTAACAGAAGGATCAAATGGTAATTGGGTGAGTATGATAAGCAAGAACATCATCGAAACGGAAAACCTGTCTAAGACCTACAAGATTGGGCCGAATCCGGTCCACGCTATCAGGGACCTGTCGCTTTCTATTCCACGGGGGGCCTTCTGGGCAATAGAAGGGAGTTCGGGATCGGGGAAATCGACACTCCTGAACATGCTGGGATGTATCGACAGGCCTTCAAGCGGAAAAGTTATTTTCGACGGCGAGGACGTTTCGAAGAAGAGCGATTCCATGCTCACCAGGCTTCGATTGATGAACATAGGTTTCGTTTTCCAGCAGTTCTACCTGATACCCACGCTGAAAGCTATAGAGAACATAACGCTTCCCATGAAGGAAGCCGGTATTGGTAGGTCAAAGAGACGGGATCGGGCCTTGGAGCTTCTGGAAATGATGGGACTTCGTAAAAGGGCCAATCATCATCCAAATCAATTGTCCGGGGGTGAACAGCAAAGGGTGGCCATAGCCAGAGCCCTTGCGAACAATCCAAAGGTGATCCTTGCAGACGAGCCAACAGGTGAACTGGATTCAGGGACTGGTGGGAAGATCGCCGAACTTCTTGCTATGCTCAACAAGGAAAAGGGGATAACGGTGGTGGTAGTCACCCACGACCGTGCAATGGCTTCGAGGGCATCTCGGAGAATTTCACTCACGGACGGACGGCTGGATGCTTAATAACTAAACCATGATGAGTGTGAATATGCTTCTGAAAGATAATTTGAAAGTTGTTGTGACGGATGTTGATGCAACCATTACTGATGATCATCGGAGGATCGACCTGGAATCCATTGGAATGATCCGTGCGTTGAGGGATGTAGGAATCCCTACAATACTGGCCTCCGGAAACGCATATCCGGTTATTTTATATCTCGCAAAATTCATCGGAACCGCATCTCCTGTGGTGGCCGAGAATGGCGGCGTTGTGGGCTGGGAAGAACGGGACATAAAAAAAGTACTCGGCAGCAGGGAGAAACCTCTTGCCTTCGTGGAAGACCTGAAGAAAGAATATCAAATAACTCATCTCGAAAGTGACGCTTGGAGGGAAAGCGAGGTAGTTATCACCAGAGATTTACACTACGAAAACCTTTCTGCCCTGGCGGCAAGTAGTGGTCTTAAGGTGGAGGATACGAAATTCGCCTATCACATCTCGCAGCCAGAGGTGAGGAAAGCCGCAGGTGTGCTTGTTGCCCTGGGTCTCCTGGGCCTCGAAGCCTCGGATGCTTTTGCCATTGGTGACTCCCAGAATGACGTCGAAATGTGCGAGATGTGTGGGCAGGGAGCGGCTGTTGCCAATGCCACCGACGAAATGAAGAGTGCTGCGGACTACGTCGCACTGGGCTCTCACGGGGCTGGTTTTGTGGAGATCATAAGGAGATTCTTCCCAGTCCTTACCAAATGAATAATTGGAAATATTTTGGAGAAACTCCGTTTTTCGACCACAATTATATTAAAACAGCTCAGTATTTCTCCCCTCCGTACCATTATCTGTGCCGGGGTGGCTCAGCCTGGCGGAGCGTCGGACTCATAGGGAACTACAATCAGCTCCTGGGCTATCCGAAGGTCGCGGGTTCAAACCCCGCCCCCGGCACTTTTCCTATTTTTAAGGGACGATAATCCGATTCAGTTTATCCGTAGGAAACAGCAGAAGACCCCCGTTTTTAAATGGGGGATCAATGCTTCTTCGGATGTTTCCGAGGATGATACCCACATTTCAAATGTGGGTTGTTCATTTTCTATTGTTGACCTCACACAGGATAAAAGGATGTGTAAGTAATGAAGTACAAATTGGTCGTGGCGGTTAGAAGAGACCTTGGTCTCTCAAAGGGTAAAACGGCGGTACAGGTTGCCCATGCTGCTGTCTCCTGCGCACTAGCGGCCCAGAAACAATACCCGAAGATAACGGAGGAATGGCTCGGGGAAGGCCAAAGAAAGGTAGTTGTCCGGGTTCCAGGTGTAAAGGAGATATTCGAACTGAAAAGATTGGCCTCCAAAATGGATATTGTAAACTATGTGGTGGCCGATGCGGGACTCACGGAGGTGGAACCTGGCACGATTACCTGTATCGGGCTCGGCCCCGACAAGGAAAGTCTTCTTGACCCTTTTACGGGCGAATTGAAATTGATGTAGATGTGCGTGTGTAAAATGAATAAGAACCGGAGAATCCTGGCTATCGATGATGGGCCGTTCAAGTTTGGGGACGAAATGACGGATATTGTAGGTGTGATCTCTCGTGGGCCCTCCTATCTCGAGGCGATCATGAAGGATTCAGTGCAGGTGGACGGACGAGATTCTACAGAAAAGATAATTACCATGATCAAAAGCAGTAGATACCTGGAGCAGGTGAACGTCATAATGCTTGACGGGGGTGCTTTCGGTGGATTCAATGTTTTCGATATATTCGAGATCAACGAGAGACTGGACATTCCGGTAATGACTGTTACGCGCAGACTCCCGGATCATGAAAGGATAAAAAAGGCACTCTCCGCCCACTTTGAGGACTGGGAAGAGCGATTTGCTATAATATCAAAAGGGAATATTGATGAGCTTCCGGTAAAACGTGGTAAAGCTTATGTGAAAAGGGCCGGATTGGATATTGGTAGGAGCAAGGCTCTTCTTGCAAGGTTCACGGTGCATGGCGTCATCCCGGAGCCTTTACGTATGGCACACATGGTGGCTACTATACTTAAAAAGAATATTTGCACGGGAAAAGCCTGAATTTCAGGCTGATCATTCCTCGGTCTTCGTTCTGACCTTTCGTCTCTTCGTGGGTCTTTTCGACAGATCCTGTGACTTGTATATGGAATAAGGCACTTTCGAACGTTTTCTTGTGGTCTTAGGACTTTCTAGCTCGTCTTCCACTTCCTCGACAACAATGGGCTCCACTATCAAAGATTTGAAGGTTTCATCGAACTCGCGCATGATTTCACGTTTGAACAGTTCCAGTTTTCCCTGCCCCTGCTCCCACTCAAGTTCCAGCTGGGAAAGAGTTCCCACTGCCATGGAGTCGAAATAAGTTTTCAGTATCTTTTCAAAAAAGAAATCTTTGAGAACTTCGAACTCCAAACTTGATATGTTCTTATTCATGGCGAGATACCGACTGCCCAAATATTTACATAGCTCCCTGACGCTGACGTTCTCATATGAAAAGAATCCCTGCGCCATTTTTATTCCCGGAAAGATGCTTTTAAATCGGGTCTGGTTCTCGGTACTTTCCATTATCGATATGAACTTCCTAACCGGAGTGATGTTCTTTTTCATGAAATATTCACTCATGTGTGTGAGATTCTTCAATTCCCGGATGTCGGTTTTCTCCTCAATGTTGGTTATGTCAAGATTATGCATCAGGACGACTCCGAGAAACAAGCTGGTAGTGTCCTCGATATTGCGATAAAATATCTTTGAAAGAGGATGGCCCGATTCCTTTGAGATGAATTCCATGGTTCTCTTTAATTTTGAGGGGACCTTTAACGCGAATATTTTTTTTGCCATATTTCACACCTGAGGCTCGAAATAATAAGTACTATTGTTTAATAAACGTTAAACTATTTATCAATATTCGTTAAATATATTTATATCATATAGTTTAAGATTAGTTTAATATGCCTACCAAAATATTTATATTCCAAGGAAAGCGATTAGGGGTATAATGAATTTTTTCAGAGGTAGATAAAATGGGAACTAACGAGACAGCAAAACGAACGATAAACATAATGATAGTCATCAGCATGATTTTGGGATCCCTTTCCGCAATGATATTCCTGGCGGACAGGGTGAGCGCAGGACCGATAGTTGTAATCGAGGTGACAGGTCAGAAGAGCGGCACGGCCACGGAGAATGGAGACCCCGGCGATGATATACTCTTCAACGTGAGAGTTGAGAACAATGGAGACTCAATTGCCACCATAAACCTCACAATACTCGGCGCGCCAGGGGGGTGGTCATCAACGTTAACGGGAATTAATTTCACAGTAAGTGCCGGTAATCATCAAACAGAGATACTCCGAGTAAGCATTCCAGCCAATGCCGTCGAGACTGCATCGGCATCATTAACCGTAAAATGTACCACAAATAACAAACAGGATACTTGCGAGGTTTTGGTTGACCAGGTTTACGGGTTAATCTTCGAATCGGCAGATACGATAGAATCGTCCCTCCCGGATAAAACTATCACATTCACCCTGCCGGTAAACAATACCGGAAACGGTATCGATACTACATCCTTTACAGAAAGCGGAGCTCCTGGTGCTTGGGCTGTTTCATTCGATTCCACTAAGAACCTACCTGCATTCACGGTTGCAAATCTCGAGGTTGCCGTATACATACCTGAAAGCGCCTCCACTGGAACATACAGTATAACAGTCAGGGGAACTTCAGAGGACACGGTTACCTATTCGACAAAGACACTGACCGTAACGGTCCTTGCAGAATACGGGCTTACCGTGAGTACACTGCCTTCGGGGAACCTGGAAACCAAACCCGGGGGAAAAGTGACTTACACTTTGAACGTAGAGAACGTGGGCAATGCGAGGGACCGATTTAATCTTGCAATAGATACCGGTAACAAAACAGCAGGGTGGACCGCCACTCTGGGTACTGCCAGAACCCCTCAGGTTTCCGCCGGAGCTAAATATAATGTATCTTTATACGTGACAGCTCCAATTGGTGCCAAGGATACAGATCTGGGATATGTCAATGTAACCGCGACATCTCATAACAACGGCAGCCAATCCGAAATGGCATACACCATCACCAACGTGCTTCAGGAAAGATACCTATCCCTATCTGTTGATAATTCCTCGGTGGAGGGACCACAGAAGGGCACGGTCCGTTTCACTTTTACCCTTACCAATTCCGGAAACGGCCAGGATCGGGTGGATATAACAGGGACGCCTCCGCAGGGATGGTCCTCTCCGAACATTTCCCCTACCTATTTTGCACTCGGTGCAAGTGCCACTGGGCAGTTCACGGTGGATCAGGCCATACCTTCTGACGCACTTCACCAGGGTTATACCCTGATCGTTACGGCCAAATCCAGGGATGACAATACCAACAGTACGTCCAGCGTCACCGTTGACGTTACACAAAAATACGGGATACAGGTGACGGTGCCCGGCTCGAACTCAAAGGATTTCAATCCGGGGGAAACAAAGGTATACAACTTTACCGTGAAGAACAAAGGCAACGGTGAAGACACGTTCTCGATTTCCCAGAGCGGGATACCTCAAGGGTGGTCATGGGCATTATCGGACAGCAGCGTAACCCTTGGAGCAGCAAAGGAACAGAATGTGGGATTGGCTGTCACCGTACCAAACAACTACGAGAACTTCGGCCCCCTGGAAGTGGAACTGATAGCAGTATCGGACGGCAACGCTACAGCCAGGGACAACTCCACCAAGATAATCATTAACGTTCAGAAGTCTTACAGCGTTGTACTGACCTGCAATAACCCGAACAAGAACGGATTCCCTGAGGATACGATATATTATGAAATAACAATCACAAACGACGGTAATGCGGAAGATCTTATCGAAATATCCATTGACGCAGGAGATTACAGCGATTGGTCTTCCATTAATGATACGCTATACACAATCGCACCCAACACATACTCCACCGTGAACCTGACTGTAACCATACCCGCGGATCAGCCCGCTGGATATTATCATGTTAACATAACAGCCACCTCCAAACGGGCTGAGGATCAGGGAGATGATAAAAAAGATACAATGGCCACCCGCACCAGGGTCAAACCGCTCTTCTCTGTTTATCTCTTTCCCGACGGAGGCAACGTTTCCGATGTCGCCGCCGGTATGAGCCACACTTACCTACTTGGAGTGCAGAACCGGGGGCTGGATACCGATACCTTTGATATTTCCATTACTGGTGACAACCCGTTCACGAACTGGGTTAACATGGAGTTTAATAATTATACTATTGAGAATCTTGGTAGAGATAAGATCGAAAGGATATCCTTTGACACGACCATCCCGGCAAATGTCTATGAAAACTATCCCAACATCAACTCTGGCACTATTACTATAACCGCTGCATCACGAGGCAACCCCGCCAGTACTTTTGCTCTCAATTTCGAAACCACCGTGAAGGCTAAATTCGGAGGTTCCCTTACATCCGAGAGCGACTACGACAGCGCATTGCCCGGGGAAAACGTCACCTTTATAGTATATCTTAAAAACACCGGATCGCTGGCAAACGATACCTTCGGGTTGAAATCACCCGACTGCCCCTTTGACCAGATTACAATCACACCGTCCCAGGTAGTGGTCAATCGTTCCGAATTTCAGGAATTCCAGATTGTTGTATTGATAGACGATGATGCGAAAGAGGGAAATCACTTATTCAACGTTTCAGCAAGAACCGCGGGATCTGACCGGGTACTCTCGAGAGATGATGAGATCATTGCGACACTCCAGTTAAAGATTGGCGTTATCCAGAGATACGGTGCCAGAGCCTCCTGCGCGCTCCAAACCCAGAACGTGGCACCGAATGACTGGGTCACCTACGAGATAGAAATCGAGAATGAGGGAAACGGTCTGGACACCTTCGATATCACCAAGGATTCCACCGTCGTGGGCCACATAGGTTGGGCCAAGATCAACATTTCCCGGGTTTATCTAAAGAGCGACGATACTATAAAGGTGGAGCTGAATGTATCCATCCCCAATTCCGTCGAACCCATCAATGTGATCATCTACGTGAATGCTACTTCAAGAGGTGACAACTCGGTGGTTGCAAGCATACGGACCGTTACCACCGTGACCCAGGACTTTGCCATTCGTCTTACCACCAGCATTAATACGAAGACAACAGACCCGGGGGCCATGGTCAAATTCTACATTGACGTTAAGAACAGGGGTACGGGAAGCGATGAAATAGAGGTATCCATAGTGAAAGAGTTGCCCGCCGGAGCCAATTCGGATTGGGCTAATATTCCCTCTGAGATGCTTGTATTCACCCTTGCACCAAATGCCATAAAGAGAATCACTGTGAACGTGACTCCTCCCGAGGACCAGGAGGTGGGTAACTTCCCAATTACTATCAAGGCGGAATCCCAGGACGACCCAGAGAAAATCTTTGAAGAGATAACTGTGACCACGCGGGTCAATCCCAAGAGGGATTTGGCTCTGGAAGTGGCCGAGAATCGAAAGGAGGTCATCCCCAATCTCAGCGGCAGCAAGGCAACCGTAACATACTCCCTGAAGGTAACCAACAAGGGAACGGACTCGGATACCTTCAAGCTGGAGATCAGAGGATCCGGCGACACCCCGAATTCCGATCATCCATCCTGGGTAAAACTATCTACTTATTCAATAGGTTCTCTCGCCGAGGACAGTGACAACACCGTTACTGTCACTGTCACTATTCCCAATAACCAGGCACCCACCAATTCCGATGGATTCAATACCACCATTTACGTTTACTCCGGGAAGAAGGGTACCGCGGATGAAATCGGTGCCACTATAACCATGGTCACCGTGATCGATACGGCATACGGGCTGGAATTATCGGCGTCTAAAAAGCGCATGGAAACGGCCGACCTCACAAGCTTATCCGCCAAGAACCGGGAGGTGCAATTTTCCTTCAAGGTGAAGAACATCGGTACCGGTGACGACACGATCAAGTTCGATATAAACCAGAAACCCACTGGCTGGGAAGGGATCTCATTCGACGTCGGCACCGAGGATATTCTCAAGGGAGTTACCTCGAGCCATGTGCTGACGGTGAGGATAGACCGTGATGTGGCGGTTGACGATTACGACATCGAGATCAAGATAATCTCTAGGGGGGACGATACGCTTTATGAGGATACGGATGTATACGAGACAATGAAATTTACGGTGGAAGTGACGCAGATACACCAGATCAAGATCAGTGCTGCCCAGAGCTCCAAGGAGGCAAAACCGGGGGATACGGTTACTTACACCCTTACCGTGAAGAACCGAGGTAATCAGATGGACTCCATTACCCTCGATCTACCCAACGAGATAATATACTGGAGTACTAGGACCATATCGCCCCGGACCGTGGATATCGAACCAGACGGCTCTATAGACATAACGGTAACTTTCCGTGTTTCCAGTGACTATACCGAGGCTCTAGAGGATACATACTATACGAACATAACTGCCACAGCAGGCGAGGGCACCGATGAGTACAAGGCATACGTGGAGCTTACTACCCTAATAGCCCAGGAGTACCTTTTCGAGGTTACCAGCAGCGATTGGGCCTCGGAAGGGAAGGTCGATGTCAATGGTGTTAAAAAGACCACGGATATTGAATTTTTCTTCGAGATCAAGAACAAGGGTAACGGTAAGGACAGTTTCAAGTTCGATCTAACAGGCGACTACTACAAGTGGGGAACTATCACGCCTCAAACTTCAGCTGAACTGGATGCTGGTGAAACCCAAAAAATAACTGTCACTGTAACCATAGGAGACGATTTCGATAAATACATGGCAAAGGATTATGAAATTGGTCTAACCGTTAAATCGGTGGGTGATGAAGAGGTTGAGGATACCGATAAAAGCTTTACGCTGACGATTGAAGAGGTGTATTCTCTGGTGATGACGAAATATCCGTCCATAACCATTAATCTCGCAGAGAAATCCTCAGCCACGCTGGATGTGGAGGTGGAAAACGCTGGCAACAAGGATGACACCATCCGCTTCACCGTTAGGCCGGGCAGCCCTGACGATTGGGTTATAAACATTCTACCATCCACCAAGATGATCAAGATGGGCAACGTTCAGACGGTATCCATCGAAGTCACCCCCGACGACAATGTGGAAGAGAACTATGACGACGACGATTACAGTATAATCATTCGCGCTACCAGCGATGATGGTACTTACAAGGATTTCTCATTCAATGTAATTATCGAAATGCCTGTCCTGAAGATCACGGGGGTCACTTTCAAGGAAAGTGTTAACGCAGGTGAGGAAACCACCATAACCGTCACCGTGGAAAACAGTGGAAAAGCCGATGCGGAAGATGTTCTGATCACGTTATATGACAAGACAAAGAAAATAACCATAGGGTCCTTCGAGATTTCGATAGACGGAGTGGGAAGTGACGGAAAAGTAGTAAGTGAAACATACGATTTCACCGATTGGGACAAGAATAAGGTAACAAAGGGCACTCACAAGGTAGAGGCAAGCCTAACCAACGAACCCTCGGGTGATACTGATGATCTTGAAAAACCAGTTGAAGTGATTGAAGAGGGAGGTGGTTGGATCTATGAGAAAGGAGCCCAGTACACAATTGGCGGACTGGTGGTCTTCTTTATAGTGGTGATAATCATCGTGCTGCTCTTCTCCCGCTCGCAGAGGCCCATACCCGAGGACTTAAAGGAAGAGATCGCAAAGGCCAAAGCCGAAGCCGAGAGGGAACGACCGAGGGAAAAGGCGGATGACGAGAAGGATGTTAAGAAGGTCAAGAAGGACGACATCGAAAAGCTCCTCACAAAAAAGACCCTGCCTTCGAAGGCACAGGCGGCATTACCACAGAGCACAAAGAAGGGAAAGGATGATAAGAAACCGGTAAAACAAGTGAAAATAAAGTGTCCCAAATGTGAGATCATACAGACGGTCACTTCCCAGAAACGCCCACTGGAATTCGAATGTGACGACTGCGGGATGAAATTGATCCTGAAAAAATAGTTTTTTACGTAACGGGGGGATGTTTCCCCCCAATTTCTTTCTTTTTTTTGTTCGCAAAGTAATATCGAAAATAATAATATCGAGGAGTTATATTTCCCAAAATACCTCATGGCTGAGATAGTGTAGCCTGGCAGCATATGGGACTGTGGATCCTCTGGCCCGGGTTCAAATCCCGGTCTCGGCCCTTTTTTTTTAACGAATATGTTAGATAATCCAAAAAGTTCCCATTTGCAGTTACGGTGATGAAAACTAACGTGGACTGAATCATTGGAACCGCCTACTGGCGTATCCCAAGGGTGATGACTGACGGGCAGTCTGAGTAACAAGATTACAAGGAATTAAAGGTGATGTAGAGGTGTCATTGATAGACATGATGAAGAGCTTGCAGGATTCGGGCAGCCCTTATGCTCTCATCACGGTGGTCAAGGCAAGTTCTTCCACTCCTCGAAAGCAGGGAGCCCGGATGATCGTGGAAACAGGAGGCAGGGCAACCGGGACAATCGGGGGCGGTCCGGTGGAGAAGCGGGCTATGGCAGCAGGACAGGAAATGCTATTTGCGGGTAGTGAAGCAGCCTTTATGGAATTTTCGCTGGATGATCCGAATGAAGTATCCTCCAATGCCTTGGAGATCGACTCCATATATGGTGGAAGCATGTCTGTATTCATCCAGTGTTTTCATCCACCGGCCAGCTTGCTCATCGTCGGTGGAGGGCATATTGCGAAATTCCTTTACGAACAGGCACATGATATGGATTTCGGAATCACAGTTGTAGACAACCGGGAGGAATTCGCTTCGCAAAACCGTTTTCCCAAGGCATGTGTCATTAATGGAAATTACCGTGAGACCCTTAGTACCATACCGTTTAATTCCCCCGCTTATATTGTGATAATGACCCATGGGCATGAGTTCGACGAAATGGTGCTGGACACGGTATTGGAACGGGAATGTGATAAGATTTGTTATGTGGGAATGATCGGTTCAGCGCGAAAGGTGAAGACGATTCTTGAGAATTTGCTTGAAAAAGGAGCAGACCCCGCAAAGATTGGCAGGGTCCGGGCACCAATTGGGTTGAAGATTGGGGCTGCCACACCTCAGGAGATCGCTATCGCCATAATGGCGGAGATAATTTCCGTCCGTCGCGGGATGGACTTTAATAATTCTCATATAATGAGCATCGACGGGCCCTTATGCTAATCTTTAGCATTAACTATCTTTTTGACCATTGAAAAGAACAATGCAGCCGTGACCTGGACATCGTGCAGGGCTGAATGATAAACGGCGGCATCGAATTCGTCCACCTTTTCCCTTCTTGCGCAATCTGACAGTCTGTGTTTCACGTTCCGTCCGTACATTGTACGGCTGATCTTCAAGGTATCGATTATCTTTTCGGGGTTCACGAGATCAAAGCCCGCCCTGGTCATCTCGGCATTCAGGAAACGGAAATCGAAACTTACGTTATGGCCTACTACCTTGTATTCTGAAATGAATCCGGCAATTTCCGGTAGCAACTCATCAATGTACGGTTTATCCCGAACGTCTATATCGCTTATGCGGGTAAGGTTCGTGATCCGCCGAGGGATAGGTCTTCCGGGATTGACATATTTATTGAATGCCTCGCCAGCCAACATATCTCCCTGGTCGATTTTATACTTACGGAAGGCCACCTCGATTATCCGATCACCGCGATTGGCGCAGAACCCGGTTGTCTCAAGGTCCAGTACAATGAAATCCTCCATGGTTTCAAAGATCTGCATGGCCTTGAAAATATCCGATGATCTTTTAGAGGCTTCCTCATCCACTTTTTTCCAGTATATTTCTTCAGATCCTTTGGACAAAACAACACCCTTAATGAGAACAGATCACCTGATGAAGATCATCTCGGTGGAGTTCAATATTCTTCTCGCTCGCCTGAGCTTGTCCGGATTCCCACAATATACCGTTGCAAGAATCTCACCCTCCGCTACCATATCCTCGAACTTGTGATGGAAGAAAATACCACAGCCATGGTTTTGAGGGGCTCCTGCTATCCTCGCCACCTTTGCCACCACCTGATTCTGGATGTCTATAATCATACCGGACTTATCGGCAACGATATCGAAAGTATGGGTTGCAAGACGCTTTCTCAAGTCGTCCAAAGACACTTCAGGATTCCCTTCCTGCGCCGCTATTATCTCTCGGAACTTCTCATAGGCTTTACCGCTGTCGATGACGCCGGCCATAAGCTCCGCACCGGTACCATTATAGTCAAATCGATCCATCCCGATAAGTTCCAGCAGCTTGCCTCCCACCATCAATGCCTTTTCGCGCAGATCTGCCGGAGCGTCCGGAGTTGAGCGCAGTACCTTGATGACATCCATTGCTTCCAGTACCGGCCCCACTCCCTGGCCTATGGGCTCGTCCCCGTCGCTTATCACCACGGCTGCCTTCATCCCCAGCCTGCTTGCTATCTGTATCAACTCCCGCTCCAGTAACTTTGCCTCTCCGATATTATTGTATCTGGTTTCAAGTCCCAGGGGTATGTCGAGCATGATGTGAGTGGCTCCCATGGCGTATTTTTTCGATAAAATGGAGGATATCAGAAGCCCCTCGGGATCGGCCTTCAGCGGTTTTCGTACGGTAATAAGTTTGGCATCGGCGGGGGCGATCTTAAGTCCGCCGCCCCATATGATACAACCGTTGGTCTTAGAAACAATATCCCTTATCTCTTCCTTTGTGAATGTGACCCGGCAGAGAACCTCCATGACATCCGCGGTACCCGCAGGTGAAGTGATTGAGCGGGACGATGATTTCGGAATTGTAATGCCAAGAGCTGCAACTGCCGGGACCACTATGGGGGTGGTCCGGTTCCCTGGAACTGAACCGGAACAGTGTTTATCTGCAACGATATCTGTCTCAAAGCTAAGCATGTCGCCGGTCTCTGCGATTGCTTTGGTGAGATAATACGTCTCATCCAGAGTGGTGCCGGCCATATAGGTGGAGGTAATAAATGAAGCGATCTCAAGGTCTGTAAGCTTTGCATCCACAATGTCCCTGACGATCTCGAATATCTCTTCTTCCGACAGCTGCTGCCGGTCCATTTTGCGTATGATATGGTTAACTGAACCGGGTTTCGGGGCCGGGAAAAGGGAAACTTCATCTCCATTTTTTATTCCCAGCTTGTCGAAAGTATCGCCGAACAATCCCACTACGGGATTTGTCTCGTACCAGAAGTTAAGATGAGCGGTTACCCATTTTGACTCATCCGCAGGATTTCTCACCAGCACCCTGTCCATGGGATGAAGGTCCAGCTCGGCGGCGAATTTCTTTCCTAGTACAACCACGTCATGGCCGCCTGAATGCAGGGGCAAACGTTTGGCAGGCACTTTCATATATAAATCTCCGACAAGGAACCAATATAGTTTAAAATGATTTTTTGATTTTTTTCTTTATGTCTTTTGCTACCTTTTCTACCATGGAAAGGAGTTCGTCACCGGTATTTTTAAGGACCTTCTTTGCTTTTTTGGAATCGTCTTTCACGGTTTCCTTGACGCCTTTGCTTTCAAGTTCCTTCCTCTTTTTCTCCACAGTATCTTGAAGTGATTGTAGTATTTTCTCAACTTCCCTGAGGCCGGAAATTGCCTCCTTTTCAATATCAATTTCTTTGAAATCTTTCTTGAGTTCCTTTGCTTTCTTTTTCGCATTTTTAATTATATCCTTCGCTTTCTTTTCGCCCTTTTTTTCCTTTTTTTCGGATTTCTTCTTCGCATCCTTCTCTACTTTCTCAGTCTTTTTCTTATCTTTTTTATCCTTTTTCCCTGCTTCCTTTTTCTCTTTTTCTGCCTTTTTCCGGGCCTCTTTCTCCTTCTTTGTTTCCTTCTTCCCGTCCTTGGGATCTTTTACTGCCTTTTTGATATCTTTTGTCTTATTCTTAGCCTCTTTCTTCAACTCCTTGACCTTATTTTTGGCCTCGGTCTTGATTTCATTGACCTTCTTCTTGACATCTTTTTTGACATCCTCGATAACTTGTTCGGCATCGATATCTGTGCTTTTGTCGTTTTTTGATTTCTTTTTCGAAGCAGCTTCTTTTTTGGGCATTTGACTCACCGGGCTTATATCATACCGGGCTTATTTAATAATTATTGGTTTGAGTAAGTGAAAACCACTTTTTTAGAAAAATATTTACTTAAAAATAGCCACAAGAACGCCAGTGCCTTTAGGCTCTGGATGAATTGTGGCGCCGAAGATTTAAACCGG
>JASLWR010000029.1 GCA_030740765.1 Thermoplasmatota archaeon
AAAAACAAAATAAAAGCAGAAGAAATTCAGATTTGTGATATCTTTACCTAATTAATTTCTAAATCGTGAGTAGTTACCTCAATACTATTTCAATACAGACCGTTTTTACTTGCTGATAAAAGCTTTTGCGATTAAAAACGTGCAAACTTTTTTAAAGATTTATAATAAATAGGATGTGCTTTAGCTTATACCGAGGTGTGCTAGGCGAGACTATAAAGATAATAGTAAAAGCGGTCCGACCATGATCCGATATTCAAATACGGCCTACGATACAGTAAAAATAGTAGAAAGGTTCGATGAGGACGTGCATAACTGGTTCCTCTCGAAATTCACTAGTTTTACCCCTCCACAGAGAATGTCCATCCCTCTTATCGACAAAGGAGAGAATCTTCTGATATCCTCTCCAACCGGGTCTGGTAAAACCCTGACGGCATTTCTCTCAATTATTAATCGTCTATACAAGCTGGCAAAACTGAAAAAACTGCAAAATAAAACCTATTGCGTCTATATCTCACCCTTGAAAGCACTTGCACGGGATATTGAAAAGAATCTGGAAACACCTCTAACGGAAATATACAAGGTTGCCCGAGAAAGAGTTGAGCGAGAGATCCGAGAAAACAGCGATGAAGAGGATCTGGACATAGAAAAATTACTACCCCAGGAGATTCGGGTGGGAATGCGAACCGGGGACACCTCGGCTCAGGCAAAACAGAAGATGACACACACCGCACCGCACATTCTTATAACAACTCCCGAGAGTCTCTCAATTGGTCTCTCCACTTCAAAATTCGTAAATAAATTGAAGCAAACCGAGTACGTCATCATCGACGAGATACACGATCTTGCCGCCTCCAAGAGGGGGACGCTCCTCTCACTTTCGCTTGAGCGTTTTCAAAACATGGTTGCCCGGGAATTCATACGGATCGGTCTCTCAGCAACCCAATCTCCCATTGAAGATATTGCTCGTTTTCTCGTAGGCCGCCAAGACGGAAAATGGCGGGACGTGACCATAATGGAGTATAAAGGATCCATGAAATATGACATCAAGGTTATTCCTGCTTTTGATTCCCTTGACCAGCTCTACAATGATCGGCTCGAGAACGCGGTTGAAATGATCCGAACATATATTGATAAATACGATTCTACCATCGTTTTTACGAACACACGCAATATGACCGAAAAGATCACTCACATGTTGAAGGAGAAGGGGTTGAGCAGTATTGCCACCCACCACGGCTCACTGGGAAAGGAGACGCGGTTTCGGATCGAAGATCAACTTAAAAGGGGAGAATTGAAGGCAGTTGTGACCTCTTCCTCCCTTGAGTTGGGGATTGATGTGGGTCATATCGATCTGGTGATCCAGCTGGGTTCAACCAAGTCCACAGCCAGGGGACTACAGAGAATAGGGCGGGCCGGACACGCGTTAGGTTTGGTTACGAGAGGGAGATTCATTGCACTTGAGATCGAGGAGTTGATCGAGTGCTGCACCATCGCCCGTAACATAAACAAGTCAAAGATGGACGATATTACGATCCCAAGGATGTGCGAGGATGTTCTTTCACAGTCAATAATCGGGATGAGCCTGGAGGGCGATAAGAGCGAGGACGAGGTGTTCGATGTTGTTAGCGGAAGCGCGCCATTCTTAGGGCTGACCCGCGAAAGTTTCAATAATATTCTGGATTTCCTTTCCACCGAGGATCTTATAAAGTACAGGATATATCCGAAGATCATATATTCGAAAGACGATAAGGAGATAGGTACAAAACAGCTCTCCAGAATGATATATTTTCTGAATGTGGGAACCATTCCGGCTCAAATGGAGTACAAGGTGCGAAGGGCAGAGGATGGTTCGTATCTTGGGACACTGTCGGATTCCTTCGTTGAGAAAATGACGAAGAACGATGTTTTCCTCCTTGGGGGTCGATCATACCAGTTCATCAAGGCCATCGGCTCAATGGTTTACGTGAAGCATGCAGGGAGCATAACCCCGACACTTCCTTCCTGGTCTGGAGAATTTTTCTCGAGAACCACGGATCTTAGCGTGGACGTAGGCAGATTCCTCTCCACCCTGGAAGCGAGCTTACTCGAAAAGGGGTTTGATCGGAGATTGTTGAAGAAATTATCCATCTCCGGGAAAGATGTTCACACGAAGAAACCGGGAAGTTTTGATAAACTATATCACAAGGACATTGTAAAAACACTTCAGGATCAGTACGCGTTATCTGAGAAGGGATGCCACCTCCTCCTGGACCAAATATTTCTACAGATCGTACAGGGTTTCGTGGTACCGTCAGGAAGAAAGATACTCGTCGAGGGATATATTGATAACCTGCGTATGAAACACATCATCATTCACTCCGTTTTCGGAAAGAGAGTAAACGAGGCCATCGCCAGGGCATTGGCGCCCCTCCTCACGAATCGATATGGAGGGAAGATCAAGTACAGCATCAGCGACAACGGCATAATGCTGACTCTTGAAGAAGTTAAATCATTTCACTTATATGATATGTTCAACATTCTGCATTCCCAGAACATTGAACAAGCACTCCAGGAAGACCTTCATGAGAGCGAACTATTCAAGCGGCGTTTTGTTCATTGCGCTAACAGAGGATTCATCATTCTCAAGAACTACAAGGGTTATGAGATATCCGTAAAGAAACAACAAAGAACGGCTCTTGACATTTTGAGTGATGTTCCTCCTGATATTTTAGGGAAGATGCCCGTGTACAAGGAAGCCCATAACGAGGTTATGAACCAGTATATGGACCTCAGCGGGGCGAAAAAGGTATTGAACAAGATCGCCAGAGGTGATATCCAGCTCTATGTCAAGGACTATTCCACCAGGCCATCCACGTTCTCACATCCCCTTATAGTCACTTCTCTCACAGACGTCTCATCTCTTGCAACCAAATTAATGGTTTTCAAACAGCTTGGGGGAGAGCTGTTCGAAGAGATAATAGGATATGGCAGCAGCACTGGTGTGGACGGTTTGCCTGCGCGTTTCCCAAGAGAATTATTGGTGGAACATTTCCGGAGGGACGCATCGTTCTACAAGAACATCAAGATATTTGTCAAGGATGCAAAGGATGAATACAATGCGGGTCTGGAAAGGATCAGTTCGGGGGAGATAGGTGACAAGACCGTACCAATGAGCAGGGTGGAGATCATAAAGAAAGTGCTCTTGGATTTTCTTCACAGGTTCGGCCCATTCACCCACAGGGAATTGGAAGCGCACTTCTCATTCGCCCTCAAGAACATAAACCTCCTTATGGTACTGTCCGAACTGGAGAGAGAGGCTGATGTGATAAAAGATTCCATAATAGTGGACGACACTCATGATTATTACATAGCTCGCAGAGATTATCGTTCCTTACGTCTTAAAAATGAAGGAAGCGTGGTCCTGGCCACCGACGGATTCAACAATTTTGCTTACCGGAAGTTCTTCGAAATACACGACGAGTTCAATGAAATTCTTGACAAGGGCGATATCATCGGTTCTCCCCTTGACATATTCCAGCGAAGCAAACGGTTTACGAAGAGCAAATGGCTATCGAGTATCAAAGACGGCGTACTGGTGCAGGTCCGTTTCATACGCTCAAAAATGTATTTCCTCCCCATGGATCGGGTCTCAGGATTCATATGGGTCAGGAGAACTTCTAGGTTAAACTCCGTCGAACAGATCCTGTTGAAATACATCATGCAGAATCCTGGTGTAAAAAGATCTAAAATTTACAAGGAAGTAAACCTCAACAAAGCCCAGATATACGAGGCATTGTATCGCCTGGAAAAAAATCTCTGGTTGGGCCGTACTCATATTCCCTCGGCCGATATGGCGTCGGCAGTGGGTTTTGTTTATATCGAAAATAAAGAATTCGACGATATCTTTTTCCCAGAGGAGGACGAATATGAGAATCTCGATCCTTCAACTATGAAGGAGGAGATCGCTGACCACATAAAGCGATCAAGAAATAAACTTGTCAGCTATCTTCTCAGTATATATGGCCCAATGACAAAGAGCACTCTTCAAGAACACAGCAGGCTCTTCGGTAATGAACTGGAAAACGTGTTGAGCGAACTCTTTTCCGAGGAAAAAATAAAGCGTGTTTTCGTCGAGAACCCCTATCCCACGGAGATGTTAATTATCACCGAAGATTTCACCACGGTATTGGAAATAAAGGAAGGATTTACAAAGAAGTCCGTTTTCACCGGTATAATCTCGGATACACATCCATATTTCCATCTCATCGTTCATAAAGCCTTTTTGAGATTCACGGGGGTTTGGACCCACCTTTTAACTGAAGGTAACGAACCTCTGGCAGCTCTACGTCTGGAAAGAAAGAAGGATTCCATCAGGATCTTGAATTTGGAAATGGTCTCAAGCGCCCCCGAAAGAAATTTTTCGAGCTTGGGCTCCTGGACGGCTCCTCTGCCAGACGATAATAGTTCCTCTCGGCATGTACTGTCTCTATTGGTCAAGGAGCTGGATAATCTACTGGACTTCTATTCCAATTTCGATATAGACGTGATAAAGATCGAAAATATCAGCGAGATAAGTGTGGAACAACTCATAAAAGATAGTAGTTGGATAATCAAGTCCTTCCTAAGAGAGGGACTAGTGGTGATGAACGACTATCTCGTTATGGGAAATATGGTTGAAAAGACCTATCCCATGGACAAGATACTGAAATATGTGTTCTACAAACAACACATACATCCCGATAATGTTTTCGAGGATCCACGGGACCTGATTAAGACGTTCGGCACTGTTTGCAGTACCGAGGAGATCCGTTTGCGGACCCAGGATGACGATGTCACACTGAGTGCCTATGCAAAGTACAATGATCTTGTCAAGGGAATACTGATACCGGCCCGACAGATGTTCACAACACCCGAGAATATGGAAAAGTTCAAGGTGGCGTTGAAAAAAAGAATATCTCCCACTGCCAAATACCTCCTGGACGTTATACCAACTGGTTTCGTCGTTAGTGACAAGAAATGGTTCGAGAGAACATCCCTTGGAAGAACGGTGTATCTAGAAAAGAAAAAGGAACTGATCGACGCTCTCTATGTGGTCAAGGATGCAAAGAACACCTACGTGAAAGTGGGGGATGCCACCAATCTGTCGAAGAAAAGAGCTAGACGACAATGTATAAGGAATGTTTTCGAAAATTTTGGTGTATTTACGCTCCCGAGGCTGCGGCAATACGTGGGGGCTGAGTTCTCGCTGGAGGAACTGAGGGGAACCGTGAACAAATTGACACGAAAGGGGTTTCTGGTAAAGGGTTATCTCCAGGAGGGATCCAAGGATATACATTACATCCTAAAAAGCGATCTTGAACTCCTGGACGAGATCAACATGTACCGCAAATTTATACTCCCGCCAAAAGACCCGTTGTGGTATTATCTCCAAGATGACATTCATCGAAAATTCGGGAAGGGGGATTGGTACGTTCTCTTCAAGGGTGGCGAAATGGTAGCGGGTTTCGTTGGAAAGGAAAAAGACGAGAAATTCAAGGTGAAAAAATACGGCGGCGAAGACCGGTACAAGTTCATGGTGGAGAGATGGATATGGAGGAGGGGGCTCGACGTGGAAGGGATTTAATTAATATTATCCCGTTTTAAGGATTCCTTTCTCCACAAAATATATCAAATATATACTCATTTTTTGTCCACCACCTTTTTAATCGAAAGTATTATATGCCACTAATTACTTAGTATCGCTAAGTACTAAACATTGATACGGTGATTGAGCTTTCTTCGAGCCCGCCGGTCAAGGAGGTGCCTGATATGAATGATAAAAAAACGGAAAAAGAATGGTTGAAAGCGATAATGGTTGTGTCCCTAATGATTGTGGGGGTTGTTTCGATCTCCGGAATGGCATTCGCAGAGGAATACGAACAGAGTTTTCTGGATGGTAATTTGGTATTGAAAACGGGTACTATTGATGAGAACAACACTTCGCCTTGGGATGAGAATAAAAATAAATCGGAAATTAAAGCCGATGAGATGGGCGACTACATTGCCTTTAAGTTAAGCAATGACGCATGGTTCTATATTCTTTACGGCACGGAAGAGCATCCCAATAGTATAATGATGGCTACATTCCAACTGCGTTATCTCGGTGGGGCCACCATAATGGACCCACAGGGAAACATCATTGTGGAAAAGATTGGTATCCCGGTGGTAACGGTCTACGGCCACAAATTCTTCAGCTTTATCGAGTTCCAGGATGTGGGCTACCGGGAAAAGAACATGTTCATGGAGGAAGTGGGGGAGGTGATCGGAGCGGATAACGATCTGTGGGATTTCAAAAGAAATCAGACGGGCCTCGGAAACATGGAACATTCTTTCACCTCCACTGAACCGGTAATAAAAGCCCTTGATCTGAACACTTCATGGAATAGAAGCGAAATAGACGTCATCCCTAATGAAGATCCGAATATTATGGGTTTCGATTTCGCCCTGACAGCGGAGAATCTCGAGTACGGCGATGGGAATGGTAACGTTTGGGATCCTGAATTCGTAAACGACAATACTACTGACACCTGTCTCGAAGAGGTGACAATCAGCTTTCATATCGAGGTATCCGTAGAAGAGGGCCTCGAGATAAAGGATATTCCCTGGTACGAGGTGGAAGTGGACTTTAACGGAGGCGAAGACCCAACGATCGGCGACACCAAGAGCGTGGAAAAAAGAGATTTCAAAGGCATCGCCGTGAATGCCGATTACAAGTATGATCATTATATCAAGGGCTGGGATTTCAAAAACGAAAGCAGAAACTCGAAACTCATGCTCGAAAGCTTCACTATCTTTGGGACATTCGTACCGGATATAGTGAACGAATGGTTCGATAAACAGTTCGTAACCGGTATAGAGGGGGCTCTCGGAGTGGCCGAATATGAATATGATAATGCAGGGGAAATGGTTGATGCGGCCATTTCTGATCCCCGTGAGATGCCCGAAAGCGCGACCCTGGTGGCAAAGGAGCATATTACTTTCAAGGATAACTGGCATCGCATGGGTGAGCTTTCGTGGATCAGCGACGTTGACGTTGACGGAGAAACCGACTTCATGTTCTATCAGGTCCACGCCGGGCAGAACCAGCAGGGAATAGGTGAAAATGACGACGGTTTTGGCTATGCTCTTATTATCATGGGCGGTTATATCTACCCCGCCGGTAATGAGATATTCCACGACCCGACCTTCAGCTGCGGGGCGCTCATAATAGAGGGTCTCTCGACGATAAGACTGAATGTTCTCTCAACCACAGGGGTCTGTCTCCAGTTTGCCGTTGCAACGGTGGCGATAGCTGTGGCGATAACAATAAGCATCGTGAGAAAAAGACGGCGCAAAAAAGATAAGTCATGATGATAGAATAATCGAGGTTCATATGAAGGAAAAGGAATGGGGCAAGGAGTTCAAGAAAGGCGGGATACAGCTTTGTGTCCTTGCCCTTCTCTCCCGGGAACGTAAATACGGTTTCCAGATAATCAAGGAATTGAAGACGGGAACCGATGCTTATTACACACTGAAAGAGGGAACTCTCTATCCTATTCTGCACCGCTTGAAGAAACGTGGATATCTCAACAGTGACTGGGTGGTGGGAGAGGGCAGCCCACCGCGAAATTATTATTCAATCACCGAAAAAGGCAATGAAGCCCTCAAGGCTGCTTTAATACAGTGGGACCTGATGATCGGGGGCACAAAAAAACTTCTGGAGGAATACAGGTGAATTACAAATCAAACGAAAGTACTCCCGAGATAGAGGATTATCTCAAGCGTTTACGAAAGAAGCTTCGCTTCATGTCGAAAAAGACCAAAAATAACGTCCTTGACGAGGTGAGGTCACACCTGCATGAAAGCGCGTTGGATCTCGGTGGTTTGAACAAAAATAACGCAAAGGTCGCTATTGCCAATTACGGTGACCCTAAGGAAATCTCCAAGAGTTACAAGCGCATGTACGGTTACGGAAAGTTCTTATCGGTGGTTTTTATAATTTTGGGATTCGTAATGGGTATTTTGACAGTTCCCCTCTCGGCTCCCGCCCTGAAGCAAGAATTGATTACTTTTAATAACATCTGCCTCATGGGTACTTTGTTTTTAACCACCTTGTTGTTTTTTATTATTATATTATCCGGAGTGAAATTCGGAAGGTGGACGGGTATGCTCGTGGGCTTTGCAGCCTTCGCCTCGAGAGGTTTGACCATGCTTGTGGTAACGAACCTTCCACTCCCTGAGAAAATTGAGATCGTTGCATCCGGGGGTCCCTGTTTTTTCTTCATAATTGTTTCTTTGATGATGCCCGTTTCCGGTTTCGTTGCCGGTAGAGTGTTCATCAAATTCAAGAAAAAGGACGACGATGTAGCCTGGGATTGAGTTTCATAAAAATTAAATGCGGGCCCGTTTAAATGATAACGAGAACGAAGGATAACTGCGATATAATTCTCATCAGCGGGGAGTACTGGGATGATCATCCCCTATCTCCCGTTGGTGTGATAGCCCGGGTACTGGATGATAAGGGATACCGGGTGGGTATAATCGAGCGCCCGGAGACCGATGAGGATTTTACCAAATTGGGAAAACCAAAACTTTTTTTCGGTGTAACATCCGGTTCTGTTGACAGCATGGTCCATAATTATACTCCAATGAAAAGATTGAGAAAGGATGATCCGTACTCCAATATTCATCCCATGCCCGATCGCGCGGTGATCGTATACTGTAATGCCTTGAAACGCTTGATGAAAGGCGTCCAAATTGTGATAGGCGGTATCGAATCGTCTCTCCGACGCTTTGCACATTACGACTACTGGGACAATAAAATAAGGCGGTCCATATTGATGGATTCCCGGGCGGATATTCTGGTCTACGGCAACGGCGAGAAACAGGTTTTGGAGATAGCATCGAGGCTGAAAAACGGAAAAGACCTGATTGGTATAAAGGGAACCTGTGTTCTATCAAGGGACATTGACGAATCGTTCCGGGTGCTTCCATCTTTCAGCGACGTGACAGTGGATCCGGAAAGGTTCTTAGAGATGCAGGCTGCTTTTTCCATTCATCAGAATCTGGCCCAGGAATACAATAATAATTATATTCTACAGTTCGCTTATCCAGAATACACCAGCGCTGACCTTGATGGGATTTTCGGTTTGAATTTTTCCCGAAAGATGCACAGAGATTCACTTCTCAAAGGCATGAAATATTCAGTGGTGACCCATCGAGGATGCATAGGGACATGCTCATTCTGCTCCATTTCCATGCACCAGGGTAATTCGATAATCTCAAGGTCTGAGCAGAGTATATTGAAAGAGATCGAGTCAATATCTTATATACGAGGTTTCAGAGGTTATATCGACGACATGGGGGGGCCATCGGCAAATATGTACGGCATGGATTGTGCTGAATGCAGCAAAGGAGAATGCATCGACTGCCCAAAGTTGGAGAGAGGTCACCAGCGTCTTATATCGCTAATGAAGAAAGCGAGAGCCATTGTCGGGATAAAAGGGATTTATGTCCGAAGCGGTATCCGGCACGACCTGGCCGTTGACAGCCCCGAGTACGTAAAAGAGCTGGTAGCTCATCATATTTCAGGTACACTGAAGGTGGCTCCTGAACATTTTTCCGAAAACGTGCTGCGCCTTATGGGCAAATACAATAATAAATTCGAGGATTTCATCGACATGTATAATGAACTAAGCCGCGGCCGGAAACAGTCTATTAGGCTATACCTGATGATCGGTCACCCGGGCGAAACAATGGAAACTATATCGAAATTGGCGACGCGGATTAGTAAAATGGAGAACATCGAGAACTTTCAATTCTTCACGCCCACACCCATGACCGTATCCACCTGCATGTACTGGACTAGTATGAATCCAGTGACCAAGGAAAAGGTGAAGGTGGTGCATGATTATAACACCAAAAAGAGAATGAAAAGGAAGATACTTTCTGTTATTGGTCATTGATTTTTTTGCATAATAGCTGAATAACCTTTAGACAAAGGATTCTTGACAATCAGAAGGAAACTTATTAAACAAGCAATCATATTGACAATATGTGTCCAAAATTGAAAAATTATTCAAACCTGCCGAAGAAACCTGGCCTAAAGATGAGAGCGCTCTAGATAATGGTTTATATATAAATCACCCAATGGGATATAGTATATTACACGAAAAGCGGAAATATTCTTGGCTAGTTTATACATCCATATTATCGGGAATAATGTCTATTCTCATGGTGCCCTCGCCGTTGTATGGTGGTTGGTTTAATGATAATTTATGTTTCACTGAAATTATTACATTTTTCCTATCCTGTTTATCTATTATTACCGGTGTAGTTGGATTTTCCCTTGTACGGAAAAACCCATTACTATATAAATTGAAAAAAGTCGCAAAAATAGGCATTATACTAGGAGCATTTACCTTTATATTATTTTCAATCAGTGTAATAATTATTATTTTATCATGGGGTCCTATCCATTAGGCATAGTAGTCTGTATCACAGACTTGCATCTTATTATATTCACATCTTCTCGGTTCTCGGTCAATGAGTCTTCTCCTGCCGTTTTTTGTATCGCCAATACCACCAAAACCTTAATATATTGATTTAGACATACCTAACAATTAGGTGGACCTAAATGGGGCTGTCGATGAAGAGAACTAAGACCACATCAAAAAAAATTAAAGAGGAATCAAAACATCAATGCCATGGACCTGTTAGCGAGAATATCGAAGGCCTTGAAAAGATAGTTCTTATCGGAAACCCTAATGTTGGGAAAAGTCTCATATTCAATAAATTGACAGGCGCATATGTCACAGTGTCAAACTACCCCGGAACGACAGTAACAATCGACAAGGGAAAATGTAAGATCGATGGAAAATATTACGGAGTGATTGATTCACCCGGCATGTATTCGTTAATCCCGATAACAGAAGAAGAACGTATAGCTAAATTCATACTTTTAAAAGAAAGACCGAAGATAGTACTTCATGTCATTGATGCAAAGAACTTAGAGAGGATGCTTCCGCTATCTCTACAATTAATTGAAGCAGGCCTTCCGGTGATCGTTGTAGTAAATATGATGGATGAAGCGAAAGAACTGGGAATAAAGATCGATTTTATAGATCTTGAAAAAAGACTAGGTGTTCCTACCGTTCCAATGGTTGCCACCACAGGTGAAGGAATCAATAAGCTTATGGGAAAATTGAAAAGATATTCCCTAAAAAATAAAAGGCAGATCACCTTCAACAAGTTCATCGAATCTTCCGTTAAAGAAATCGAATCCTGTCTAAAGAGGGATTATTCGATTTCGAAACGAGCTATTTCTCTTCTGCTTTTGCAAAAAGACGATGACACAATTCGGATGGTCAAGGAGGAAGAGGGAAAAAGATATGGCCGGATCAATATAATAATCGAGACACTCCTTCAAAATTATAGCCATCCATTGAGTTATATTATAAAATTGAGGTTACAAAGAGAAGCTAATAAAATCATCTCAACATCTATGATAAATGTGGATATTAAAAAGCATACTATAAAAGAAAAGATCAGCAGGGCAATGATAAGTCCGATCACCGGAATTCCGATATTGTTCGTAATATTGTACTTTGGTCTTTATCAATTCGTAGGTGTCTTCGGTGCGGGTACTCTTGTTGACCTGATCGAAGGGACACTATTTGGTGATAAGATCAATCCTATATTGACCGATTTCGTCAGGGACAATATACCTTTCGAATCAATTCAGGATCTGATCGTGGGAGAGTATGGGTTGGTCACGTTAGGTGTGACCTATGCAATCGCTATAATATTTCCCATTGTCGGAACTTTCTTTTTGGCATTTTCGATAATCGAGGACACGGGTTATCTACCTCGACTGTCACTGTTGATAGACAGGTTATTTAAGAAGATAGGGTTGAGCGGTCGAGCTGTGATACCCATGGTACTCGGACTGGGTTGCGATACCATGGCGACCATGGTGACAAGAACACAAGAGACAAAACGAGAACGCGTAATTGCAACATTATTATTGGCTTTAGCAGTCCCGTGTTCTGCACAGCTTGGTGTTATATTTGCAATCTTGTCAGGCCAGCCGCTTGCATTATTTGTTTGGTTCATTGTGATAATGTTCAACTTTGTTCTCATCGGTTTTCTTGCAGCCAAAATACTTCCCGGTGATAAACCTAGTTTTTATATGGAACTGCCGCCGCTGCGTCTTCCCAAGATCTCCAATGTTTTGACCAAAACATACACGAGAATGGTCTGGTATTTCAAGGAGATATTTCCCCTATTCATTATAGCGAGCGTTTTGATATGGTCATTCCAATTGGTAGGACTGTTCAAATATATATTAAAAGGGTTGTACCCGGTTGTGAATCTTTTAGGTCTGCCTGATGAGGCCGCAAAAGCGTTTCTGTTCGGTTTTTTCAGGCGTGATTACGGTGCCGCAGGATTGTTTGAAATACAAAATTCATTGACGATGGTACAACTTACTGTGGCTGCCGTAACTTTGACGCTCTTTGTACCCTGTATAGCACAACTGATGATCATGATAAAGGAAAGAGGACTTAAAACTGCATTATTGATGTTTTTTTTCGTTCTCTTTTACGCATTCGCCATTGGTATGGTTCTTAATCAAATCTTATTGGTTTTGGGAGTTGGATTATGAAATGTACATTTTGTGGATTCGAGTTCAATGAAAATGAAGCGGAGGACGCTTGTAGAGGATGCCCGATAAAAAAGTGTGATATGTCCAGGTGTCCGAACTGCGGATATGAGATTTTACCCGAACCGAAATTGATAAAATTCCTGAAAAGGAGGTTTCAACATGAACATAAGTGAAGCGGCCCAGGAAATGTTAGAAAAGCTATGGTTAGAGATCGTCGAGGATAAAAAAGGGTTCATCGATGTAAAGAAACTTGGTAACACTAACGTTGTCAAGGAACTAGCAAAGACGAGATGCATAACGAAATCAGATAACAGGGTGAGATTTACGCCCAAGGGTCGTAATGAAAGTAGAAAAATTATTCGCAGACATCGTCTTGCAGAAAGGTTGCTCCACGACGTTTTAGAGGTGGGTGAGGATGAGATGGAGTCCGCTGCATGCAAATTTGAGCATATTATCTCTGAGGGTGTCGAAGAGAGCATATGTACCTTATTGGGTCATCCAAAAATATGTCCCCATGGTAAACCCATGCCACAAGGTAAATGCTGTAGAGAAAGAAAGAAGATAACCGAAAGGATCGTATCATCACTTTCAGAATTGAAAAAAGGGCAATACGGGAAAATTGTCTACATTCTGACCAAGAATCATAAAAATCTGCAGAAACTCCTGGGAATGGGTGTGTTGCCCGGAATGACTGTCGAGATAATTCAAAGATATCCTTCCCATGTGTTCCAGATAGGACAAACACAGATTGCTGTAGATACTGATATAGCGAATGACATCTATGTTCGTATCATATGAAAACCGGATAGGTGACCAATAATGATGTATCATATTTGGGAGGTTAATAATTTTTCATAAAAGTATAAGAAGGTGAGAATTAAAATGAGGCGAAAAACAGTGGAAGAATACGTCGAAACGATCTTCGTGCTCGAGAAAAAAGAGGGAGCGGCCCATACCGGAAAGATAGCGGAGGTAATGGGAGTAAAGCCGCCGTCTGTTACGGAGATGTTACAAAAATTACAAGAATCCGGGTTCGTTAAATACAAACCCTTTATCGGTGCCAATCTAACTTCTTCGGGTAAAAACAAGGCACGGAAATTGATGGATCGACACAGGGTCATAGCCGATTTCATAGAGATCCTTGGAGTTAATCGCGAACTGGCCGAGATCGATGCCTGTCAGTTAGAGCATCACGTCAGCGAAACTACCATGCAGAGATTGGAAAAGTTCGTAGAATTCGTGCGGGATTCCCCGCAAGACCCCAGGTGGATGGAACATTTCAAGCATTATCTCAAAACCGGTGTGAAAATCGGATGCGGCTCTTGCATGGAAGAAAACAAATTTGATCCATAGCTAAAAAATAGAGTGAAAACGGGAGTAATATAAACCGTTTTCATCTCTTATCCTTTGGAAGTATCCGGTTCAATTCCGTGTAGTACTTGGTATAAAGGTTGATAATCTCGTGAAAGTTCTCCTCGGTCTTCGAAGTGTTCATCACATGGGAGGCTGTTAGGATGGCTGAGACGATCTCTATTCGGGCTGAACGGTTCAACATTATCTGTCACCTTTTTCTCTCAGAAGTGTTAGGTATATTGGTCCCTGGGCTGTGACAGCTCAATTGAAAGGATTTTTATCGGTTGGTATACCGAACACGGAATCGACGTAAAGTACCCTGGATTTTTTTGTTTTAGTATTGGTGATCTTGAATTTGAAAACGGGTAAATACACCATACTCGTCTTCTTCAACGTTGCACCGAATAATTTTCTCAATTTCTTCTGGATATACTTCTCGCCGATCTTCGGTCTCTCGGTTCCCTTGGGAAGCATTTTCTTCGGAAGATTTTCGAACTGTGCGATCCCGTCAAAGTCCTTTATATTTTCGGCCTTGGCCTGGGTAATGTCGCTGAAATTTATCTTGTCAGTGACTTGAAGCAATTTTCCGGTCATTCCGTGGAAATAGAGGCTCTCGGCTCCTTTTTCCTTGCCTCCAAGTCCGAAAAGCTTCTTCTTCTCAATATCGAAGGATGCCTGTATCAGTGGCAGGTATTTCAGTAACGCCGCTTCCACCACCTCGATCTTCTTGGAGAATAGCTTTTTGCCGTCGTCTTTCAGGTTCTTGTTCGCGAGTTTGGTCGCATCATTCTGGGCAAATATCATCTTTACTACAACAACCTTCTCAACTGCCGGCTTTTCTTTCGGTGCTTTTTTCTCCACTTTTGGAGGTGCCTTCTTATCTTTTGGTTTGGGCTTATCTTTAACGGGAGGTGCAGGCTCTTCTTCCTCTTCAACGAAATCTTCCGAGGCTTCTATCTCGGTACCGCATTTCTCGCAGAACTTTGAGTCCGACTCGTTCATGGCGCCGCAATCAGGACACTCAATTACATCCAACGGTGCACCACAATCATCACAGGAATCACCATCACCCTCGTTATCAATACCACATTCCGGACATTCTACCATTCTATCACCATTCTTATTTTTTATTTTAAAAAGCAATATTACTCGCACAACATATTTGCTTATATATACCTTTTTATGTGTTTTTACCCTTAACAAAATCTTGATTCAAATTGTGCAAAACCAATTGATCCCAATAACACTTCAAATCTCAGAAATAATTTAAATATTACCATTATCTTCATAAAATATTAACACCGCAATGTATTTTTAAACAAGACCGATTTACAATTTATTCCTTCCTCAAGAATCAAGAACGTTCAGATACAGGAAATTGTGAGAAAATGCGACTATTGCTCATACATTCGGACTACATGGAATACGAAACCACCAAGGCCATAAAGAACATAGCAGAGAAGATCGATGAATCCTTGAAGCACCAGAAATGGGATGACGATGTACTCGTTGCCTTCAACGCTGTTGAGAAAGGTGATGCTGATTACATCATGGAGGTCGTGGAAGAAGCTGCGGAGACCATACTCGATGCTGCGGAGAAGGTTGGCACGAATACGGTTTTCCTCTATCCATATGCTCACCTGTCCTCCGACCTAGCCCCTCCCGCCGAGGCTATCAAAGTGGAGAAAGCTCTGCATGAAGAGCTTACGCGGGGTTACTTCAAATTGCTCCGCGCGCCATTTGGCTGGTACAAATCCTTCAAAATATCATGCAAGGGGCATCCCCTTTCCGAGCTTTCCCGACAGATCAGCATTACTGGAGAGGGAATAAAGGAAAAAAAAGAAAAGCTTTCCCAGGCTTTGCGGGCGGAAAAGGAAGCAAAATCTTATTGGTACATTCTCGATCCCGAAGGGGATCTCAACGAGATCTCTTCAGAGGAAGGTGCTATCAAGGGATATAATTTTAAGGGTAAAAAGAATTTGAGGAAATTTGCCCGTTACGAGATAAATAAATCACGGGTTGGAAAGAAGGAACCGCCTCACGTTGGCCTGATGCAGAAACAGGAGATCGCGGACTACGAACCGGGCTCGGACCCGGGAAACATTCGTTTCTATCCCAAGGGCAGGTTCATCAAGTCTCTGCTGGAAGAATATGTGACGAAAAAAGTAATCGAATACGGTGGAATGGAGATCGAATCGCCGTTGATGTATGATTTCAAACACCCGTCCCTGAAAGAATATGTAGAACGGTTCCCGGCAAGGCAGTACAAGATCAAATCACCCGACAAGGAGGTTTTCTTGAGGTTCGCCGCTTGCTTTGGCCAGTTCCTGATGCTGCATGACGCCACCTTCAGTTACAAGCAGCTCCCACTTAAACTTTACGAGATGACCCGGTATTCATTCCGGGTGGAGCAGCGGGGAGAACTCACCGGCCTTCGGCGCCTGAGGGCCTTTACAATGCCGGACTGCCATGCCTTCTGTGCCGATATTCAACAGGCCAAGGAGGAGATGATGGTAAGGTTCGAACTGTGCCGCAGGATACTAACCGATATCGGTTTTGAACTTCCAGAGGGGCTTGAATTAGCCATACGGGTGACAAGGAATTTCTATGACGACAATAAGAAATTCATACATGACATGGTACGGGCATGGGGAAGACCGGCCATCGTAGAGATGTGGAACGACAGGTTCTTCTATTTCGTGATGAAGTACGAGTGGAACTTTGTGGACGCCCAGGACAAGGCATCGGCTCTGAACACCGATCAGATCGATGTGGAGAACGGCAAGAGATACGATATCACCTTTACCGATGAGGACGGTACGAAGAAAAACCCTCTGATAATGCATATGTCTCCCTCCGGCGCCATTGAAAGGGTGATATTCGCCATGCTGGAAAAAGCGTACTTGGAGTCACTTAAGGGAAAGAAGATAATGCTGCCGTACTGGCTTTCGCCCACCCAAGTTAGATTGATCCCGGTCTCCGAAACACATCTGGAATATTGTGAAAAACTGGTGGGTGAAATACCCGGTGTAAGGGTAGATGTGGATGATACAGGAAGAACCGTGGGAAAGTGCATCAGATTTGCCGAGAAAGAATGGATTCCATTCATCCTTGTTATCGGAGACAAGGAGGTATCGTCAAATGAATTGACAGTACGCATGCGCAAGACGAAGGAACAAAGGTCGTTCTCGCTTCAGGACTTTAAACTCCTGTTGGTAGAGGAACAGGGCGGGATGCCTTTCAGGCCTCTTCCGTTACCGAAACACATCTCGAAACGGGTGACCTTCCGGGGATAGTAGAGCTCACGGGAATTTCTACGACGGGTGAGTGCGCGATGAAAACGGAAATAACAAAAGGCGACATAACGAAATTGGAAGTAGATGCCATCGTGAATGCTGCAAATTCCGGTCTAATGGGCGGGGGAGGAGTGGACGGCGCCATCCATCGCAGGGCCGGTCCGGGATTGCTCGAGGAGTGCCGGGAGATCCGCAGGAAGAAATTCCCAAAAGGACTGCCAACCGGGAAAGCGGTCATCACCGGGGGATACGATCTTCCGGTAAAGCATATAATACATACCGTGGGCCCGGTTTACAGCAGGAGAGAGGATCGGTCGGAACTGCTGAAAAGCTGTTTTACGGAGAGTTTGGCTCTGGCGGAGCAGAATAAGCTGAGGTCCATCGCCTTTCCGGCCATCTCATGCGGGATATACGGTTACCCGAAGGATGAGGCGGCAGTCATAGCCAAGGGTGTCATAGCTTCGTTTGAGTACAAGAGTCTTGAGAAGGTGATCATCTGCCTCTTCGACGAAGGGACCTTTCGTATTTTTAATGAAGCCTGATAGAATATTTTGGCGGTTCTCAAAAAAAATATGAATTAGTTGGGGATTTCGAAGGGCTGGATAAAAAAATTTTAATCGTCATAATAATCGTCGTCGTATTCCCCTTCACCATCGTAATAATCGTCGTCATAATCCCCATCATAATCGTCATCATAATATTCGTCATCGTAACCTTCATCATATCCTTCATCGTCGTAACCTTCATCGTATGCTGCGGGACCCTGCGAACCGGGGCCAAATCCCATATCGAAATCATCCTGGAAGGAACTGCCGCCTCGGCTTTCCCCCGATGAGAGATCCTTCTGTTTCTTTTTCTCCCGATTTTTCTTGGAATCCATACGGTCCAATCGAATTATCTTGATCCAGATTACGAACCAGGTTATGGCTGAAAAGGCGATGGCGAATCCCAGGGCATAAGCATAGGGTATCTTGTTTTCGGTATCTTCAACAGTGGCACCAGCAAGGTAGTTGAAGAAACCATGACATAATACCGCGATGATGAAGAAAACTGGTGAAAGCCATAGAGAACCCTTCTTGTGCTTCTTTGCCACTGCTCTGGTGATGCCGTATCCCGCAATGGCTCCCACAGATGCTTGGAGGATAACGACGGATACGGTTCTCAATAACACAGTATTGATAAAAAAATCCATGCCATAGCTGGAGAATACGAAAAGTCCGTAGAGCATCATTTCTGTGGCGGCAAAACCCAACCCCACCACTCCGCCATATATCAGGCCGTCCTCGGCTTCATCCAGTTCATCCCTTACAAAGAAAAGACCCAGGAGTTTCACCGACTCCGCGACAATAGGGGTTAAGATACAACTGACGTAAATGCCGATCATATATTTATCGGAAGCGATGGCGGGATAATTATCCCTCATGTAGACCAGAAAATATCCCCTTGCAAGGATGACCAGTACGACGCTTGCAGTAGCACCCCATAGAAAGGCAGTCCATATCGCCCCCCAAGGCTCTCTTTCGTACTTTTCTGTGAATCGAAGTATCACCACAAGTAAAATTGATGGAAGAAAAGCAATTGCAAAAGTGAGAAGTATCACCTCTGGCTGGGGGCCTGCATATAATGACATTGTACTAGCCTGATTTTTTGAGTAAATACCAAAAAGGTAGAGAGAATATATCCTACTTAATCCTATTTGTTAATTTTGATAGCTCTACGATTATAAAATTTCATATTCACTGGCATAAAGTGCCGCTCCGAATGCGCCAGTCAACTGGGGGTGCGGAGTAACGGAGATAGTCTTTCCCAGATGCCTTTCCAGTATATCAACGATAACATTATTGTATTTGACCACTCCCCCGCTCATGACGATCGTTCCATGGAAAACGTCCATCTCGATCACCCGTCTAGCCACTGATTCAAACGCGCTTCTCGCCATATCCTCGATCCGCTCACCGTTTCGTATTCGCGTGAGTATCTCCGAGGAGGCGAAAACCGTGCAGAAGCTCCCCAGCGCTGATGTGTTATCCGAGCCAACGGCTAGGTCGTTCATTTCCATCACAGGGATGTTCATCCTGAGGGCTATCTCTTCGAGAAACGAGCCCGTACCGGCGGCACATTTGCGGTTCATCCTGAAGTTAAGCAGTTTTCCATCGTTTGATATCTTGATTATTTTAGTGTCCTGACCGCCAATGTCTATAAGTGTAATTGCCTTTGAGAAATTGTAATATGCCCCTCTCGCATGGCAACTTATCTCCGTCTTTATGCTGTCTGCGAATTTCACGTTCCTTCGGCCAAAACCCGTTGCTGTGATATGTTTTATCCGGTTCCGTAGAAGTCCAGATCCCGCAAGCACCCCTTCTAGGGTCGACTCGATGGAATTGGTAAGTACTGCTCCAGAGCGCTCGATATGGGACCCTATTATTTGGTTTTCTCCGTCTATAACGACCATCTTGACATAGGATGTACCTACGTCGATACCCGCATAATAATTAATATCGGACATGATCAACACCGGGAACTACATGGAATTTGTGTAGAAATGGTTATTCATGTAAATAATATTACACATATTTCATTGTTAGTATGACTTTCCAAGACTTCGTGTTTGCTAGCTTCAAGATTCAGCAGAATCGGTCCTTTCAGGCTCCCGTTACACTACGCAGACCCCTTGGCTCTGCTGAGCCTTCGATTCCCTCCGGAAATCTACAGGCTGCGATTCTGCGAACTATGGCAGGTAATGCCCTGTCATGCCAGGCAAATCTTTGATTTGTCGAGGATTGTCAAGCTGCGAATTTCGATATTTTGTCGACCTTCACACCATTGACAATATATGACAAAAAGATTAATAATGTCTACCTTGATTTGGGGTTGTATACATCTTAAATAATATTTTCTTCAAAGGATAATTGACCTAGTTCAGTAAAAGAGGGATATTATGGTAGAAGATAATAAAATAATCCGAAAGAGGATCCTGGCAACCAGGGAAATGAACCGAATTATGGCAGAATATTTTTACGAACTGGATGAGGCCCAGAAAACAGGTAAACAGAAAGTGGCCTGGTGCACCAGCGTCGGTCCCGCAGAGATACTGAGAGCCATGGGTTTTCTCGTCTATTTCCCGGAAAATCACGGTGCTATGCTGGGGGCAACCCGCATGGCAACCGATCTCATACCTTACGCCAATGCCCTAGGGTATTCTCCCGAAATCTGTTCGTACCTCACCTCGGATGTAGGTGCATATGTAAAGGGGGTCACGCCACTCGCCATAGCCTATAAGGGCATTGAGGCGGTTCCAAGGCCTGACGTGCTGGCTTACAATACCAACCAGTGCCGTGATGTGAAAGACTGGTTAGCATGGTACTCTAGAGAGTTCAATGTTCCCATTTTGGGCATTACCACCCACAGGGGTGTCACAGATGTTAGCAAAGCACATATCGATTCAGTTGCCTGCCAGATGGAAGCAATGATAGAGCCTCTTGAAAATATCTCGGGCACCAGCTTCGACATTGACGAGTTGAGAAGGGTATTATCACTTTCCCGCCAGTGCTCGGATCTCTGGAAAAAAGTGTTGGATACGGCGAGCGCGGTTCCTGCACCCTGGACCTTTTTCGACGGCACGATCCATATGGGCCCTGCGGTGGTCCTCAGAGGAACGCAGATGGCCGTTGACTACTACAAATTGTTGTTAACTGAACTGAACGAAAGGGTGGAAAATAGTGAAGCGGCGGTGGAGGGTGAGAAGTTCCGGCTCTACTGGGAAGGAATGCCAATATGGGGTAGATTGAGGGGGAATTCAGAGCTTTTTTCGGTCAATAGTGCCTGCGTCGTTGCATCGACATACTGCAACAGTTGGATATTTTCTGCATTCGATCCCTCGAATCCTTTCGAGAGCATGGCAAGAGCCTACACCGAACTTTTCATCGTACGATCGGATAAGGCTAAAGAGGAATATATCAAAAAGATGCTTGATTTCTTCAAGATCGATGGAATAATATTCCACGATGCCAAGACATGTCCGAACAATTCGAACAATCGGTACGGCATGCCCCGCAGGCTCGAAGAGGAAACAGCCGTACCATCGCTCGTTATAAACGGTGACCTGAATGATATGAGATGCGTGTCCGACGAGCAGCTCAAGACCAATATCGAAGCGTTCATAGAACAACTAGAGGAGAAGAAATGATATGCTGGACGCACTTTTCAAACCGGCTTCGGTGGCCATTATCGGCGCCTCTACTAAAGAACTTTCCATCGGCAACCGTATAATAAAAAATTTACAGGATTTCGGCTATCAGGGACCCATCTACCCGATAAATCCAAAGGCAGACGAGGTAAGGGGCATAAAGGCATATGGAAATATTTGCGACGTACCCGGTGAGATCGATCTGGCGCATATCGTGATCCCCAACAAGTACGTACCCTTTGCAATTGACGACTGCGGCAAGAAGAACGTGAAAACGGTCATTATAAATACGGCTGGATTCAAAGAGATCGGGGGAAAGGGCGCGGAACTTGAAGAACTGGTAGTCAATAAGGCGAGGGAGCACGGTATCAGGGTATTCGGCCCCAACTGCCAGGGAATAATCAACACCGATCCGGGGATCAGGGCCTACTGCAATTTCACATTTACGAAACCGGAAGCTGGCGGTATATCCATAGTTGCCCAGAGCGGTGGAGTGGGGGAAGTAATCAACCAGCGTTTCTCCGAGCTGGGCGTAGGGATCAGGATGTACGCCTCCAACGGAAACGCCTGTGATATTTCCATTCCGGAGATTCTACAGTACTGGGGTCGTGATGATGAAACCCGCGTCATAGTTCTATATGTTGAGAGTATTGCAGATCCGAGTAAGTTCATGGAGGTGGCGAGAGAGGTGGCGGCAAAAAAACCGGTCCTGGGTATGAAAGCGGGTCGTACAGAGGAAGGTGCTAAAGCGGCTTCGTCCCATACCGGTGGTCTTGCGCGTATGGAGATCACCACCGAGTTGATGTTCAAAAAAACCGGAATAATAATTTTCAGAGACGAGGAGGAACTTTGCCAGGCTGCAGCGGCCTTCGCCACTCAACCGATCCCACGTGGAAAATCAGTTGGAATGATCACGAATACCGGAGGGCCCGCGATAATCGCCACCGACGAGCTGATCGAAGCGGGATTGAAAATACCTAAGCTTTCCGTGAGAGCCAAGGCGATCCTCACAGATCAATTGTACTCGGCGGCTTCCATAAACAACCCCATTGATGTTCTCGCCACGGCAAATGCAGGGCATTTCAGGGCAGCTATGGATGTACTGATGGAAGAAGAGACCATTGACAGCTTGTACATTAATTTCGTAACGCCGTTTTTTGTTGACAACGAAAGCATAGCGCATGAGATAGTGGAGGTCAACCTTCTAGGGAAAAAACCAATCGTATGTAATCTAATGACCGACAAGCGTCAATGGGTTGGAACATTGAGGATACTGAAAGAAGGGAACGTGCCTTGCTACGCCTTCCCGGAGACAGCCGCAAGAGCCCTTGTGGCCCTGACCCGGTACGGGGAAATACGTGCTCGAGAAGTCGGCGAGGTTCATATATTCGAGGATGTGGACATGTCCCTGGCATTGGAGATCATCAGATCGAAGAAGGAGAGCGGATACATCTCCCAGGCCGATGTGAATGGGTTGCTGGATTCTTATGGTATTCCCGTTGCACCATGGAGCTTAGTCGATAATGCTGACGAAGCGATGAAGGCCGCGGAAAAGATCGGTTATCCAGTGGTAGTGAAAGTCGATTCCGAAGAAATCGTGCACAAGAGTGATGTTGGAGGTGTCGCGGTTAACATAAAGGAGGAATCAACCCTGCGCTTGACACTGAATGAGATGTCTGATAAATTTTCCTCGTTGAGATATAAATTTTTTATCCAGAAGTTTCTATCAAGCGGTAAGGAAGTCATCGTGGGGGCAAAGAAGGAGGAAGGACTCGGGCATCTTATTATGGCAGGAACGGGCGGTGTGCTGGTGGAACTTTTAAAGGATGCATCCTTCGGTATCGCACCTCTGACCGGAGCCGAAGCTGCGGAGATGCTCGCTTCACTGAAGCTTTACCCGATACTTTCGGGTTTCAGGGGACAGGCAGGCGTCGACATCGGAAAGTTGATCGAGATAATACAGCGCGTATCTATGATGGTCACTGAACTGCCGTCGATAGTTGAAATGGACCTGAATCCAATATTCGCTTTCGAAGAGGGACGACAGCCGATAGTGGTGGATGCGAGAATAAAAATATAGAGGCATGAAAATGGCCGGAAACTGGCTGAACCTGGGCGAGATGATCGCCGTGAACGCGGAGAAATATCCCGATACCGTGTGCCTGAAAGATATCAACCGGTCATATACATATCCGGAGATGGACCGTCGTATAAACAAACTCGCTAACGCAATGCTCGATCTGGGTCTTAGAAAGGGTGATAAAGTGGCCTTATTAGTGGAAAACTGCATAGAGATATGTGAGTTGTACTTCGCCGCCTGCCGCAACGGGATCGTGGTGGTTCCCATCATGTTTCGGCTGATCAAAAACGATATCGGGTACATTCTCGAAAATTCCGAGGCGAAAGCGCTTTTCGTACACAATGAATTCATCCCGAACCTGCCGGAACTTTACATTCCCAAGGACAAGCGAATAGTTGTGGGAGGTCCCGCCGAAGGCTGGGAGGATTATGACGACTTTTTGGAATCGGGAGCGCCGGACATGCCAGAGGTTGATGTGACCCCGCAGGACACCTGGATAATGCTGTATACATCGGGAACCACGGGTGTTCCCAAGGGTGTTGTAAGATCCCATGAGTCCTACATTGCTTTCTATCTTATTAATGCAATCGATTTCGGTTTCAGCCACGGCGACATGTGCCTGAACATCATGCCGCTATGCCATGTAAATTCCACTTTCTTCACCTTTAACTTTACGTACATGGGCGGCTCCTTCTACGTACATCCCGCCCGGTCTTTCAAACCACTGGAGATATTGGAGATCATCGAACGTGAACAAATTAATTTCATTTCATTAATACCAACCCATTACAATATAATTCTCAACGCACCCCGGGAACAAGCCAAAGGATTCAACGTTTCCAGCATCAAGAAACTGTTATGCTCGTCGGCTCCCGTTTCACCGAAAATGAAAGGAGATATATTGAATTTCTTCAAAGGTGTGGAATTATATGAGGGTTACGGATCCACCGAGGCTGGGATCGTGACAACACTTTTTCCTAAAGAGCAGTATACAAAGACGGGATCCATAGGTAGGGAATCCGCGGCAACGGCCGTATTGAAATTGCTTGACGAGAACGGGAAACCGGTTCCTGTGGGAGAGGTAGGAGAGCTGTACTCTTATGGCCCTATGCTCTTCGACAGATACTGGAAGCTTCCGGAGAAGACCACTGCTTCTTTTTCTGGTAAATTTTTTACCGCGAGAGACCTGGCAAAGCGGGATGAGGACGGTTACTACTATATCGTTGACAGAAAGGACAATATGATTATCACCGGCGGGGAACACGTGTATCCCACGGAAGTTGAGATTATTATTTGCAAACATCCTGCAGTTTACGACGCAGCCATCATCGGCGTACCGGATCCGAAATGGGGTGAAAAAGTGGTAGCCATTGTGATACCGAAGGAAGGCAAGGCCATCACAAGTTCCGAAATGATCGATCACTGTAAGGGCAAGATGGCGGGTTACAAAAAACCCAAATCGATCTATTTTATCAAACCCGAGGAGATGCCGAGGACGGGAACAGGAAAAAAACTGCATCGAAAACTCAGGGAAAAATTCTTCTAATCATAAAAAATTTCAGAATCTTGGGGGCTGTATTCATGGATGAAATAATGAAATTTGCAATAATTGGCGCCGGACCCATCGGCGGTATTATGGGTGCCTACCTTGCCAAAGCCGGTCACAAAGTGATACTTGTGGACATTCTGAAGAACCATCTGAGCGAGATAGCAAGAAACGGACTCAAGATCACGGGGATCGTGGAGATGACAGTCCCCTTCCCGGAAGAAAACCTCTGTTTGGGAATCGATGAGTTGGCAGGCCGGGAACTCGATGCCGTTTTTATTTCGGTCAAGGCTTCCGTTATGCCGAGAATACTACCCTTGATCAAACAGGTTGTACCTGCGGGAATCCAAATGATAAGCCTCCAGAATGGACTCGATACGGAAGAGGTTATTGCAGAAGTTTTTGGAAAAGAACACACTCTTCGGATTGTGGTTAACTACGCTGGGAACCTTGCAGGAAACGGGACCGTAAGAATCTCTTTTTTCAATTCCCCCAATTACTTAGGAACCATCGATCCCGCTGCAGATGAGCGTGCAGGAGAACTGGCAAAGATCATCACTAAAGCGGGTTTAGATACCGCCTTTACCACGGAGATCAAGAAACACGAGTGGACGAAGACGATATTGAATGCAGCTTTGAGCCCGGTTTGTGCCCTAACCAGAAGAACCATGAAACAGATGATGGAGCTTAAGGACACCAGATCACTGGCCGAAGCGATACTGCGGGAAGGAATAGAAGTGGCCAAAGCCAATGGTATCGCATACGATAAAGATTTTCTCGAGTTGTGCATGGGCTATCTTGACAAGGCGGGTCATCACAAAACATCCATGCACGTGGACCTTGAACGAGGGAGTCCCACCGAGATCGGATTTTTGAATGAAAAGATCGTTGAATACGGCAGGGCCAAGGGGATACCGACACCTTACAACTCTACCATAACATCTCTCATCAGGGGATCGGAACTGCCTGAACATCAGGTGTAGAAAAAATAATTACACCCGGGAACATTTTAGAAAACTTTAGTGGATCCTTAAGAACTGGCCCCGGTCAATATCATTTTGTAGTAACCAGAGACCCCTCCAACAGGTCCAACGATATCTTTTTCGGACCGGCTCCGAACAATTCGACATTCAACACAATGGTATTACCAGTGTAATTGACTTCGAAATTCTTAAGGCATGAGCTGTATACGGAATGTTTCTTCCCACTCCCCTTCAGAACCTTTCCGTCTTCCCGTATCAGCCCGATCGCCTCCAGTTGGGCCACCTTCTTGTAGCACGTGGCAAAGGGTATGAAATAGGTAAAAGCCATATCCTTGACGCTCATGCTTTTCTTAGCGGTTCCAGTGATGATCTTAAGACAGTAATCATCTGCTAGCAGTTGGGCCATGGCTAATTCCTTTATCTGGATATTTTCCCTTACGTCGATTGTTGTCTCGATTTGACTCATTTGGATTCTCCATTATTTAAACGGTAAATCCCCCTCTGATAATAAACATTGATTTAATCGTATATAAGGGATGATGCACAATAACAAGCCGTTATTTCAAGAGGTGAATCCTAGACATGAGAATTGGGTCAAAAATTTGGGCATTCGCCTATAAGAGAGCGACCCATTGTTATATCACAATGGTGTCGAAATCCTACTTTGAGGCGACTCCTAGTTCCCTGATTGGTAAATCATAGTTTGAAAAAAAAGTTTTATCTATGCTGATACATATCTCCCGGTCATTCAATCAGGAGCTGAGCACATAAAGATGCGTGACTTCATCATCCACGAGCCGGATAATATAGGGGGAGCGTGCAGCTTACTTTTAGAATTCGGTACTCAAGCGAGGATAATCGCTGGCGGGACCGATTTATTAGTGGACCTCAAGCAGCACAACATAGAGATCTCACATCTGGTTTCGCTGGCGAAGATCGGCGGATTGAAGAGTATCACTACCATTGGTGATGAGATTCGAATAGGTGCGCTGGTATCATTGAATGAAGTGGCTGAAAGCCTAACAGTTAAGAAGCGATTGAGGGCTCTTTGCAAAGCCGCAGCTTCCATGGCTTCCAAGCAGATCAGGAACCAGGGAACTATCGGAGGCAATATCGCCAGTGCGGTTCCCTCTGCCGACCTTCCCCCTGCACTTCTCGCCGCGGGAGCACATGTCATCATCACCAGTGGAGAAAGTGAACGGAAAGTTCCCATGAGTAACTTTTTTTACGGCCCGAGGAAAACGGTTCTCGCGGTTGGAGAGATACTCACCCAAGTAGTCATCCCATCTATCGGTAAAAAAACCGCTATCATTTATAAAAAATTCAAGTTGAGAGGCGCTAATGCCCTAGCCGTTGCGTCAGTAGCAACGAGGATTACCGTTGCAGGGAATTTAATCAAAGAAGGCCGGATAGTATTGGGGGCTGTTGCACCGGTACCAATGATCGCGGAGCTGGCATCCGAAATGCTGGCAGGACAAATCCCATCCCATAACCTTTTTTTCAGGGTGGCGGAGGCAGCAGCAGCCGAAGCAAAACCCATATCCGACATCCGGGGATCCAGAGAATACAGGAAGGAATTAATACAGGTATTGACCAAACAGTCACTTGATGAAGCTTTCAAGCGTGCCACCGGAGGAGGTGATTGATTGTACAGGCTTATCACATTGAACGTTAACGGGGACCTGCGCACAGTTGCCGTTAAGCCAAACACCACTCTTCTGGACGTTATCAGGGACAAACTGGATCTGACCGGCACCAAGAAGGGATGCGGGCTTGGCGTATGCGGGGCCTGTACCGTGCTGGTTGATGGCGAGACCATGTCCAGTTGCCTGCTCCTTGCTGCAAATATGGAAGGAAAATGCATCACAACCATCGAAGGTCTGGAAGAGAAAGGGAAACTCTCGGCGGTACAAAAATCCTTCATACACAGCGGTGCGATACAATGCGGATACTGCACACCAGGCATGGTTATGAGTGCCAAGGCCCTCATCGACAAATCCCCAAATCCCACCGAGGCAGTGATCAAGGAAGCACTTGGTGGAAATCTCTGCCGTTGCACCGGATATGTAAAGATACTGGATGCGGTAAAGAACTGGAAAACGTACAGTGAGCTGGACGAGCCGGAAATGAAGGAATACGACCTGGAAGATTACAAGGTTGTAGGAAAGAGTCTACCGCGTTATGACGCAAGGGACAAGGTAACGGGTAGGGCGAAATACACTGCAGACATCGTTTTACCTAAAATGCTTCATGGAAAGATACTTCACAGCACGATCCCTCACGGCCGGATCATTAGAATAGACACTTCAAGGGCAGAAGCTCTGCCTGGTGTAAAAGCAGTGATTATCGGCAAGGATGTTCCCGACAGACAGTACGGTGTGAGTCCGCCCCGCTACGATGAGTACGTGCTTGCCAAGGATAACGTCAGGTACGTGGGAGATGAGGTAGCCGCCGTGGCAGCCATAGACGAGGAGACGGCCGAGCGGGCGCTGGAACTTATTGAAGTGGAGTACGAGGAACTACCAGCGGTATTCGACGTTTACAAGGCAATGGAAGAGGGTGCTCCGCTGCTTCACGAGCGTTATCCCAACAATATAAACACGAGTGTGGACCACCATTTCGGGGATGTGGACAGGGGATTTCAGGAAGCTGACTACATAAAGGAAGAAAGTTTCACAGGCAATTTTACCCAGCAGGCACCTCTTGAGCCCCACGCGTCCATTGGCGATTGGCAGGACGGACTTTTAATACTCCATTCGGCGACCCAGGTACCACATTACGTCCATTACATGCTGGCCAACGTTTTCGACATGCCGCTTGGGAAGATAAAAGTTATACGACCGACCGTGGGCGGCGGCTTTGGAGGCAAGGCCGAGACCACTCCCCTGGATCTCATTAGCTGCGTGCTCTCGAAAAAGACCGGCTGCCCGGTGAAGATGGTCTATTCCAGAAAGGAGATGTTTCTTCATAACCGCGGCAGGCACAAACAGTACATCAAGATGAAGCTGGGAGTCAAGCGAAACGGAGAGATCACGGCGTTTGAAAGCAAGATATTCCTGGATGGGGGAGCGTATACATCCTTTGGGATCGTAACGGTATACTATGCCGGGAGCATGATACCCACTCTCTACAAGATCCCCAATTACAAATACACCGGCCGGAGGGTGATGACTAACAAACCGGCCTGCGGTGCATTCCGTGGACACGGCTCCCCACAGCCCCGTTTCGCATTCGAATGCCTGTTGAACATGATCTGCGACGAGTTATCCTTAAACCCGGTGGAGGTCCGGCGAATAAATTCCATGGAAGCTGATTATCATACATGCAACGACCTGGACATCAGGAGCTGCCGTTATAAAGAAACTCTGCTTCAGGCTGTGGAAGAATCGGGTTTCTCGGAAAAGTACGGTCAACTTAATGATGGACATGGGATAGGTCTGGCCAGCGGTGGTTTCGTTTCGGGTGCGGGTTACACAATATACAGGGGACAGGTACAGCAGCACTCGCAAAAGCCAAGGGAACCTTTCCAGAAGAAATCTATTTTCCCCCACGCCAACGCCATTATCAAGATATCCGAGGACGGCACACAGGCGGTGCTGTTCATAGGTGCCGCCGATATCGGACAGGGCTCCGATACTATTCTCCCCATGATAGCAGCGGAAGCACTGGGACTGCCAGCCGACAGGGTTCGGATACGCTCAGAGGATTCGGACATCAGCCCCATCGATCTCGGGGCATACTCATCGCGCATCACTCTCATGGGCGGTAACGCGGTGAAGCGGGCGGCGGAGGACGTTCTTGCAAAATTATTCCCCGTAGCGGCTAGGCTTATGAATTGTTCTCCCGAAGAATTGAAGGCATCTGATGGCTTTATTTTTTCAGATAAGGACGACACAAAATCCATGGAATGGGCGGAGGCGGCGCGTAAATACTTCAACGATAATTCGTCGCTAATTGGCACTGGGTGGTACAAGCCGCCCGAGGGCCTGGGTGGAGATTACAAGGGAGCCACAGTGGGAACCTCTCCCGCATATTCCTTCAGTACCGCCATCTGCGAGTTGAATGTGGATATTTCCACGGGCAAGGTGGATGTAAAAAAATTCTGGGATTACCACGACTGCGGGACTCCGGTAAACCCCATGTCCGTGCACGGCCAGGTGGAAGGGGCGGTTGTGATGACCACCGGCGAGGCACTGATGGAGGACATGGTCTACAACGACAGGGGCGAATTAGTTAATCCGAACCTACACGAGTATCTGCTGATGACGATCAAGGACACGCCGGAGATATTCAGCGGTATTGTGGATTCGTATGAGGAGGAAGGACCTTACGGCGCCAAAGAGGTAGGGGAAGGGGCAACGGTGCCGATCCTTGGAGCGGTGGCTCATGCAATCAAGGATGCTACAGGGGTATGGATAACAGACCTACCCATTACGCCTGAGAAAATATTGAAAGCGTTGAAGGAGAATTATTGAAATATTCGTGTTTTCATACATTATGATTGTTTCAATTTCACATAAATACTTGCAGTAACATTTTTGTCCCTTTGCACGATATCAAATAGATTTGGGTAAGCTTTGATCAATTTGGACAACTGCCGGTGTCCGTACGTTCGGGGGTCAAAACCCGGATCGATTTTTCTTAAGGATTCACCCAACCTGGATAGATGAGCCCATTCATCCTCCTGAACCGCATTGTCATAGGCATCGATCAATAATTTCTTCAATTTCGGATCAATTTTCGTCATTGTCTTTTTTACTTGTGCTTTCGTTTTGCCTTTAAAACTTGGTAGAATCGTTTCTCCAATAATATTTTCCGTATATACAAAAATATCACAGGATTTTACAAACGCTTTGGGCGTCTTTTTTTCTCCAATACCAATAACAAATGAGCCCTCTTCCCTAATCCTGGTTGCCAATCTTGTAAAATCGCTATCACTTGAAACTATGCAGAACCCTTGGACGGTACCTTCATGCAGAATGTCCATGGCTTCAATAATCAATGCACTATCTGTCGCATTCTTTCCTGTCGTATAGCAGAACTGTTGTATCGGTTGTATTGCGTGGACGTGGAGGGTTGGTTTCCAACCCCCCATATTCTGAGTCGTCCAGTCACCATAGATACGTCTAATGGTTATAGTGCCATATTTTTCAGTTTCCCGTATCATTTTTTCAATAAGTTTCGGTTGAGCGTTATCTCCATCAATTAACATGGCTATTCTATGTTGAGTCGGGGTTTCCCCGTTCAATGAATTCTTCATATCTTCTCCTCCAATTAATGTTTTTGTTAAGTAATCCACTTCACGCATTATCTTCCACGTATTGTACATTAAAGTATTTCTTAGTATATATCGCATGTGTGCCTCTTTTTAAAATTTTCTTTTTTAGTCGAATTTTCAAGGATTTGGTTGCTGTTACAATAGGCAAAAATAATACCGCATACATGGTAATCAATATCAATCGTTTCTTAGCAATACCCTTTCTGAACACACCGCAGGAAACCATATTTCCTGATAAGATCTTCGTAAAGAAATACCCATTTTCCCGTATACTCTTTTACCTCTCGACGCCAAGTTCCATTGAAAGCCCATGGTTTTTTCCAGAAAGAATTTATAATATCCTACCATTGAATGACCATGCACCAGACCGACAAGGATCCCCGGATAGCCGTTGCAGAACTGGCTTTAAGGAAGTTGAAAAACAATATCTTTTCGAAATCGAAGTTCAAGATACCCTTAAGCCGAAACCAGACCAATGAACTTCTTTCGAACATAGAATCGCAGATCATGGTTCTGAAATTCAGTTATATGGAGCCGGTCGATCTCGCCAGTAGCGACATCACAGCAGGTATTATCGAGAACGTAAAGAAATTATATCTAGTATACCGTGAGCGGATGGAGAGGGACATGTCCGATATGGCACGGGCCAATCTACTCTGGTCATTTCGCGTCTTTTCCGGACTGCCACGGCGTTTCAAGATCAAGCGAGAGGAACCTACCAGTGGAATCGACATTGTGGCGGTCCAGGTGAGAAATATTGCCAAGATCGGAAAATTATACCGGACAAGATGTTCTGCGGGACCCGCTGACATGACCATCATGACGAACATCGAGGGATTGAAGGCCGGGGATACTCTCGCAGCGGCATTCCTGCCTCCCGCCGTGGTTGGGGGTGTCGTTAGCGAGGCGATGTTCCTTGGAGCTGAAAGGTTGGAAACGGAACCGGGTGCTTTTCTCGATTATTCTATTAGAGATACGAAGGAAGCGGACGGGATACTGGTGGGCGAGTTTGGGAAGAGGAAATGATGTGAATCATATGTATGAAGATCTAAACCTGAATAACCTACCGGATGGAAAAGAGAAGATATGGCATTATCTGGATTTTGCAAAATTTATGTTTTTGATATCGGAAAAAAAGCTACACTTTAGCAGTGCAGAGCAATTAACCGATGATTTTGAAGGCTCGCTTCCAAAGCAAGATGTGGAAGATAGAGACGAGCAAATAAGACGCATTTGTAATAATAATAAAAATGAAGAAGAGGTAGAGAAGATAATTGATCAAAACCGAAATTTATCAAGACAATTCCGTAAGTATATGCATTTAAATTGTTGGCATTTTAATGAAGATGAATCATTAGCTATGTGGAATTTATATTCAATGGCTGAAAGAGGTATTTGTATACAATCTACAATTGATCGCTTAATTGAGTGTTTCAAAAAGGAAGAAAAATATTATATCAGCCTTGGAAAAGTTGAATATATCGATTACTCCAAATGGCAAGGTCGTATCGGATTTCCAATTCAGAGATTCTTATTAAAAAGAAAAAGTTTCAATTTTGAAAATGAAATTAGAGCTTTGACCCCTGGAGGGGGACGTCAACCTACTGAAGAGCATCTAAGAGGAAGGGGGATCGACATACCCATAGATATTGAACTATTGATCGAAAAGGTATACATTTCTCCGCAGTCTCCTAACTGGTTTTTTAGGTTAGTTAAATTGATGGTTCAGAAATTTGATCTGACCATTAAAGTGCACAGGTCTAAAATGAAAGATGATGCCCTGTTTTAATTATAGAGAGTGATAATTGTATTTCCCCGGTCCTCTATGCTCGGGCTTACTGTCACGCGCACATAAGTACCTTTAACCCTTGAAAGACTGTTTGGAGGGGTTTCTCTCACGCTTTCACTGGCAAATAGGATAATAAATCAGTTGATGAGCTTTTAGTCACTCGTTGGCCGGGTCCTGCCGCCATCATGCTCGCATATGTATAAGTTCGAGATCGAATTCATCTTCTATTTCAGGGATCATCACATCCCATATTCTGACACAGAGATACCAGTCGGTGAACTCTTCCTCTTTTGACTGGGTGAGACCGAATATTTCCGGCCGGTTCATTCGCTCCATATAGGGCAATATGAATATTTCCAGTAATGCCCCCTTTTTCATGGGCCACAGGTAGATCTCCACACCTACCCGCTGTGATTCGCAGTCCATTTCGCGATAGGAAAGCATGTTTCGTGCAAATTCGCTGAAAACCAGATCGCGGATGGAATGCACGTTTATTGGGCATTTACTCAAGAGCGTTTGAATACGGCCCGGCGGTTTCTTCTGCTTCATGAGGCTTATTATCTTTTTATTGACGGCAATTAAAAGTATACCTTTCCCCTCGTTCTTCGTATTGTATTTTATCACCGATAAACCCAGGGCCGCCATGAAATCTCTCAATTCCAAACCCATCTTTTCGACATCCATTTTTTTAACAAGATATCTTCCGTAGGGGTACGCATGCCTCCGCATGGCGGAGTTATGCTGCTGTTCGTATTTAATCTTTTATATAATGCAGGATTCATTCGTGGGAATCCTGTTAAAATGTAGTAAACTACCAGCCCCTAAAGGAGCTGGCGTTTTGCGCGTAGTGCCGTTAATTCTAAGCAAAGTCTGTCAACGAG
>JASLWR010000002.1 GCA_030740765.1 Thermoplasmatota archaeon
CTCTACTATACACAGCTCCTGGGCCTTGCCATGGGATTCCACCCGCGGAAGGACCTGGCGGTGAACAAGAACCAGGTCAAGGTAAGGCCCCTTCTCAAAAAGCTGGAAAGTATTCGTGGGGGAGGTGAATAGAATGGATAAGAAAGTAGGATCGGTTCTTGTGGTGGGAGCAGGTATCGGAGGCATGCAGTCCGCATTGGATATAGCTAATTCAGGTTTCAAGGTTTATTTGCTGGAAACATCTCCGAGCATAGGCGGCACAATGGCTCAATTGGACAAAACATTCCCAACAAATGACTGTTCGATGTGCATCATGTCACCAAAAATGGTGGATGTGGGCCGGCATCCAAACATTGAATTGATAACATATTCCGAGCTTCAGGAACTAAGAGGGTCCGAAGGGAATTTTACTGTTGTTATAAATAAAAAGGCCAGATCGATAGACACGGAAAAATGTACGGGTTGTGGAACTTGCATTGAGAATTGCCCCGTCTTCCTTCAACCTCAGATACCCGTAAAGCCAAAAGATGCCCCCGAGGTGAGTGAACCCGATTATCTCGATTCCCTAATTGAAAAATATTCCCATCTGAAAGGTCATTTGATTCAAATCATGTTGGATGTAAATGAGCATTATAGGTATCTTCCAAAGGATGTATTGGAATATCTATCGTTCAAGCTCGATGTCCCTCTCAGTAAAATTTACGGATTGGCCACTTTCTATAAGGCTTTCAGTCTCGAGTTGAGGGGTAAGTTCCATATAAAGGTGTGTTTAGGCACCGCCTGTCACGTCAAGGGCGCAAGGCAGGTAGTCGAGAGGATTGGTGATTGGGTATCCAACGCAGAGGATGGGCTGCTCTCGCTTGAAACCGTGAACTGTCTTGGAACCTGTGCCATCGGTCCGGTCATGATGATAAACGAGGAGTCTCGAGGGAATTTGAACACTGAAGAAGTGGATAAGATCCTCTCTTCATTGGAGGGTGAGTAAATGGAGAGTTTAACAAGTACACAGTCCCTGGACGATTTGAGAGAAAAGTTGAAACAGGAACCCGAAAAACCGTTAATTATAATCGCATCGGAAACATGCGGAGAAGCCCAGGGAAGTCAAGAAATAATAGATGCTTTTGCAGACCTTCTTGCAAAGAGAGGAGAAAGCGATAAGTTCAAGATAAGGGTATCAGGCTGTTTGGGCCTTTGCGAAATAGAACCCATCGTGATAATCCGACTCAACGGATTCCCAGGCATCCTTTATAAAAATGTGACACCGAAGGATGTTGAAGAGATCGCAAATGAAACCTTAGATGAGGGTAAACCCGTAGAACGGCTTCTTTATGTCGATCCAAAATCGGGAAACAAGTCAATCTATGAACACGAATTACCTTTTTATAAAAAGCAAATGAGAAATTTGCTCATAAACAATATTGAGATCGATCAAAAGGAGATAATGGATTATATCAGGATAGAGGGATACAGTGCTTTGCAAAAAACGCTGTTCTCCATGAAGCCCGACGAGATCGTCGACAGTGTGAAGCGTTCGGGCCTAAGGGGCAGGGGAGGTGGAGGGTTTCCCACAGGGAGAAAATGGGAATCCTCAAGAAATGTTGTTGCGGAGAAAAAATATATCGTCTGCAATGCCGACGAGGGAGATCCCGGAGCCTATATGGATAGAAATGTACTGGAAGGCAACCCTCACAGTGTAATCGAGGGTATGCTAATCGGTGCCTATGCTGTTGGCGCTAATTATAGTTATATTTATGTTCGATCCGAATATCCCATCGCAGTCGATGTGTTCACAGTTGCCCTTAAGCAGGCAAGAGAACTCGGACTCCTTGGAAAGAATATACTGGGCTCTGGTTTTGATTTCGACATCTTGATCTATAGGGGTGGAGGAGCCTTCGTATGTGGGGAATCATCCGCACTCCTACGATCGATCGAAGGAAAGGCGGGTGAGCCAAGGGCAAAGCACACACATGCCACTGAATCCGGCCTATGGGGGTACCCCACGGTCATAAACAATGTTGAAACATGGTCCAATATTCCTTTGATCATCAATAACGGACATGAGTGGTATGCTGGAATCGGAACCGAAAACAGCAAAGGCACCAAGATATTCTCCCTCATGGGAAAGGTAAGGAACACCGGTTTAGTTGAGGTACCCATGGGAATGAGCATCAGAGAAATCGTATTTGATATCGGTGGCGGTATTCCCAACGATAGGGTTTTTAAGGCGGTACAAACAGGAGGGCCATCAGGTGGATGTATACCGGAACCACTGATCGACATCCCCGTTGATTTTGACGAATTGACGCGGGTGGGGTCCATAATGGGCTCCGGTGGTATGATCGTTATGGACGAGGATACCTGTATGGTGGATGTTGCCAGGTATTTCACGGCATTCAACCTCGACGAATCCTGCGGGAAATGTTCCTCGTGCAGGGAAGGCAACTCACGGATGCTGGAAATATTGGATGATATCGTTTCTGGCATGGGCGACGAGAACTCTCTTTTATTACTTGAAGAACTGTGTGAATATATCGCGAGCACATCGTTGTGCGGGCTTGGAAAAAACGCTCCAAATCCGGTCATAACCACCATGAAATATTTTAAGGACGAATATCTGGCTCATGTGGTGGATAAGGCCTGTCCTGCCAAGGTGTGTAAGGATCTGATCATGTATGAGATCCAAGCGGACAATTGTACCGGATGTACGTTATGTGCCCGTAAATGTCCAATAAATGCCATAAGCGGAGAACGGAAGAAGACACACGTTATCGACCAGGATGTATGCAACAAATGCGGAACATGCTTTCGGGTATGCAGGTTTAGTGGTGTGGGTGTAAAAACGGGGGTGAACTGATATGGTCCGGATCGAAATAAACGGAACAGAATATAGTGCCGAAAAAGATCGAACAATTCTTGAGGTTGCAGAGAAAAACAATATTAAGATCCCGACCCTATGCTATTTCAAAGCGCTGTCTCCCTATGGGGCCTGCCGTCTTTGCGTGATAGAAATTCTGGGGAATGGTTGGTCAAAATTAGCTACTGCTTGTACTTTACCCGTCAAAGATGGTATGAAGGTATCCACTAACTCTGAAAATGTTATGAAAAGCCGTAGAATGACCATCGAACTTTTACTCTCCCGAAGTCCGGAGGAAGAGGTCCTTATTGAACTTGCAAAAGATCATGGGTTAGGAGAGCCACGGTTTAAACTCAAGGATGACAATTGTATTCTTTGCGGTCTTTGCGTTCGCATGTGTGATCGCATGGGACGAAATGCCATCAATTTTCAGGGGAGAGGGCCGGATAGGGAATTGGGAACTCCCTTTATGGAATTGTCTGATGTATGTATGACCTGCGGCGCGTGTGCATACATATGTCCAACGTCCAGGTATACATTGAAAAAAGTGGAAAGGGTAGGTGGTAAGAAGCCCATCAGCATCCTATCGGAATACAATGAAAAATTGGCCATTCGCAATCCGATCTACATTCCTTTCCCACAGGCGATTCCAAAAATACCAGTTATTGATAAGGAAAAATGTGTTTATTACCAAACCGGGGACTGTAAAACCTGTGCCGAATTCTGCGAGGCGGGGGCCATCGAATATGATCAGGAAGATAAACTCGAAGAGATCAATGTTGGCGCCATGGTCATTGCAACGGGTTTTGATCTTTTTGATCCCGCTCGGAAAAAGGAATATGGGCATGGTCGTTTTAAGAATGTGCTCAGCAACATGGAATTTGAGAGATATCTTAGTGCGACAGGTCCTACCGAGGGGCACGTAATCAGACCTTCGGACAACCAAGCTCCTAAAAAGGTCGCCTTTTTACAGTGCGTTGGTTCCAGGGACGAGAAGACAAATGAATTTTGCTCGAGTGTTTGCTGTATGCAGGCTATCAAGGAGGCCATCCTCGCCCAGGAGCACTCTCCCGGCCTTGAGGCGCATATTTTCTTCATGGATATCCGGGCCTTCGGAAAGGAATTTGATGATTATTATATCAGGGCGGAAAGGGAACACGGTATCAAATTTACCCGCTGTAGAGTGCCCGGTATAGAGGAAATTCCCGAAACGAAAAATTTGATATTAAATTACATAGAAGACGAAGTTAAGAAGCAAGAGGAATTTGATGTTGTCGTGCTCTCCTGCGCCCTGGAAGCACCCGGTTCCCTGAAACGGGTGAGCGAAATAACTGGTATCGAACTGAATGAATATGGCTTTGCCAAGACCCGCTCTTTCACTCCTCTTGATAGCTCCAAACCGGGAATATTTATCACTGGCGCCTCCTCCTCTCCAAAAGACATTCCGATGACCGTGGCTGATGCCAGCGGCGCAGCAGCCAAAGCATCCATGATCATAGCTTCCGAAAGAGATACTCTCGTTACGGTGAAGGAATATCCTCCGGAAAAGGACTTCACGGGACGGACACCGAGGATCGGCGTATTTGTCTGTCACTGCGGAATCAATATCGGCTCGGTGGTGAACGTTCCCTCGGTGGTGGAATACGCTAAGACGCTACCGTACGTGGCCAGGGCGGACGAATTTATCTATACCTGTTCCCAGGATACGCAGAATAAGATGCTGGAACTCATCAAGGAACACGATCTGAACAAGGTAGTTGTTTCCGCCTGCACGCCCAGAACACACGAGCCCCTGTTCCAGAGTACCATCAGGGAAGCCGGATTGAATCCAAATCTCTTCGAGTTCGCCAACATACGCGAGCAGTGTTCATGGGTCCACATGAAAGAGAAGGACAAGGCCACGGCAAAGGCGAAGGATCTGGTCCGAATGGCGGTGAACAAAGCGGCCTTTCTGGAACCCCTGAAAAGGGTAGAATTGGACGTGGTTCAACGGGCATTGGTGATCGGTGGGGGGATTGCGGGGATGACCAGCGCTCTGGAATTGGCTGACCAGGGTTACATGACATATCTCGTCGAAAGGGACGATGAACTGGGAGGTGCTGCCAAGAACACTCGTTTCATTCTTGGGGATGATGACCCCCAGGAATTCCTGCGCACTCTCATTTCACGAGTCGGTGAAAACGACAAGATAGAGTTGTTCACAGGGGCCAAAATAAAGAATATTAATGGATTCATCGGGAATTTCAAGACAACAATAATCCATGGTGGCGAGGCTGACGAGAGGGAATTGGCTCACGGCGTTGTTGTGATCGCCACGGGAGGCAAGGAATACATTCCCACGGAATACCTTAACGGAAAGAATGACCGCGTATTCACGCGAAAACAGCTCGAGGAGCGACTTTCAGACGGTACTTTCGAAGCGGAGAACGTTGTCATGATCCAGTGCGTCGGCTCCCGCAACGAGGAGAGAACCTACTGCAGCAGGGTATGCTGCGCCGGTGCCGTAAAAAATGCGCTTAAGATAAAGGAGAAGAGTCCCAGAACCAACGTTTACGTCCTCTACAAAGATATCCGGACCTATGGGTTCCGTGAAAAATATTACAAGAAGGCGGCGGAGAAGGGAGTCATATTCATTCGTTATGACGATGAGCACAAACCCGAAGTGAGCGATGAGGACGGACTGATTGTTTCCGCGTACGATCCCATAGTCAAACGGCAGATACGGCTGAAACCGGATATGCTGGTGCTCTCTAATGCCATCCTTCCCCAGGACGGAACAAAAGAACTCTCCCAGATGCTGAAACTGCCCGTTACCAAGGACGGTTTCTTTCTGGAGGCCCACATGAAGCTCCGGCCCGTGGACTTTGCCACAGCGGGAGTGTTCCTGGCAGGCCTCGCACATTCTCCAAAGTTCATCGACGAGAGCATCGCGCAGGCCGAGGCCGCCGCGGCCAGGGCTTGTACGATATTGTCGAAGACCCACCTGGAATCCGAAGCAGTGGTCTCGGAGGTGGATGAAAGTATGTGCAGCGGTTGCGGTTTCTGCGTGGAGGCGTGTCCATACTCGGCAATCACAATGGAAGATAATAACAAGGCACTCGTCAATCCTGGTCTCTGCAAGGGCTGCGGCCTCTGTGCCGGGACTTGCCGCTCGGGAGCCATCGACCAAAAGGGATTCAAGGACCAACAGATCCTTTCTGTTATCAAGAGTTCTCTCTGCGGGGTGAGCTAATATGACCGAAGTACCAAGCGACGGCTCGCCATGGGAGCCGAAGATAATCGGATTTCTGTGTAACCAGTGGAGTTTTTTTCTTTGTACAATTTTCTGTGCTGGCTCCCCCTCACAAAGAAAAAAATTCGGAAAAGAAGAAATTCGGGCTCACCTGCTCGAAAATTGGGGTTCGCTTCGCTCCTTTCGGGAGGCGGTTGAATGAGTGAGTTCGAGCCGAAAATAATAGGGTTTCTCTGCAACTGGTGCACTTACACCGGGGCGGACCTTGCAGGCACTTCCCGCCTGCAGTATCCCACGAACCTGCGAATAATAAGAGTAATGTGCAGCAGCAGGATCAATCCTCAATTTGTACTGAAGGCATTCCAGGAGGGGGCGGACGGTGTGCTGGTGTCGGGATGCCACCCCGGCGACTGCCATTACCTCGAGGGAAACTATCACGCGCGCAGAAAGCTCACGCTTCTCGCGGACCTGATCGACTGGATGGGCGTGGACCCCGAGAGATTTCTTATCTCTTGGATATCGGCTTCGGAGGCCCCGAAGTTTGCTGAAGTAGTGACCAACTTCTCGAAGAAGGTAAAGGACATGGGCCCACAGCGCAAGTTCTGCAGGGGGGATGAGCCATGAACCCAACAATAGAGAAAGGTGTCAGGGATAAGGCCAGGGAATGGCTGGAGAGCGGGGAATTAAAATATGTAATAGGATACGACAAGGGAAAATACTCCGCGAGAGCACGGCCGACGTTCATATATAAAGCTGAGGACGCAGATCGCCTGGTGGTGGATCCCACCTGCGTGAACAACCTCTCACTCTATCTGGTGGATGAGGTCCAGTACAAACCCGCAAGAGGTGAGAAACCGGATACCAGGCCCGTTGGTATTGTAGTAAAACCATGCGATTCCAAGACCGTTGTGGAACTCATTAAGGAGAACATTGTACCCAGGGAACGGGTGAAGATAATAGGCTTCACGTGTCGCGGGACGGTATCGCAGGAGAAGCTTGATGAGTATCTCACGGACCTGCCTGACTGGGAAAATGCGGGAACGGAATTCGTGCTGGACAGCGAGAACCTATCGGTCAGCGCAGGGGGCCGTACGAAAACCGTCCCGGCGTCAGATGTACTTGCTGGTAAATGCCTGATCTGCACCCACCACAATCCACTAATTGCCGACGAGGTATTCGGGGACCCTGTGGAGGACCCGCCTTCGGTCGACTTCGGGGATACCCATGATCTGGAAGCCATGTCGCCGGAAGAGCGGTGGAATTTCTGGTCCAAGGAGTTGTCCCGCTGCGTCCGATGCTACGCCTGCCGCGACGCCTGTCCCTTGTGTTACTGCAAGCAATGCGTCTTCGACAAGTTCAAGCCTTTCAAATGGAACGAGAAGAGCGCGAAGCTGAGGGAGAACCTCTATTACCAGATGGTTCGAGCCATGCACCTCGCCGGCAGGTGTGTGGACTGCGGCGCTTGCGAGAGGTCCTGTCCCATGGGAATTCCCATACGAAAGATAAATCGATTTCTCCTGAAGAGAGCGTGGGATCGATTCAAAACAGAGCCGGGTGTAAACATCGACGACCTTAGGATGTTCTCGTCTTATGACGTGGACGATCCTCAGGAGGAAATACTGTAGGAGGTCGAAAACATGACAAAGACGATACACAAGGAAAAACTCGGCGACCTTTTCGAAAAACTATCCCATCACGAAATTTATGGCCCGGTGGCAGACGGAAACAAGATGTTCTACCGCCGTATCGAAAGCGTTCCCATTACTGATTTCGGCAATTCCGACAAGCCTCCCAAAGAGGTTTTCTTTCCCCAAACAGAGACAATGTTCGATTTCGTCCCTGATGGAAATAAATTGGTGGACTACCGGGAGCCCGAAATTTCCGACAAGTCCATCCTTCTTTTCGGAGTAAGGCCCTGCGATGCCAAGGCTATGATATATCTTGACACGCTGTTCGGCTGGGATTACATCGATCCTTACTACTCTGAGCGGCGGGAGAAGGCCACAATTATCTCTCTCGGCTGCAACGAGCCGCAGAAGAACTGTTTCTGCACATCTATGGGCGGGGGGCCAGCTTCCGGGGAAGGAGCGGATATGCTCTGGACTGACCTGGGAGACCGCTATCTGGTAGAATCCTCGGGGGAGAAAGGCGATAGTATCCTCTCGGCAGGCGGCGATATTTTTATAGACGCCCCCACCGCCGATATCGAAACGGCCCGGGAGAAACACGAAAAAGCCGAGGCCGCAATGGGTCGCACCCTGGCGATCGAAGGCCTCCCCGAGGCGTTGGAAGCCACCTTCGACAGCCCATACTGGGAAGGATTCTCGAAGCGGTGCATGGGATGCGGCACCTGCACGCTATTGTGCCCCACCTGCCACTGTTTCGATATCAATGATATCATTACCATGGGAAAGGGATGGAGGGAGCGAACCTGGGATTCCTGCCAGTATCCCTACTATACATTACACGCCTCGGGACACAACCCCAGGCCGTCCAAGAAACACCGCCAAAGGAACCGGGTATACCACAAACTGCTCTATACGGTACGAAATTTCGATATGACCACCTGCGTCGGGTGCGGCAGGTGCATCAACAAGTGCCCGGTGAACATAGATATCATTGAGGTGGCAGAAGGCGCAAAGGAGGTGGCTGCAAATGTCTGATAACGTATACAAACCACATATCGCCACGGTAACCAACATCTGTGTCGAAGCCGGCGGTGGTCGTCCCATCAAAACCTTCACGGTGCAGGTTGACGACGTTAGCTCGAGAAAGAAGTTCCTTCACAAACCCGGCCAGTTCACCATCGTCAGCGTCCTCGGTGAGGGGGAGAGCGTGTTCGCAATCAATTCACTACCGAACGAGGACGGTATCCTGCAGTTCTCGGTGATGCGTGTTGGTAATGTCACAGGACGCCTCCACGAACTGAGGATTGGGGACAAGCTGGGTGTGCGCGGCCCCTACGGAAATTCTTTCCCCGTGGAGGAATGGAAAGGTAAAAACGTGGTATTCATTGGTGCGGGAATCGGCATATCACCGGTACGCTCCGTGTACCAGTACGTGCTGTGCCTTGAGAACCGGAAGGAATACGGCGACGTTACGCTTATCTACGGCGCCAGGACACCTGCGGACTTCGCCTTCAAGGAGGAATTTGAAGAATACGACACTCGTGAGGACCTGGAGCTGTGGCGCTGCATCGATTGGAAGTTCGGACCGCAGGGGCCCGTGGAGGCCAGTGCCGCCGAAGGGTGGATGGCTGCCAAAATGAAATCCCCGGGGGAAACAGACACCAAAACCTGCACCGCCAACAAGTATACCTGTTTCGTACCGCAGCTTGTCGAAGTGGTGGAACCGCCCCCGGAGAATTCCATAGCAGTGACCTGCGGCCCTCCCATAGCCATCAAGTTCATAACCCAGGCTCTGGAAAGGCTGGGGTGGAAACCGGATCAGATTTACACAACCCTCGAGAACCGTATGAAATGCGGTATTGGAAAATGCGGCAGGTGCAACATCGGCCACACCTATATCTGCAAGCAGGGACCGGTCTTTACTTACGGAGAAATAAAAAAAATGCCAAATGAGTTCTAGAAAAATTATTTGTGTATCTGAGCTTCCTTCGCCGAGATCAGTTGAATCAATTTTTTCTTTACACCGGGCTCTCCGTATGAGAGTATGTTCAATTCATCACTAGTTCTATGGTTCTTAAGAAAATATTTTTCCCCGTTGTAGATATGTTCTAGAGTCCATATTACTTTGTTGTCCATCGTAGAGATGAGAAGTGATGCGAACAGGTCGATTATATCCCCCAGTGGAGGGCGATCGATGTTATCGTATTCCATTGTGGCCGTCAGCTTTGTCTCTCTCCGCAATTGGGATTTGATAATCAGCTCTCCACCGGAACGCTGGCACGTTGCATCTATCAGGGGAATACCGAGCCCCACGCTTCGCTTCTTGCGGGACCTGGTGGTGAAAAAAGCATCTTTTACCCTTTTAAGATGTTCCGGTTTAAGGCCGTGACCGTCGTCCTTGATTATGATCCTGAATAGATTTTCAGAAACCCTCTCCTCCACTACGACCCCTATGCTTCCAGCTCTGGCCCTTATGGAATTCTGCACGAGATCGAATATATGCTGGCACAATGTTCTCATGGCTTGTCACACGTTGACTATTTTTTTAGATCGGACGGTTTCGCTATAATGACCATTTCTATCTTCACACCGGAGCTATTGGATAGGATTATTAATTTATCCGTTAATCTCTTGATGTTATCCAGGCCCATCCCAGCGCCGAATCCCCTTTCCCTACCTCGTCCGATGCAGTGGTATAGCCCGGCTGTACCGCCAATTCGATATCGTCGAAACCGGGTCCGATGTCCCTTACGAGAATATATACCTGGTTATTATCCAAGTATGCCTTTATAACACCATTTCCGCCGGCATGTATCACCACATTCACTTCTGCCTCGTAAAGTGCTATGCTGGCACGGCGAGTTGCATCGGGGGGAAATCCACTCTCATTAAGGTATCTCTTGAATAATGTGGATCCTTCACCTGCCAGATCGAGATCCGGGTGATCAATGGTGTAAGAGAATCTTTGATCTCGGGTTTGCTTGCCGGTACTTTTGACCCTTTTGCGGTGTTGAAGTTTTTCATCGCGGATCTTGTTGTGGAGATATATGCCGCCAATCCGCCGATAAATATAATTTATAAGGTCCCCCTGGGTTACCACGCCCACCACCCGAATGTCCCTGTTTATGACGGGATATCGACCGTAATCGTATTTAGTAAAGAACTGCATCGCCGTAGGAACATCCATATCTTCAAGAAGCCATTCAACGTTTTTCATCATATGTTTTCCAATAGGATCGTTTATGTGCCCCTGCTCAAGTGCATTTATGATGTTTTCGATGGAGACTATACCTCTCAGGAATCCTTTTTTATCCACAATGGGAATCACGGAGATACCGTTCTGCCGCATCAGTTCTTTAGCCGCATGCATGGTGGCAGTCCTAGGAAGCGTGATGGGAGTTTTCGCCATGAAATCCTTTATCTGGCCGCTAATCAACAATGAATCCAGGCCGTTCAGGTTCAATTTTTTTTTATTTTTCCCGGACATATCTTGCCTCTCATGACGTACAGTTTCCTCAATTTCTTAGGCCAGCCTCGTAAAGTAACCCACAAGTGGTAAAGGTGGAGAAAGGCGTCGAGAGTATTGTAACATTGGTCTTTTTCGCTTCCTCAACGATCCGATCAGGTAATTCGACACCGGTAAAAATAACTGCCGGGATGTCCATCAGTGTCGCTGTGCGAATCACCTGGGGGCTCAGGAGGGCGGTGACCAAGAGGATATCCTTGATCATATATGCGAGAACATTACTCAACATATCCGATGCACCCACGTGTAATATATCCGGATTGGAATCCACAGGTTGATACAATATCGTTGCATTCAGTAATTCCGATATCTCTTTTATTTCCACAATTGTTAAAGATTTCGATACATTATATATATATTTCGCCGAATTTAAGTTTGAGAGAAGAGTAAAAATACTATTAGATAAATTATACGAATGAATATGGAAAAGGGGTAGCTGAGATAATAATTTCATTAGAAAAAGGAGTGAAATCATGGAGCTAGCGGAGATCAAAGAGAAATTAGACCTCGTAAATATCAATGCAAAACCTATCAAAGAGGACATTACGGTCTCTCACGGATATGCCTGCGACCTGTTGAGCGTGGTTCTGGCAAAGGCAAAACCGAATACCATATGGTTGACCATTCAAAGTCATATGAACATCATTGGAGTCGCATCCATGGCTAATATTCCTGCCGTGGTGATCTGCGACGGCTATAACGTCGCGTACAACGTGATCGAAAAGGCCGATGAAGAGAACATCGCCCTTTTTAAGAGCCAGGAAAATGCATTTCAGCTTTCGGGCAAGCTAGCGGAATGTGGAATTGAATGATGCATCAACTGCCATACCGAGCACAAGTTTATAGGAGACCCTCCACATTCAACGAGCTCACCATATGATACATGCGAGTCCTGTCACAACAACATTTTAGAGAAGACCATTCATGATAGGACGGAAATCGTATTTACCAATATTTCATTCATTGAGGAAGAGTTCTGCTCTAACTGTCACGATACTGGGAAAATACATTCGATAATGCCGGCCAAATAAAAGAGGGACCCCATTTGAAAAAAGAGAAACCGATCCAGGGCGCAAGTCTAATAACGCAATATTCCCCAATAGCTAGATTGGAAATCTGGTTATTCACTCTTTCAATAGCAATCGTAACCATTTCGGGATTATTTCTTTTGAGGGACTGGCTTTTTTCAAGCTTGGGGGTATACGGCGACGTATTTATTCCGACACCATCGGGCTCAAAAATGATCCACTTGTGTTCAGGGGGGATGCTGGTCGTGATCTCTTTATTTCATATTTTAATTCATTTGAGATCAAAGGATAGGTCCCTTCTCCCGGTAAACACAATGAGGGATCTCAAATCGTTCCTCCACTCGGGGATGTACATGATTGGTATCTCGCGCCGGGAGGAGCGGGGAACCCAGGGAAAATTCAACGGGAGACAAAGGATTGTATATATCTGCCTTGCCTATATCATGGGATTGGCAATGATCACCGGTTTCCTCTATTACTTTGGAATACTGGGACATTCGGTTGCCCTGGTCCATGTTATTCCAGGCGGATTGACCTTCATGGTGGTTCTTTTCCAATTCCTTATGATGATCAGGAATCATGATGCGATCAGATTGAAAGCCACGTTCATTACGGGTAAACTTCCTATGTGGTACATAAGAAGGAATAAACCGCTCTGGTATGAGGAACTTCGACCAGCACGGGTGGAATCGACTAAGCAGAAGGGGATATCGGGAAAGGACGAACTGACCCGGGCAGTTACGAAGTTCACCCTTCTTTTTGATGATATGCCGAACGACAAGGTGATTAAGGCCATCACCGAGGAATTGAAAGCCAAGGTCGGAAAAGATGACCGAAAGCGCATTGTAGAACTGGCAAACGAATTATAGGAATGAGAAATACGAGTGAGCTTTTTTCCGAATATTTTTTGGCTTTTTTTACCCTGCAGAATAAGCTCTTCAGGTTGCTTCTTTTTTTCTCATACGTGCGGTGGCGGCGGTGCTGCCTGTTGATATACGGGGGTCTGTTCGGACAAAACGTAATCCTGACACGCATCACACCAGAAACAGTCGTACTCCGGGTAGAAAACGGAAAGCTGACCGCATTTTAGACAGACCGGTGTTTGTACTCCAATCGAAGGGAGGACCGGTGCGGGCGATACGTCCTCCCAAGCCACACTGCTTTCCTGGACCTCTGCACCGCTTGGAACTTCCGGAGGAGGGGTCGGCTGCATTGGCCCAGGTTCCCTGCTCCTATTATCGCAAATTTCGGTTTTTGCATCTCAGTCATAATCTACTCTCCTTTTTTTCGTTATTTTGGATATATTAGCGATCCGCTTTTTTTGCTATCATGGATCCTACTTGTCTGCTATACGATTATCGAAGCGGACCATCCATTCTGCAATGTTGGAGAATTCAACAGAATCGGTCTCTGTGGGCACGCGTTTCACTACGCAACACTTTTCAGGTACTCGATGAATCAGATTCATCTGTGTCCTCGGCAGGTATGCCTGCGGCGTTGCTGTGCCCGACATATAATCGGTGATTATATTAGGGGTGCGAAGCAATCACTATTGCGAGCGTTAGCAGAACTCGTTCTGCGGTATCGGAGAAACCCTGTTTCTCCATCACCTTTAGAAAAACGCAGGTTTTCGAAGGTGTAGCAGAGCCCATGGGGGTCTGCGAAGCACAGCGGACACCCTCGGAAAGCTCCTCTTTCCTACGGGCTCCCATTTCATTCAGGTGCATCATGCACCTGAACTTTCGGCAACCAAGGTATCCATCAGGCGATAAGCACAATGTCGATTGCTCATTCAATCTCGTAAATACGCCCCTGGAAGAACCACAGTCTGAACCAGGCGTGGGGATGCATTTCGACGTCCATGAAATTGAATAGTTTATCGATGCCGATCTTTATTGTAAGGTCAAGCTTTAAAACCATGCCGAAAGTAGCTGCGAACCGCCCCCAATCCTGCCCAATAGCAGCCGCCAATAAGGGGAGATTCGCCTTTATGATTATCGACATCCTGGCCTTGAATCCCACCATTCCTGCGGTAAGGTCCTTAACAGCATCCGGTAAACCTGCCTGAACGAAGAGCTCCAGTTCTATGATTATCTTCTCTAGATATTCTTTTGGCACATCCGGGTACTTGGCTGCATTGGCAGGGTTCAGCACGTTGTTAACGAAAGCTCCGATATTACCTATTATCCACTTTGCCACTTCCCACACGCCTCTCAGGGTGCACTTCATAATGAATTTCAACACAACTCCCGCTTCCAGAGCGTCCAGCCCGCCCACATCAAGGTCGAAACGCACGTAGAAACTAATTTGTCCGTTATCGAGAATATAATCCAGTGCCTCCTTGAACTTTACTATTATCTTCTGGGCATAGATGGTTATCAAGTTCTGGTCCCTGGGTGTAGAGTTTGTCTCATTGTCCACAGCATCGAACGACATGTTCATGAAATCTATGAAATTCGACAGATTGGTCGTCTCCTTGAATTTCAGGGTGAACTTGAAACCGATCGTGACGTCCGCCGTGCAGCCTATGGCGGGAATGGGTATTTTCGCCACCTTGTGCCTGATACCAATTTCGGTGGTAACGTAGAATTTCATTATCACGTTCGGCGGGGGCGAGGCAGTGATATTTTCGCCAGGATTTATCAGGTACTTGTCGATGTTACTTATTATCCAGTTGAAACCGTCGACCACCGTATCCTTGCCCTTGATGATGAAATCAACGTTGATGGTAGCTCCCAGATCGCCGTAGCTGCCGAACTCCTTGGAGAGGTGAAGTTTCATCCACGTTCTGAATTCCGTGTTATTGCCCAGATATTCCACCAAACCCTTGGCCTTCCCCGCAAGGTTCTTCATGGTCTGACCCGCCTTTGCATCTTCCCAGTCGGCACTGAGCTGGGATTTGATACCATTCCACTTCTCGGAGACCTCTTGCCGATCACGGTATTTACAGGACAAGCTGAAACCGACCTCCCCCTTGGCATCCACTCCAATAACAGGTATGGTCACCGGGGTACGGAATATCTTTTTAAGGTGTACCTTGGCAGAAGTGCTGAATACAACGTCCACACCTGTAACCTTGGGCGGTGCTTTTTTTGGTGGATTACCGGGGTCACCCATGTACTCTTTCGAATAAGCTTTGAAGTAATCGATGCTCTTTTCCATATCGGTCCCGAGGTTGGTCTTGAACGATACCTTAGTGGTCCAGACGGTATAACCGCTGAGACCACCCACCTTGAACCTCCCGCCAAAGGGTTTGATCGTCAATTTCAACCATATCTCAAGATCCACGTCGCTTGCATGTTTTAACAGAACCGGGTAAACATTGTCTTTGATACTTACAAGCAATCTTTGCGAATAGTTATCGATTATATTGCTGTCCATGGGGAATTTCCCGCCAAGACCTTGCCAAACCTCATAGAACGTTCGATTCAGGGCAGGCGCAACCTTGTTTCTCACGTCGAGCCGTATCACCTTGCCCCACGATAGCTTCACACCCAATTCCGCTTGAACCGTTCCGACATTGGGAATGACTATCTTGCTCGCCGGGAGTTTAATCACCTTTTTAATGTAGGTCTTGTTGAACTTGATCGAGCCTAGTGCGGACCAACCGGTGGTGATTTCGGGGCTCGTAAAATCGATACCAAAACCCTGTCCCGTCTCGTTCAGATATATGCCGTGACCCTCAATGAATCTGGGCCAAACCGTCATTAACGGATCAATTGCAATTTCCAGAATAAAGTTCCCGATCTTCAAACCCGATGTAATTAATATATCGTAATCGTCTGAGTCATCCAAAATATCCAACCCATTTGGAGTGACATCCAGAATATATTTTTTTGGTTTGTCCGCTATAATCCATTCATTGTTCTCTTTCTCTATCCTCGCATCTCCCGTTATGAGAACCCCGCTTTCTTTAAGTGCCTCCTTAAGATCCTGGTCAACAGAGCCCACTGCCAGATAGCTTTGATATTTTTGAGGCAAGCCGAACAAATATGTTCTATTTCGTTGGACAATAGAGAGATCAAACCCAAATCCAAAATCTTTCACATTGAATCTCGAAGATATCCTGGACACCCAATCCCAACCATCTGCCGGTTTATCGCCATCAGCAAAAATGGTAGTGACATTAAAGATAATTCCAAAAATTGTCACGTTAAATTTATCTCCTAAAATATGGGCAACTCCATCCACTACTTTGGCCAATAAATCAACGCTTTCCTGTATGAACTTTTTTATTTTATCGATAACCCATGTTATTGCATCCACTATTACTTTGATTATCTTTGACGCGAAGTTGACAATTGCGTGTATAATATTTACAAGTACAGTGAGGACCTTCATCAGCCCGCTGATGAGCCAACCAACGACCAACTTGATATTTTCCCAAACCCCTGAGAAGAATTGTACAATTCTTTTAAATAGATCACCGAGAAGAGTATCCGAGCATTTATATTTCACATCTTGGAGGTCCCAACCCGAAAAAACGGTAACGGGTACTGAAATATCGAGATTTATGATTCCTTTTTTTCCAACAGCCAGATGCCTCCCGTTCCACTCCATGTTCTTCTGCTCGCTCTTTGTTGAAAAATTGAATTTCCCCGTAATGGAAATATTCCAGGAAGTCTCAAAGGGCTTGGTATGGAAAGTTAATGGATCGGTATAATGAACTCCATGAGGCTCATCTTTGGTGATTGTTATATCACGGCCATTAACAAGATAATTTGGCGTCATATTCACATTTACATTTTCAAAATAAGCCCTTCCATTCATTTCTGCCGTTGGTCGGTGGATATCGCCACTCCAGAACGTGAGTGGCTCCCCCATGTTGAGCGGTAAGAAATATTTGATCTTCCTCATCTCTGTTGAATTAATTAATTCGTCTAGAACAGCTTTAACCAATTCACAGGCCCTGGGAATTAAGCCTGACCAATGTAAAGCAGAAGCCGCTTTGTCCACGATAAATCCTACGATCCCCTTTTCAATATCCAGAGTTATGTTATTTATACCGCTTTTAAACTTTTCCAATTCCGTGTTTTTTACTTCATTATAAGCTTCATCGACAAGTTTTCTCGCAATATCCTCAACACTACTTCCCCATACTGCCTTGAACTTATCAATGATCTGGGAATCGGATCTCTTTGGCAGGCTATTTGCATCCAGTGGAGGATGTATGTCATAAGGGCATTGCATGACCTCCCACTCATCGGGAGTCACTTCACCTCTCGAACGTGTGTTTAGAACCTCTCCTTGGAAATAGATGAAGCAGTGTACGGTATTGAGATTCGCATGACCGAAATTATTACCCGGCCAATCGTATTCGACCCCTGCACCATTGTAATTCATGTAACCCTGGTTCTTGTTACCGTACGGATCATTTACTATCAAGACTTGCCGATTTACGTCATAACCTATTGCAAGAACATAATGGCCCGGGCCCGTTAAGCTCGTTAACACCACAACGGGATGGCCAGCATCGATCTCATCAATGAGTTCCCCCCATGTGGGAGACTTGTCAACAGCGGAATCAAGACCATGTTGGATGGCATATTGAGCCAAGAATCCCCTAGTATCCTTCCAGTTCTGCTGAGTGGTAAAACCATAACCGCCTTGGGCGATTTTTCCTGAGGGATCAGGCGAACCTATGTCATAAGTGTGGCCATTATAGGTGTATTTCTCGCAGATATTACTACCCCAGTTATTCGGTTCAATAATTCCATAGTAAGCAAAGGCCATCATGGCAGATGTCGCACCGCAGGCCCAATGACCGTTGAAGGTGTTGGGGGTGTCAATAACCTGATGTATATAAGGCACATTGAAATTCAATCTTCCCGGTGCCAGTTGGGGTTGAGGGGGTTTGTCGGGATATTTGATCTCTTCGGGATTATCTTTAGGAGTAATAATCCCGTTTCCGGGATTTGCAATCGCGCTGTTAAGTAACTCTTCGGTTAATTTCTCGGTGGCACTTTTCTTGTTCTCGATCATATCCGAAAAATCATTAAAATAATAATCAAGTGTTTTATATAATTCATCATACAGTCTTTCTTGCTCAGATACGAGACCGACAATTAAATCCTTAATTCCTTCCTTTCCGGCGGGGGATTGGAAATAATCGATAATCTCGGTCAATAGTCCATCAATTTGATTACTGATTTCTTCCATTAGAGAAATATCATCGGCAGGGTCTACCGCCCTTTTGGCTGGAGCTATCGCTTCCACCATTAAGCTATTGCCTTTGTCAATAATAGACTTTAATCCAGGCAGTTGTGTAAATTCTTCTGCGATTTTGAGTGAAATTAATTTAACTGTTTCTCTTATTGACAATACTAATCTATTATCATCATCGTTTAAATTTGACTCATAATAACTTATCCAGATACCATTCATTTTATCTCTGAATATATCTTTTTCTTCAAAGTCTACTGTTAGTGTTGCCTTCGGTATACTTACTGTATATTTCGAATCCACTCTCGATCGGTATTCAACAGGATCGTCATTCGAGCCATCATCATCAGAATCTTCATCATGACGACAAATTTCCTCATCTGTAAAACCGACAGGGAATTCCATCTTTTCAATTTGTGTTGTAACATCGTACATTATGGAGCTATCCAACTTTGCCTCATCTAACTGCTCAGCAACCCATTTCTTCGTGATCTCTGCTCTATTGTCTGTCTCGTTATCACCTGTAAACAGATCAGTCACCCAGTCGAAAAAATCCTTAATCCCGTACTCCACGATCTGCGCTGTTTCATAAAGAAAATCCAAAGGACCGGCCAAATGGGAATAATCTAAAAATTTTAATAAAAATTGATCCACCAGGGCATATATGGCCTGACCGAATATTACCTCAAGCTTTAAAGGGATCTCCCCATTATTGACGAACTTGTATAAGGCAACGATATCCGCCCCATCAATCGTATCTTCCAATATGTATTTATTTATTAGACCATTCATTGGAGATGAAAATTCATCGTTCAGCTCCAATTGGCGGTCGTCAAATTCACTCAATTGTTCCAGATCATAATTTCGATACATTTTAGCCGTTTCCAGAAGAATAGCCAAATTGATTGCAAGTTCGATGTCACCTATCTTAATTATATCGTCTGTGCTCCCATATTGGGAATCGACTCCAAGATCCAGGGATCCATACCCCTGAAAAACCTTAAATTGTGCGACTGTTGTAAGAATATATTGTATCATCCTTCCAAATTCACCGGAACCTGCTTTCGCATAGTTTCCAAATTGACTGAATTTCGTATTAAGCATCGGATAAGGCGTCATAATCGACCTTGAAAGCGTCATATTCTTACTCAATCTATGATTCGATTGTTTATGTCGAACCCGATAATTTATATCTCCATCCAATTGATAATAGATATTGGCTTGTGTATCGCCAGTCTCTTCCGAATTATCGGAACTAATCCCATCGAGTTTGGTGGGATTTACCTTGGTTCCATTGATAAGATCACCAGCAGAAGTTCCAGGATCAACAGTGGGAATGAAATCATCGGTTATTTTCGAGTCCAGCGAAATAGACACCGTGTAATCCTCCACCCTGATATAAAAATCGCCCTCTTCATAACCATCTTTATCGGTGTACTTTCTCAGATATTTGCCAAACTCCTTTTCAAATATCGGAACTATCCGATTCTGATCGTCCTCTATCTGGGTAGCCTCGTAGATGGCATTCATGGCCAATAAATATGCCTGGGTCTCGATCTCGGCCTGGGCCACATTTACCTTATACTCCATGGTGGAAGTGGTCTCGTCTTCTCGCTCACGCTCCCTTTCCATCCTATTGATAGCCGCGATATAGACCATGCTCACCGTGGACAGCATGAGCACGAGAACCGCAACGAGAGCAAAAGAAACCTTGCCGCGTTCATCGTTTTTAAAAAATTTTCGGACCTCTTTAAGCGCTTTCATATTCATTCCCCTTATTATTATATATTATCCAAGATGAATGGATTCAATAAAAACATATTAATTTAGTTATAATATATAATAATTATTGCCGTGGTTAAGCTATGGAGGGGAAAAATCACCGCTAATTTGCTGTTTAGACGAGTATTCGTCCTTCATTCCTATTCAATAATGTCACAAGCACATACTTAAACAAATAGAACTACGCAGTTATGACAATATCCACACAAATAAATAATACCACGGGCATTATAATGCATAGATCTATTAAATTATGTTTCAGCAGACGGGAACAGGTGAACGCAAATGGTCCGGAAATCCGTTATCATTGGAGTATTTTCCCTCGTAATGATCTTACTGGTATCTATGCTAGCAGGAAGCTATTCCTTCAAACTCATTGCACCTGCATCATCCATTGAAGCGAATGGGGACTCCCGGAATATTGGGATATTCCAATCGCCGGTCAGGAGTTTCGCTATTTCGAATACGACCTGGTCCATAATAGACTCCCCTGTTCACATAACTGGCAATCTGACTGTTGGGGCAGGGCAGATATTGAATATCACTTCCGGCGTTACGGTTATCTTTCAGGGAAATTATTCCATAAGTGTGGAAGGCCACTTGAACTGCAGCGGCAACTTTTCATCCCCTGTGACGATCACAGGGAATCGCAGCCTTAACAACTGCAGCGGGGCCGGCATAGAACTGGCACCCGCTGGAACACTACTCGTCGATAGGTCAAATATAGAAAACTTAACTGGTTTCGTTTGGCGTGGAACGGGTACTCTGGCGAATTCCACCTTTGCCAACGCCAGCCTTCCTGTGTCTTTCCACAATGTTTCCACCAATACGTACGTGCTTCTGAACACATCATTTCGCAATTCTTCCATAGCCGACATTTCTCTTGATAACAGTAATATTTCCGTACTGGATTGCCTAAATTATTCGACCACTGCATTATCCAGACACTTTAACGACTCTTCGTCCCGACTCCAGGAATGGGTCACCTTTTCGATCCGCACCTTTGAGGATACGCGCGAAGCGCTGGGTGACTGTCATCTCAAGGTCGAGAATTCATCCCACACAGTATATTCAACGTCTCATTTCCTCGGTTCCGATCCTGTTACAGATCAGAGAGGTGCAAGCAAAAAAATAATGATGTTATCGAATCTCAGTTCATCTGGGGGCTGGAAGAACGAGACTGCGAACATCTCGGTGTATATACAGACGAAAGAGGGCGAGTGGAATGAATCCGGTCGTTACTATCTTCTCGATTCGCTGATGCCGGGAAGCGTACTGGATATCGTGGCTGATGTAGATATATTCCCTCCGGATCCTCCCGAAAGCCTGGTAATCGAACAGGTGAACAACAGTATTTTAAATATCTCATGGAAAGCAGGGGACTCACCGGATATCTCCGGCCATTTGGTTTTTTATAATGAAAGCGGAAATTGGATCCAGATCGCAAACATATCCGCTCCTTCAAATTTCACTCATTACAAACCTGTGGAAGTGGGGAATAATTCCAGTTTCAAAGCTCGAAGTTACGATGATGAGTTCTGGGCTTCCAGCTTTACCCATGAACAATGGATAACGGTTACAGACGTTGAAGCTCCTCATATAATATCTTCGGAACCAGGAGGATCCGGGGTTCCGGTGAACACTATCATAATAATAAAATTCTCGGAAGCCATGGACCCGGTTTCGGTTCAGAGCTCGCTCCGATTCGCACCCTCTTCGGGCCTCAGTACATACTTTACGGAGAACAACAAAACGCTAAACGTCAAACCCTTTCTTTCTTTGAATCCCTTTACCACGTATACCGTGAACATCTCCACGGATGCGACCGACACTTCGGGAAATAATCTGACGGAGAATTATTCTTTCAATTTCACAACCGCTCCCGACACAACTGCCCCCCATGTCCTATCCGTGAGGGCCACTCATGTCAACGCCGATGAAAATAAAGTATTTCTGATTTCGAATTTCGAGATCACTTTCTCGGAATCGCTCAACGAGAACAGCTTCATGGGAGGTTTTTCGATATTCCCGTTCGTAGAAGGCAGCGTTATTTCTTCGGACCAGAGAAGAGTATTCCGGTTTGATCCCGAGTATGATCTTTATTACGATACCACTTATTACATCACGCTCCGCTCCAATATCACGGACCTTGCCGGCAATCCCATGCTTTCCAACCATTATGCCAATTTCACGACTGTTAGCGAGCCATTGGTTGTGATCCCGGAGGTTTTGGATTACGGCCCCATGGGTGAGAGAACTTCGATCCATACCGAAATATATATCAATTTCAGCGAAGCCATGAACCTATCGAGAATTAAAGGGGCCCTCAGCATCTCCCCAGAGGTGTTTTTCGAATACAATCATTCTTTAGACAATAAAAATTTCTCGTTCAGACCCGTGGTTCCGTTGAAGGGGAGCACATTCTATAATGTGACACTTTCACAGAATGCAAAGTCCCTGGCGGGTTTTTCGATATTCCGTGCGCTTAGGTTTAACTTCACCACCCACGAGACCGATAAGCCAATAGTGATCGACACCTGGCCGGAAAATCATCAGCAAGATGTGACAGTTGGAACGGATGTTGGCTTCTGGTTCGACGAGGCTGTTTTCGAGATAGGCACTTCACGCGTTTCCTTTTCTCCCATTGTTGATTTTACATGGATGATCAACCTTACAGACAACAGTCTAGTAGTAAACGTGAACGGTACATTGACCTATGGCGAGAAATACTGGGTAAACGTCAGTGGACTCATCGATGAATTCGGCAATGCTATGAACCATGAACAGCTAATATTCTGGACGGAGGCGGAACCGCAAAAGGACTCTCCGCCTACGATATACAAGACCTGGCCGGAAAACGGCAGCGAGAATGCGCCCCTTGACACGCTTATCCGGGTTACCTTCCACGAAGCTGTCCGGGAGGGGAGTGGGAATCCCATAATAGTTCGGGAGAATAACCTGACCAGCATCGCAGGAACCGTGTCTTATGGCACAGAAGAACTTTATTTCAGCCTTCTGTCAACATTGAAACCTAACACGACCTACACCGTTACAGTATTCAAAGTTCTCTCGGTAACGGACGGGATTCCAATGGAAAAACCGTTCTATTTCTCTTTCACCACCTATCAGCCGGAGATAACCATTATCCCCACCAGGGTTCTGGAGAGCTTTCCTCCCAACGGGACACGGATAGATTTCAATAAGGAAAATATTACAATCTGGTTCAAGTTCAGTGCTCCAATGGACGTCACCTCCTTTGCCGGTAACATAAGTATTATTCCACCAGCTCATTTCAACCTTATCCCGGAGGACAACGATACACGATTAATCATCGAATTCACAGAGAATCTCCTACCCGGAATCAAGTACAGTCTCACCATCGAGCCCAGCGTTCTGGATGCAAATGGAACCGCTCTGGAAAACCCCTTTGACATAATATTCTTTACCCGTTACGAGGAGGACGATACCACAAAGGTGAAGGAGAACTGGTTTGAGGAAAATTATCCCGCAGTGGCAGTGATAGCCATTTTGGTCATTCTGATCGTGATATTATATCTTAGACCGAAAAAGACAAAACGATTCGATGGAGAGGTTTCCTGCCCTCGATGTGCAAGGCCGGTACTAAGAGACGACAGGATATGCTGGAGCTGCAAGTTGAAACTGGGCGGAGAGCCGGAAGAAGAGGAAACGGAGGAGAAGGAAGGGGAGGGGAAAAAGGATGAAGAAGAAAAACCCGATGAGCAGGATATCGTTGAGGAACAGATCGACACAATGTTCAATGAACTATTCGAAGAGGAATACGGTACGGAAGCCCTGGAGGACCTGAAAGAAGCCCTGAGGGATGATGATGCCGGTGAGAATGACACGGAAGAAGATGATACGGTGAAAACTGACAACAATGACGAGGTTGTTGACACCATTGAAGATCGTGATTCAGGGGAGAAAGAAAAGGGGAAGAAAGAAGGAAAGGACACGGAGACACAGTAAATACACCGACAAATATTAATATCGGACGTACATAAAAACAGGAACGGGGGGAACTCCATGAAACGTCTTGCAGTGATTTTTGCAATAAGTCTCATTTTATTAGGGGCATTCAATATTGAAGGTATTTTGGCCCCGAGGAATGAGACGCGGGACCATGTGTCGACGCCTTGTACTTCTGCGCCCGATAATTCCTCATCCGATTCAATATCAATTAAACCTTCAGCAAGAAATGACCGGGAGAAAAACGGGTGGTCAGACTCTTTCGAGGATGGCGAAGGGGTGGTCTGGAGCGACAACCTTAGCATTGGTGACGGAAGTGCCAGCCTTCTTCCTCGCACCCAGCTCCCCGATGATCATACCTTGGGCCTATGGCATTTGGACGGGTGGGATGCAAACACGGCAGTTGATTCGGGAGTATATGACAATCGCGGTATAATCCACGGTGCGGACCGGACCGAAGGGATTATGGGGGGCGGCCTGGAATTCGACGGTGTAAACGATTTCGTTGACTGCGGGGACGATGCGAGCCTGGAAGTGGGTGACAGTTTCACTGTTGAGGTGTGGATGAAACCCGAAATGGATCGCTGGAGCGGCTGGGACTATTCAAATTCCATCACAATAGGCCACAAGAAGGTACACGGCACGCTTGTGGATTTCCCTCTTCTCGTATCTTTAACCAAGGCCGAATTGCTGGACACGAACAACGGCGGCCACGTGCAGCCGGACGGGGAAGACCTTCTATTCATCACCGCCAACGGGTCGAAGCTGTCCCACGAGCTTGAGGAATACAATGGCTCCATTGGAATGCTTGTGGCCTGGGTGAAACTACCCCTGCTCTCCTCCACGGCCGATACAGTTTTTTATTTACGTTACGGAAACCCGATATGCTCAAATCAACAGGATCCGGAAAATGTTTGGGACGGTTACCACAAGATGGTGCAGCACCTGAACGAGAAGGAAGGTTCACACGAAGATTCCACAGTGAATGGAAATAACGGAACTTGTTTTCACGGGGTGGTGCAGGATTCCGCTGGAAAGATAGGGGGGTGCGACGAGTTCGACGGGTCCGATGACTATATTGAGATCCAACACGACGCCAGCCTGGACATATGGGGCGATGAACTTTCCCTAGAAGCGTGGATTAATCCTCAAAATATAGATTCTCATATGTACGTCATCAGCCGGGGAAACGATTTTTACGCAATGTTGATGTCGTGGCAGACCATCTCCTATTATTTCATGAAAGCGGGATGGAAATGGGATAACGTTGACAGCCCCTATGGATCGATTTACAGCAATGACCGATGGTATCACGTTGCAATAACCATGGACGGTGCAACCGTCAAAATATTCATTGACGGGGAGATGGTAAAGACTAAGAACAAGGGGGATGATCTGCAAATGGGGGAGTCCGCGGTCAGGATAGGCGCCAAGATAAACAACCAATTTTTCTTTAAGGGAAGTATCGACGAGGTGAGGATATCGGATACTGCCCGAAACGCGAGCTGGATCGAAACGGCTTACGATAATCAGAATGAACCCGGGAATTTTATAAAATTCGGTGACCGGATGGGTGCCGGGATACGAAAGGGAGGCAGTTACGGTATCAACGCAAACACCACTTTCGCTTTCGCTACGATCGACAACAGGACTATCTCTACGCCAATATCCTCCGGGTGGAATCACATTGCAGAGACCTATGACAATAAAGATCTCAAACTATATGTGAACGGTGAATTGAAGGGAACGAAAGCACTTCCCGGTTTGCCCCCAAACAACGACGAAAAACTCTTCATATCCCCTTCCTTTCATGGAAAGATTGACGAGGTTCACATTATTAATAGAGCTGTCACGCCAATGGAGATTCTGGATCACTCGCAAGCCTTTCGGGCCCACGGCTCCCTCAAATCGACATCTATCGAGATTCCGCCGAACATGGTGTGGGATACCTTCTCCTTCAACCGGTCGGTTCCCGATAAAACCTATCTGAACATATCCCTGCACGACACCGTCAGCGGTGAGAGACTATTCGAGGACAGCGCCGCCTCAGACATGGGCTCCATCGATATTTCTGAGATAAATCCATTGAATGTCTCTTCTTTCTACCTTGCGGCCAATTTCCACCCATATAGCAGGAGCTCACCTACTCTTTTCGAATGGAGTGTGAATTATAGCTCGCCGGAGGCTCCGAAACAGACGGGAGATATTCCCCGTATCGATATTATGGAGGACACACCAAGGCCAAATGTCCTGGATCTGGCAAATTACTTCAACGACTCTTACTCGGACTTTTCCCCGTCGGTCTACGCAGTGGAAAATAATTCGGAGCCAGCTAATTTGGAGCTCTCGTTCAATGAGACTTTTCTTGCCGTCGATAGTCTTGCCGACAACTGGACCGGTGCAGTGGAACTGAGAGTAAGCTGCACTAACGTATTCGGCATATCCACCCTTAGTTCACCTTTCGATGTGGTCGTGAGCAATGTGAACGATCCACCATTGGTAAAACTTCTCTCGCCACTGGACGGCTCAAATCAGAATGAAACTAATGTTACCCTTTACTGGATAGGATTCGACATAGATAATGCCGAGTCTGATATCAGTTTCGACCTATATTTTGGAAATACCGATCCCTTACCACTTCATACTCAGGGAATTAGCGGTGAAAGTTTATCCATATCGAAACTCGATAGGGGGGTAACATATCGTTGGTTTCTTTTGCCCTCGGACGGAACTAGTAATGGAGGATTTGTCAGCGGTACCTGGAGTTTTACAACAAATCCCATCAAGGTCCCGGAAGTAATTCTTCTGGCACCCCTTAATCGCACTGTGGTGTATAAAACGGAAGTCAGGGCAGTGTGGGAAATTGTTAACCTTACCGGCACACCCATCCTATACGATGTCTATCTTGGCGCGGCACCGGATGATTTAATGGAGATCGCAAGCACCAGCGAAAATGAATTTCTGTTCACAGGCCTCTCCAATGACAGCACCTATTACTGGACGGTGATCCCTGTGGTAGATTCTAACCAGGGGCGCTGTGTGAACGGGATCTGGGAATTCCATGTTAACCTATCGGGGGATCCTTCCCAACTTGAAATTTTCCTGAATGAGGATAATATAAATATCACCATCAATGCCACCGTTTCGTTCAATATCACAATAAACAACAAGGGAATCCTCCCCCAATAGATCAGTTTTCGTAGTACTGGACTGCCTGCCGGCGCGTTGGAAATGACCGAGAACTTCATGGCGGTAGTGGGTGTGAACCGTTTAATGGGGTACATCAGCATTCCGGACTATCTGGAACCGGGGCCCTATGAATTATTGATATATGCCAGTCACGGTAACCGCACCGAAGTAATGCTGCTGCATATCATTGTCAAGGATGGCGAAGGAGATGATCCCCAGGGGGAGCCCGGTGACGATGATATGGGTGCGGGAGACGGCAGAAAGGTTCTCTGGATCGTTGTTGGATTAGTTATACTGTTCATTCTACAGGCAGTGCTGATAGCATTGTTCCGGCGAAGAAAGTCCCGTGATAAAAATGATGCTATGGAGAAATTCGATAGCAGTGAAGTATCGACCTGGCCGAAGGATTCGGGTACGGTACAGAAAAACCGGATCGTTAGAAATGTTCAACCGAACATTCCTCCAACCATCTATAGAAGAGTTATTAACAAGAATGCAGTACCTTTTAGAACGGCGAGGGCGGTGCCATATATTGAAAATGGAGCGAATTTGCCGCAACTGGGAACGGAAAAAACAGCGCTACCTTCTTCAGAAACATTGGTGGGACCTCGCGCAGGGATCAAGGCGCTTCCCCAGTGGGCGCCGGGAACGGTTGAACCGGGGACATACATGCAAGGATCGAACAGCGAAATACAACCTTCCGTCCCCCAGCCATCGGAACAGGAAAGGTCGGTAAACGAGGAGGTGAACATTCCCTCCATAATGTCCGCTCATGACGATCTCGGTGAAAGTCTTCCGGCGTACGAGACCTCGGCAGATATTGTGAACGAAGTAAATGATGAGGATACGTCGGGAATAATCGACGAGGACGACGAAATCGAAATCGGCTGGGAGGAAGATGAGAAAGGTTCCGGAGAAAGGGATTTTGATGTTGAGATTGAAAGATTGGGGGAGGTTTCGTTTGATGAGCCGCTAATTGAAGATGATATCCAAACTGACGAAACGGAAATGGATGAAAGCGCAACCGCCCTGGCTTCCATCCCTGTAAAAAAGGTTGCCATCTCGAAAGAGACCGGGGAGGAATTGAAGCATTGCCCCAAGTGCGACGGGTATTTTGAACGGGGTGAGGACGATTGTCCCCATTGTGCCGAAAAAGAGGGGATGAACGGTTTAGGCAAGGTAGCGGGGATGTGGGGACTCGATCCCACCGATCGGGAGGAGTCGGAGGACGAGACGGAGCCTCCCAGGCGATACCCCGAAGAGATGATCTTCGATGATGACGACGTCAAACTCGAGGACCTTCTCGAAGGGATTTGATTATTTTATAACGCCACATTGAAAAGTGCATTTATGGCGATAATATAAATATTGGAAAGTAACTATTTGCCGTCATTAATTTCTCCCGGTGACATTATGAGACCTAAGAGCAACTGGTTTCCAAAAATAGGCATTATAGTTATGCTGTTTGCCCTCCTTCTCTCCGCCGTCACCCATGAAAATATCGAAAGTTATCACCCTGGGAAGGAAGAAAAAACACAGGAGAGAACAGTTTTCGAGGTTGGGCCAGGTTACGATTATCCTAAAATACAGGCGGCTATCGATGCCGCACCCGAGGATTCTCTGATACTGGTTCATCCCGGTGAGTACTATGAAAATCTGCACATCACAAAGAGCCTCGATATCAGGGGAATGAACAGCAGTGAGGTAATACTTTATCCCCCGGTAAGCAGATCGGAAAGAAGGGGGCCCCGAATACTTATCACATCGGCAACACCCACCACCACCCAAGGATTGACCATTGAAGACGGAGGAACGGGATGGGACGATTATGCGGTAAAGATACAGGACGGGAACGGGCATATCATCAAAACCTGCGTTATTAAGAACTGCAAGCAGGGCGTATGGGTGCATTCCGAATCAGATGATGCGGACCTGGCAGTGGAGAATATTGTTATAGAAAATAATGATTTTCTAAATGTAGAGGGGCACGGTGTATACTTGCAGGGGACCACCGGCGGCCTAGTTGAAAAGAATAGTTTCACGGATTGCGGCGACGGCGTGATGGTGGCTTGGAACTCTTCTGGGAACACGCTTAGTGACAACGATTTTGTTAACTGCGAGAACGGCACAGTGTTTATGATGCACTCAACCGATAATGCCGTTGTCAACAACAGGTTCGAGGACTGTAATTACGGGATTTTCATTGTGGATGGCTCTCCTGAGATAAACGGAAATTCATTCACATCCATCGATGAATTTGCAATTTACGGTGTTTTAAAAAAGTCCATTAACAATAACCAACTGGTGGATGTGACAAACGGTATAATTGGATATGTGACTGATGATATCGCCATTCGCAACAACGTTATATCTTGCGATGGCTTCAGTGCGTTGGCGTTCGAGGTGGTGGGAGATGCAAAACTGACCATTGAGAACAACGTTATAGACCATACCGGGAGCACACCCTCCATTGGAATACTGGGCGGCGGGGTTTCGTTATTGGATCTCGTGATAAATACCACTGCGGCTGCGATCCAGGTGGAAAATTCCACCGGGGTTAGCATAATTAATTCAAGGCTCTCGGGAGATCTCATATCGTCCACCGGGACAGTTACCATATCTGGGACTGACGGTATCGAAATGGTAAATGTTAATATCACCGGTAGTGACGAGTTATGCCTGATCAGTGGCTCCCGGAGTATCAAAATGACATCCGTTGAGATGTATTGCGGCGGCGGTGACGGATTGCTCCTCGCGAATTCCAGCGATATAATATTGACGGATTGCAGTCTATCCGGAATTCTTGAGCAGGGCGTGGCCCTCGACTCGTGTACCAATGCTCTGTTGTGGGATGTGAAGGTGGATTCCGCAGAGTTGGGTTTTGAATTTACCGGGGATGAAAAAGAGCATTTCATTCATTCCGTGGGAAGCAATTGCAGCACCAACGGCAAACCAGTCTATTACTATACGTCGGTCACCGGCCAGAAGTTCACGCCTCCCGAAGCAAGCCAGGTAATATTTGCCAATACTGAGGATTGCACACTGGAAAATTGCGACCTTTCGGGAAACGATGGCATACTCGTGGCCTATTCCACAGGGACCACCATATCCGATTGCCGCCTGAATCGTACCCGGTACGGCTTGAAGGTGATCCAAAGTCAAGATACGTCTGTGGAAAATACCGTTGTGAACTGCGATGCGGAATATCCGGGCAATCTTTTCATTAGCGGCTCCTCTATCTCGGCCAGGGATTCACGTTTTATTGCTCCATCCGGAATTAAAGCCGTTGTGGGCCGGGGCAGTTCAAGCATCGATATGTACAATTCCACCTATACTTCGCTTGATATCGAATCAGAAGGGGGGGGGATCCTCAGAGAATTCTGGGAACTGTCGCTGCTGGTGAGATATTCCGATAATTTCACACCGGTCATGGGAGCAGACATATTGATCCGATCGGATTCAAAGGACATTTACAACACGATTATGTATAATGGAAATGACCCAAAGACGGACATTTGGGGCCGGACCTCACCGGTGTGGTTCCTGTCGCGAAGATACGATCACAATAATTCTCAAGCACCCTTATTGCCCGTAGAAGTGTTCGCCTATTTCAGGGGAGAACGAGAATGGGAAAATGCGTCTATCCACTATTATGATAATAACTCCATTCTTTATCTCATCACCTCGGATATAAGAAGACCTCCCGGAGTGGAAATTACCGGGCTGTCCCCTGTGGAGGGAAAAGACGCATTGATGGTGAGCTGGAACGAGAGTAATGAATTTCATGATGAGATATCCCTTTTCAGATTGTTCATATGGGGCGACAGCGATGGGAATCCCAGGTTAGTGGAGGTCCCCGGGGGAAATCATCACATAATCCTCAATGCTACAGAGTATAATCTCATCAACAACGAAAGCTATCACATCAATGTCATAGCGGTGGACGGGGCCGGCTTCGAATCCGATCCCAGCACGATCCAAGACGTGGTCCACAAGGATTACCTCCCGCCGGAATCTCCGGTGACGCTGTTCAACGGGACAACAGGGGCGAATAACGCGACCATATTTTGGAATAAAAGCGTATCCGGAGATACTAGGGGCTATCGATTGTATCTGGGGAAACTGGGGGTCAAGACCAATTATTTACTCGTCGGGGAATATGACAACTATACCAATTCAACCACTATTCTGGGACTGCGATTCGAGACGAATTATTCACTGTACGTAGTTGCCTTCGACGAGGCGAACAACACATCACCGGCCTCCATGAGACTGAATATTACGACTGGGAGGTCGAAGGGAACATTGATGCTTATCGTGGTGAATTCCGATAGTGGGAAGATGCTTCAAGGGGCTTATGCCGAATTACGGGATATATTCGGAGGGGTATGGAACGTAACGACAACGGATGAGCCGGCGATAATCCCGCTTTACGGAGGAAAATTTTTAATAAGAATTTCTCTGGACAATTACACGGAAAATTCGACAACTTTCAATATTACGCATGAGAACTTAACGAGACTTGTCATTGAAATGGTCGGGGTGGCCGATCCTGTATTTGAGGATGACGACGAAAAACCCGATGATGATGAAGAGTTGTATGATGACAAATCGGACAAACAGCAGGAAGGGAGTGTAAAGGCCGACACTGTCATGGGAATGCCGGCCTGGTTCATGGTTTTTGTGGTGGCCATGTTGATACTGCTATTGCTCTTATTGGTGATCTTCTTAAGACGAAGAAACAGACACAAGTCGAGAATAAAGCCGATCCCCTATGTGGGTCCTCCTGTTATGTTGCCGCCTCCTCCACCTCCGCAACCATCACTTCCTCCCACAATGATACACCCGGTATTACCTGGAGTAACCATTCCTGGTGATCCATTGCTGCAGGCCGGCACACCAATGGAGCCCACCACGATGTACCCATACGGCCGTCTTCTTGAGCGTCCGGCACTGCCCCCATACACCGGAGATAGTTCTCATGAAATGACAGAGCCTCCTGCGCCTTCCGACACGGTGGTACCGGGTCCTTTTCCAGGGGGAAGTCTTGACGAAATATTCCAATTCAAAAACGTACCTTCAGTGGGAGGATACTCGGTGGGAACCGATGCCCAAAGCATACCGCCCCCGCCCCGTATAATCCCACCGGGAGAAAAAAAGGAAAATGACAGTGGTATGAAAGTCACATTGGACCCGGTGCCGCCTTTGGATGAGCTACAAGAAAACGATTCAGGTGCCCAAAAGGGAAGTGGTGCTGGAGAGGTCCCTCTGGGAAAAGAGGAAGTGATGACAAAGCTGAAATCCCTCATAGAGACAATAAACAAGAAAGATAATTCCGTCCAAACAGGAGTCCCGCCCGTGGTGAAAAGATCGATTTCCGATATAACGGTCACATTGCCCCCAGAAGAAATTTCCCAGAACGATACGGTGACTTCAACCGAACCGGTCACACCCCCACCGCCGGAGAATCCACATGGTACCGATTAAACAATATCAAAGACGAATAGCGCCCATACGCCCATGGTGGTGATTATGACTGAGAGAAAGTTCACTCCGCTGTTACTGAGGTAACCCCAGCGCTGCAGAGTGGCCCCTAAAATGGAGTCCAATTGGCAGGATAGAACCCCTGCCGCAAAGGGAAGAAATAGATAGAGCGGTTTTAGGGGGAAGGAAAGGAAGGACGACGAGAAATACGATGAAAGATGACCTATCAGGAAAAAACCGAAAAAGGCGGAAATCACAGAACCCACCATTGATGACACTTCTCCGAGACCCGATACGCCGCCGTCCACTCCCGGCTTGACTTTTTTGAAGGTGGTTATCAGGTATACTTTCTTCGACAGAACTCCTATCTCGCTTGCAAAGGTGTCGGCGGAGACCGCGCATATGGCAGTGAGATAGAGAACTGGAGCCACTCCTTCTTCCAGATAGACTGCCGAGAAGGCTATGACACTGGGAATTAGTCCGTTCGCCAGAACGTTATCGAGGCTTCTCATTCCCCGTTTTCCCTCGGCCAGTCCCATTTGCTCCTTGTAACTGTATTTCGTAATGGTCACGAAATGGTTCAGAGCCAGGAATAGAATAAGTAGGATCAACCAGACAAAATCGGCGGTAATTGCTATCACTCCGCCGATGATGCTGGCGCCTATTGCTCCCCTTCGATCCAGTATCTTTTTGGAAACAGCGAACAAACCGAGTAATATACAAATCAGGAAAACAGTCACTATGTAGAAGGGTGATCGGTAAAGTATCACTTCCACTAAGTTGGTCGCCGCATCCATTATCCGCAGCAAATGGATTTCTGCATTATGAACTTTGCTTCGTCGATTTCCGGGAAGGAATTGGTTACGTGACTAATGATATACTGCCCTCTTAGTGTTTTTCTTCGAGGCCGGGCGCAATAAAGCCGGGTCCGTAGGAAAACGTAGTTTTTCGAGGACACAGCAACGCCATAGGTGTTGCGCAGTGAAGCGGGGACCGGCCTCGTTTACGATATAAAAAGAAAAATCACAATATCATTCAAGGTCGGCATCTTGCCTACCAAGGGGACGGATGTCCCCGCCAACTAAAAATCAGGTTTATAGCTTCTTGTTCACTGCATCCTCTTCCTTTATTGCTAGCAGCATCTTTTTCATTGTTTTAAGCTTTGTAATAACCCAAATTATGAAAATAATATAAGGAATGATGAGAAGTATTAGGAAGATTGCGAAAATAATTTCTTTAACCGGGTCCCAACCTTTCCCCCATCCTGAAACAAGACGATACGTTTTATAATCATAAATCCTAAGTAACGAAAATGCGGGACTTCCAATACCACCTACAAACATTTTATTATTCCGATTACTTATTCTTTCTTTGGGGAATTTTGCTATAAGAAAGTCCTCAATTTCTTTTAGGCTCATATCAATTTTAACTTCCATGAATATACTGTTCTTGTCTTTAGTCCCCTTTGACTTATTGTGTGATATGCGATATATTAAGGAGAGAATACATAAGAGTACCATAAAAAGTAGACTAAAACCGAGACATAAATTAGATTTTATCTCTCTATGCTCATATTGAAGAAGGGGGTTATAGACATCACCAATTCCATTTGATTTCGCTTCATTATTTGTGAGATTATTGCTTTCAGAAAATTCTGACATATAGATTCCATAACCACCATTCGAGTTACAGGTGTTGAGTGAAATTTTGTTATGATGGCAACCCCAAAGAGATCCTCCTTGACCAAGTAAGATACCATGTTCTCCATTTGAGTCACATATATTCTTTGTTATGGTATTGATTAAAGAAGATCCAGCAAGTTGTATGCCAAATTGATTGTTGAAATTGCATGTGTTGTTCGTAAGGATATTCTTATCAGAACCTCCAAGAATAATCCCCTGATTGTCATTATTATTACATGTGTTTTCCGCAATGCGGTTATTATCAGAACGGTGAAGAAATATACCGCTGAGGCCGTTTGAATTGCAGACATTGGAAATAATTTTATTATAATTTCCAGTTGTATCAATTCCGTATCCTTTATTGAAGTTGCATGTGTTGTTTGTAATAATGTTGTTAATGCCACTGAGAAGGATTCTATTTTCGTTTGAGAGACAAGTATTATTTTGTACCAGATTACGTTCACAAGGGTATTCAGGTTCTCCCCAGTAGTTGGTACTAATAATATTGATTCCGGCGTGGCTATTATTGAAAAGTGTGTTGTTAATTATAGTACAGTCAGTGGAAAAAACTACAAGAATTCCCACATAACAGTTACTTATATTCTGGTCTTTTATGAAAATGTTTGTGCAGTTTGCAATGATTATCTGTCCTGCATCTGGGGGAACAAGAATTCCATTAGAATTTTTTAAAAATATTAGTGGTCTTCCATTTATTACGTTTGTTGAATCAATATTAAGAGAAAGCCAATCATCCTTCCGACTAGTAAAAGAATAAATACCCCCCCGAACTATATTATTGTTCTTTATGGTAATATTTGAAACCCGTAGGCGCAAATATATTGCATTATCCCCATTATATGAAAGGGTATTATTCATTATAGTGATAGAGTTTGAGTAAGTTATGAAGATACCAGCTTCGGAATTGGTGTTTATTGTATTCCCAATAATACTACACACATCTCCTTCAAGTCGAATTCCCCACTTCTTGTTAAAAGATACATAATTACCAGATATTGTATTATTCTCCGAACTCCGAAGACATACTCCACCGGACTGAAATAATTCTTTATTGTTATTATAACATACGTAATTGTTTATGATTTCATTATTGTCAGAGTTACCTAATAATATTCCTGAAAGAACATGTTTAGAAACGCTGTTATTAGAAATTGTGTTCCAGTCTGATGAACTAACCGATATGCCATTATGATTGGCACTTATCAAATTATTAGTGATTTTATTTCTCTCCGATCCATTTGAAATGCCATCTATTAGTATACCAGATCCCCCATTATGTTTTGCAATATTATATGATATGTTATTGTTATCAGAATCAATGAGAGATATCCCATTGCCACGATTTGAATTACAGGTGTTATTTATTATGTTAATTTCGCTAGCTTCCCGTAATAAAATTCCTATACTATTTTCAAAACAATTATTGTTTTCGACATTACAATTCACTGCACGATATATGTCGATTCCAACTCCACCCGAATAGCGATTTTTATTTGTGATTTTAAAACATTTCACCTCAACTTCATTGGATCTTATCTTTATAATTTCTTCATACCCGTCTCCAAATATCGTAGTATTTCCCCTAGAAGCCCCGAGTAGAGAAATCATCTTATCAACAAGAATATTCTCAAAATAGATCCCTGCCTCCACGTTCACTGTATCCCCGTCACTTGCATTATCGATCGCCCATTGAATGTGTGTGCAATCTCCATCACCTGAAGCATTGACAATAATGGTTCGTGCCGATCTGGTTCCCGGATTCTCTGTAAGCGATGAAGTCGGAGAGACTGGCAAAGGAATAAAAAGGAGAATTAAGACTAAAGTAATTACAAATATTGTTCTCCTTACTCCTAGTGGTGCCATGAAAAGTCACCTTCTTATATGTCATGATTAGCATGATTTGAACTTATAAAGGTTTGGTGTAATCTCGTGTAATTTATTCATCGAAAGACTTCCGGCCGTAGGCACACCGAGATACTTCAGATATTAACTTGTTTGAAAGTGATGGAATTGCCGTCCCAAACCCCCACCCGAAATCCTGCGCTGGCTCGGCCCGCACCCCGCCTCGCCTGCACGGATTTCGCAATGGTATAAGATTCATACCCAAAAAAATGACAACAAATTATAATCGAAAAAAATGAGATTAGCATTAAATATCATCATAACCCTATTTACAATAGTGGAAAGGTGGGAATAAGTATGCCAAATAAAGCGTTTAAAAACAAGGCTGGGCCGTTTTTTACAACCCTTGCAATCATTATTCTTTTATTTGCTCAAGCGACAATTTTTATTGGTCCGGCCTCTCGGCTCGACGGAAGCGCCACAGGTGAGTCCTTCGCCCGTCGATCCCATGATTCTGCGGAAACCAGAAATACGCCTCTCGTGGATATCAACGATTCAAACGTGGAATACGCAATACTCGCACCCCAAACTTTCACCGCGGACCTTGGCCGACTGGCCCTTTGGCACAGCAAGTTGGGTATACGGACCAAGGTGTACTCTCTGATCCCGATTCAGGTTTTCCCCGGCAGGGATTTCGCTGAACAGATACGCAATTTTCTCATAGACCTGAACGATACCAGCTCGTCACTTAAGTACGTCCTTCTCGTAGGCGACCACGAATTGATCCCTGGGAGATACATGTATGCCGGTGCGCACACGTGGGACCTGGATTATTCCTACATATCCGATCACTACTATTCCGCCCTGGGAGGAACCTGGGATTCTAACGGTAACGGCACATACGGTGAATGGGGGGAAGAGGACTGGACCTCTGATGTTTTCGTCGGACGTATCCCTATAGACAACAGCGGAGAGGTGGCCGGTATGGTTGATAAAATAATCGATTACCGTGAATCACCCCCCCATGGTGACTGGATCGAGCGCTTGTTGGTATGGACCTCGGTGATGGTACCTCCCAATGGTGATACTTATGATTCGTACAAGGACAATGCATTCGAGATCCACAAGTATCTGGACTACCGGCTGCCTCCGAGAATCGACAGGGTCTATCTGGCCGACTATACTGAAGTGGAAGGGGGCAATTATCAATATTCCAATGATAATTTTACCAGGCCCAATGCAAAACAGCAGTTCGATGCCGGTGCCGCCATCATGACCTTTGGGGGTCAGGCCTTCTACGATGAGAGCGCACATCCGTGGGATAATGCCCTGGCCAGCTATAACGGGGTGGACGGTATCAGTAATACCTGGGCCATTGCCTACAATTACGATGACGCCGACGCTGCGAACAATAACGGAAAAATGCCCTTCGTATTTTCGACTACCTGCGATACCCTGAATTTTTCCGAGACTGACGACACAAACCTCGAAAGATGGTCAACGAAATCCAACGGGGGCGTCATAGGCCAAATAGGCAATTCTGGCCGGTCCTGGCGGGGCGAGTTCCCCAACAATGTATCAAAGGGCAACTGGTGGATTACCGACAGGTTCTGGAATCACTTTTTCCAGATGGACGGGCGGGCGGCCGATGCTTTTTACAAGACGATGGACCAGTATGGAAGCGAGATCATTCCAGGTCTTATGCACCCCGCACCCACTCCAACGGCTCACGGTGCAAAGTGCAACCTCTACGGTTACAATTTCCTTGGGGATCCGGCTCTTGACATCTGGACCTCGTTTCCCAGAAACTTCAAGAACACTGGTATAACGCTATTCGAAGGCAACCGTTGGCTTAATATGACGGTGGAAGACACGAATTCAAACGCCGTGTCGGGGGCCAGGGTGACTATCGAGCTAAACGGCAAATACTCCTCGGCCACCTCCAACGACCAAGGGAGGGTTTCGGTTCCCTACCTGATGAACCTGGGCGACGTTCCCACCGTCACATTCCATGCAAACGGGCTAAAACCCCGGACCATTACTGCAAGTGTTACCACCAGTCCTGCAGATCTGTGGGTAGCGGGAAGCATAACTTTATCCGATCCCTCACCCGGTATCGGTACGGATGTTACCCTTACGGCAATGATTCACAATACTGGCGAAATTTCTGCAGATAACGTCAAGATGGGGTTCTACGAGCTGTCTTTTGAAGCGGAGAACCTGATAGGAAGTCTCGTGAACGCCGGGACAATAGGAATCAGTAGCAGCAAAGAAGTGTCCACTATCTGGATGGCGAAGGAAGGGATTACCGGGATAGTTGCGGTGGTCGATCCCGAAAACAGCGTACCGGAGGCAGACGAGGAGAATAACATTGTCACGAAGCCCGTAACAGTGATCGCCGCCGACCTGTGGCTCGAGGCAATTACACTTGATTCCTCCCTTGGCCTCAACGTGTCCACAACGGCCAGTACCAAGATATCAATCTTCGCCCACAACGACGGCGCGCTTCGGGCGGACGATATAACTTTCAATGTGTACTGGGAATCGGTATTATCGGAAAACAAGGTGGGACTCGATTACGACGTGGGTTACATGGAACAGGGCGACGAGACGAATTTAAATATAATTATTACTCCAAAACCCGGATGGAGCCAGTATATTATCGCAGCCGACCCATACAATATCATACCCGAGAGCAACGAAACGAATAATTACGTGTCCTTCGAGATGTTCGGCAACCAACCACCATCCATCCAGGTGGAGGATATTTCACTTGCGGCAACGGTCAAAGAACATTTGATCGACCTCGAGGACAATATCTCCGATCCGGATACCAAGAAAGACGAACTGACTGTTAAAGTGGTTCATGACGATGCGGACAGTGTAACTGTGGATATGCTAGGCTCGTGGGAGATCGAACTCCAGTTCGAGGATGAGTTCGAGGGCGAGGTAAAACTCACAATAACGGTGGGCGACGGTCGCGGAGAAACAATAAAAAGGATGAACGTGACCAGACCTCGGGCCACTGAACCCCCCATAATGGCGCTCATACCAGCTCAGGTGGTTGAGATAGGGGAACAACTCGACCTCATTATGACGTTGACCAACAACATCTCCGGAGTGACCTATTCGGATGATACGGACCTTTTCAATATCCACCGGACCGCCGGAACCATCGAATTCATACCCATAGTATCCAATATAGGCACCCATAAGATCATCATCACAGCTACCGATCCCTGGGGCCAGAGCACAAACATTAGTTTTACGATAACGGTGCAAATGAAATATCTTCAGCCGCAGCTCACCGGCGAGACGAAGCATAGCGCAAAGGTGAACGAGGTTTACAGATTCACGGTTAGTTACGATATCGATCCAGTCTGGGCAGACGATCTGAACTTCTCGGTGAGCGAGAACTACGTTACAATAGATGATGATGGAAAGGTGACATTCAAGGTTTCGGAAGCTTTGATGGGAGGTACCGTTCGAAAAGACTTCAAATTCGAGGTGACCATAGATGACGGTAAGGATCGAGCTAGCCAGACATATACCGTCACTGTTGTGGATCCAAAGGACCCCGAAGAAGTGCCCGATGAGGAAAGCTCTACCTTTACATATATCCTATACGGCCTGGGTGGACTCATGGTCATAGGCCTCATAGTGGTGCTCGTGGTTGTGATGCTGGCCCGAAGTAAAAAGAAGAAAATGGAAGAAGCATTGGCAAAGGTATGGCAATCAAGGCAATTCTCCCAACAAAGGGAGAGGGACCCGGAAAAGAAGATAGGTGATCTGCCTGCCTTTGATAATGAGGAGGAGGTCTCGTTCATGGCTGATGAGGTGAGCGAAGGGGCTGAGGAGTACGGGGAGGAGGACTACTACGAGGATCAAGATAGGGAATGGGCGGAATAAGGTTTTTTTATTACTTCTGGACAGAACAGGGAACCGGCACTATCTAATGTGTACCAAAGCTCAAAGGTACTTCTCCATGTAGTTGCTCCAGTGCCGATAACCAAGTTTTTGATATAAAAAATTTGCAGGGGAGCCGACAACAACGTCGAAAAGTATCTTCGTGCAGCCGCAATTCCTTGCCATATCTTCGAAAAGTTCTATAAGAAATGATGCGATCCCCTGGCGCCGGTGATTTGGACGGACCAGTATCATACGAAGATGCGCCACCATGTGATTTGATGTATGATCACTGTGTTTCTCCCAAGCTAGATATCCAATGGGGTTTATCTTCTCCGGGTTGTGCATGATTTGCATGAAATATTGAGGATTATCTATGTTGTTCCGTAAGTTTTCCTCAACGCGGTCAAGGTCATATGCCCGGCCGGTCTCATTCCACAGAGGGACAATGGAGGTTTTGTAGAGTTCCATGACGTTTCCCACATCTTCAGCCTTTACTCTAGATAGCGTAAAACGGTCGGAAAAATTCTTTTGTGGTGTCATGGTAATGCTCCGATGAACTTGGAATTTATTGTGTATTGAGCTTTTTTCTATTTATGGCTTGCAGTTAGTATTGTGTGATTTCATTCATGTGGGATGGTTGTTTGTGGCCCCAAAATGATAATGAAATTTATGATATTTTCAGTCAAATTCTTCATAATCCACGATAAATTATCAAACAAATTAGTTGCGTACGCAACCGTTATATATAATTGGTTGATTACGCAACCTTCGCAAATTGGCTGACCTTGAATAGGTGCGCCAGGAAGTTGAAGCACTATGGAAAATTACAAGTTCATCGGCAAATCGATGTCCATCATACATCGCCACAGCAGGGCGTTTGTTTCGAACAGGCTGAAAGAATACAATATCGGCTGCGGCCAGTTCCCCTATTTCCGCATGCTACTCCAGAGGAACGGCCAGAGCCAGGAGGAACTATCACGGTACTTTCACGTGGACAAGGCTACTGTGGGTAGGGCCGTACGTAAATTAATGGAAGAGGGTTACGTGGAAAGAAGGAGGAATCCCAAGGATCGAAGAGCGTATCAGGTATTCCTCACCAAAAAGGGGGAGCATATGGGGATCGTTGTTATGAAAATACTTCAGGAATTGACCGAAGTACTTACCGCGGACTTCACTTCCGATGAATTTAAACTGTTTCTCGATCTTCTCGACAGAATGCACCGGAACATACTCGATTCGAAATATGCTATATTGGATGATGAGTCAGGGGGTTGTGTCCATGCATGAGATCGCCATTGAGACCATGGAGCTCACGAAGAGATTCGGGGAGCTTACTGCTGTGGATCACGTTTCGTTCAAGGTGCGGAAGGGGGAGGTATTCGGTTTTCTTGGACCAAACGGAGCCGGCAAGACAACAACCATCAGGATGTTGTGCACGCTGAGCAGGCCAAGCGAGGGGTCTGCAACGGTGGGGGGCTTTGATATCAGAAAGGAGGATGGCAGGGTTCGGGAACACATTGGTCTAGTGTCGGAAAAGATGATAATGTACGATCGACTCACCGCCGCCGAGAACCTCAAGCTTTTCGGCAAGCTCTTCGACATACCAAAGGCAGCATTAACCGAAAAGATCAAAGAGGTGTTGAAACTCGTAAAGATGGAGAAATGGGCGAATTCGCAGATAGGAACTTTCTCCACTGGCATGAAACAGCGCATAAACGTGGTGCGTGCTCTCCTTAATCAACCGGAAATTTTGTTTCTGGACGAGCCGACGTTGGGTCTCGATCCACAGTCCACAAGCGAGATAAGGGAGTTCATACGGAAGATCAATAATGAGCAAAAAACCACCATAATACTCACCACTCACATGATGGTTGAGGCAGATCTACTATGCGACAGGATAGGTATTATAGATCGGGGAAAGATAGTAGCCATTGATACGCCAGAAAATCTGAAACGGCTCATATCCGGGGCAGACACAACGGTGATGGAAATGAACATCCCCAATCTATCGAACAGGTTGATGGATGGTATACGATCGCTGGAATGCGTAAGCACGGCAAAGTTCAAGGATAACACACATATCAAGATTCAGGCTCGTGGTGACGAGGCCTTCGACGAGATAATAGATATGGTTCGCAGGAACGAGGGAAAAATCGCTTTCATCAAGAATATCGAGCCGACGTTGGAGGATGTGTTCCTTCATTTAACTGGACACGAGGTACGGGATGAGACCAGCGACAAGGTCAAGGGTATTGGCCAGCATGGTCACTGGAGATCGAAAAAGAGGGTGAGATGATGAAAATAGCAAAAATATTCCGACACAGTTTCTGGGTTTGCTGGAAGGACGTCCTGGAGATAGTCCGCAACAGGCTGGCTCTGGTGATGCTGGTGGTCATGCCCTTCTTCATGATGTTAATGGTGGGGTTCATTTTCCCAACCATGGATTCCATGAGCGATGTTCCGGTTGCAATCGCCAACAGGGATGCAGGCGAGAACGGAACCATGCTCGCCGACCCTTTCCTTAGAAACTTTCATATGTTCAACAACCGTACAGAGATATTTGATATCACATCGGCCGGAGATATGGAAGAGTTAAAAAGCGATATTCGGAACGGAGAGATCAGCGGCGGGATACTGCTTTCAGAGGACTTCACCGCATCGCTACTTGCAGGCAGGACTGCAAATATTACGATAATTACGGATCAATCCAACCCCCAGTTGTCCTTAATGGTGCAGTCTGCACTGAAGCTGACCATCGAGCAGATCGGAACCATGCGTGCCAAAGAAACCCTGAATGAGACCTATGGTGTGGATACCAACGATACGGGGGCATTGATAAAGCCCTATCACGTGACGGTAAAAGGCATAATACCGGGAGACCCGAATTATTTCCAGTTCGTTGCCCCGGGGATAATGGGCATGGTTGTGATGATGTCGCTTATGACCGGGCTTCCCCACGCTATATCGTACGAGAAGGACATGGGTACTCTCGACGGGATGCTGGTGGCGCCCATAAACCGATCGTCCATAATCCTAGGTAAAGTGATGGCACAGACCATTCGCGGAATGCTGCAGGGAACCATTATTTTGGTTCTAGCCATGCTGGTCTTCGACGTGAAGATATACGGGAGCATATTACTGGTGTTCTTCCTCCTGATCCTGGGTGTATACGGTTTCGTGGGACTAGGTATTCTTATTACTTCTTTTGCCGATACGGAAGAGACCGCCTCCATGATAATGATGAGCCTTATGTTCCCCATGATGATCATGAGCGGCGTGTTCTTTCCCATGGAGCAGATGCCTTGGTTCATGCAGTACGTGTCTAAGGTCCTTCCACTGACCTATTCCACCACGGCCTTGAGAAAGGTTATCGTACTGGGCGGCGGCATATCGAATATAGCTTTCGAGGTGATATTCATGGCCGTCTTCGGTACGGTTATGCTGATAATTGCAGTCCCGGTGTTCAAGAGGGCTATGAACAAGTAGATCCGATAAAAGAATTTGACTGTTACTATAGAGGGCTTGCGAGCTTCAAGCAAACGCAAGCCCGAAACCAAAAAAATAATGATATTGAAGGAGGCTTTGCCTCCAGGGTTGTCAGATGACAACCATAGATTTTATTGAGAATTGAACTAGTATTCACATTATACTCTAGTTACAAGTAATTGCTAAATCGGCAGATGGATTGATGTTCCCCATAAAAGCATATTTTCTTTTTCATAGATGTAAATAGGAATGTAAAGAATATATACGAAGAAAAGAAATGCATTTCTTGCACCTTTCAACGAGTTTCTGGGAGGTTTTTGGTTTGGTAGTCTGGGAATAGCATTGGCATTATTTACAATCGTGTTGAGTCTTTCCAAGGTAAATAAAAGGAAAAAAGAACCTGAACGAGAAGCGATTACTTACTTTTCTGTAGAACCTCTTATAGAAGAAGAAGATAATGAAGATGAATTTAATTATGCAGAAATAATCGCAGATTAACCAATATATGAGTTAAGCAGAATTTCGGAGGGGGAAAAAAACAGTACTGGAATCCACTAAAGACGAATTAAAATAAAAATTGTTTCCATCGGGTAAGACAAAAAAATTAATGCAAAATAATTTCCTCTTGGAGTTGCTTCATTAATATTTCAATAAGATACCTTAAATAGTTTTAATTATTTGCATTAATGCAATCACAATTGAAGCTCCGAGTGTTAAGATGAAAGCATCTCCAAAAAATAAGAAATTCATCTCCGATATCAACATAGTTCTATGCATCATAAGTCTAATTATCCTATTCGTTCTTTGTCTAGTTTATGCCATAAGCCCATCTCAATTATTGGAGGAACAAAAAGAGAAAACCACCGATAACGTCAAGGAAGCCGCAACCAGTATCGAGAATTGGCTTAAAAACCCCGTGACCATCTCGACCTCGATTGCATCCGACATCAATGCCGGAGGCACTATCAAAAAATCCAGTGATGAATATGCACTCACCATCGACAAGGAGATTTGAAAACAGCCAAATCACTGGGAAATTTGTTAGTGCCATGCCGGAGACCTGAAATATGACGATATAAAAGACCGATTGAATAGAACGATGGATGAGAATCCCGAGATATTCGGCGTGGTAGTTGCCTTCGAACCTTTCAAAAGAAACCCTGACGCAAATCTTTTTGCTCCTTATGTAAAGCGGTCTGAAACTGGTAAGGAACTGGTAATGATCGACCAATTGTATAATTATACAAGACCTGACGGATATGAAGGGATCAGAACCATCTGGTATCATAAACCTTTGGAATACGGACCCAGCTGGACCGAAGCGTATTTTGGAACCGCAAGCGACACGCTCATTGCGGTCTATGGAGTCCCATTCTATGAAAACTATAATGATCCGGGGGAAAAAGAGATCGCCGGAGTTGTCGCCACTGTGTATTCATTGGACGATATCCGGGACAAAGTGAGCGAACTAATGTTCGGGCGAACCGGATATGGTTTCATATTCAATGAAGAAAACATTATCGCCTCGCATCCAAACAAAGAATATCTGGGAAAAAAGATCAAGGAGACAGGGGATGAATATGATCTACTCCATATTGCCAAGGAGAAAAAAGACGAAAATTTGCTCAACTACAAGAATAAAAACACGGGGCAGACGCTATGGATCGCCATGGACGAGATCAACACCGGAGAAGGAAAGTGGACCTTGGGGGCAGTGTTCGTCGAGGATGAAATATTACAGGACATTGAAGTTTCATTACGGCATACCCTTTTCTTTATAATCATCATTTCAATCATTTTCATAATATCATTGATACTGATTATTACTAGGAAAAAATCAACCGAGGCAAGGAGGTTATGGTTCGTCACGCTTACCCTTTCCGTACTTCTATTCGGTGGAACCTTTCTTTACTGGGTGATCTCATTAGAATCCGTATATGGTCTCGGAACGGAAAACATATCGGTATATGACAATAATGCGGTGGAATCTACTATTTCCAACTACTGTTCCGATTCAGAATCGGTAGAGGACGATAATTTGATAAGGATCCCTACAGGTGTCTTCATTCAATCCATAGAGTTCAGCAGCGGAAACAATGTTATACTCACTGGATACGTTTGGCAAAAACATATAAACGAAACATCGGTAACAATGGGATTCATTTTACCAGAAGCGGAAAGTTCGGACATTTCACTGAGTTTTTCAAATGATAACATCAGCATCTGGTATTTCAGTGCCGCCTTGAGGCAGCCGTTCGACTATTCACTCTACCCTTTCAACAAAGAAAATGTTTGGATAAGGTTCTGGCCCAACGACCTACAACATAACGTGATCCTCGTCCCCGATTTTGAAGGGTATAGCACGATAATACCACATGAGCTACCGGGTATCGAAAAGAACTTTATTATTGAAGGATGGAGTGTGAAAGAAAGCTATTACAGTTATCGGATAAACGAATACAACACAAACCTGGGGCTCAAATCCAGCAGATATTCGGAGTTCCCGGAGTTATATTTCAACGTCGAGATTGAGCCAAATGCAATCAGCGTTTTCATGTCCGATGCAATACCCTTGATCATTATAGTTCTTCTATTATTCGCGGTACTAATGATCACAACGGTGAAAGAGAAAAAGGTAGGCATCTTTGGATTTGGATCCTTGCCGGTCCTGGCATTTTGTGGTTCCCTTTTCTTCGTTCTGATGATCTCGCATATTTCTCTAAGGGACCACCTTTCACTTAATGAGTTTATCTATTTTGAGTTCTTTTACTTTGAATTGTACTTCGCAATACTCGTGTTATCCGTAAATTCGATATTGCTTGCTTCAAGTTACAAAAGTAAAATAATAAACTACCGGGACAACCTGATAGTCAAGTTATCATTGTGGCCGGCACTAAGTTTTTTCATTTTTCTCATCACCTTTGTCACCTTCTATTGATCCACTGGGGAACCGAACAAGGTATTCGATAAAAGGGGAGTTATGACTCTGCGCTTGTGGTTGGACTATCGCTCGCCCCCAATGCTCGGTGCTACCGCACCCGCATAACTAACAGATTCCCGATTCTCGGCCTGTCGGCCTTCACCCAAATTGCTCCCCCCGACAGAAGTTCGCAAACTCGCAAGTCGTTATACGAAATACCTGAATCGCCTTGTGAGGTAAACCAAAAATCTAACAGTTTAGTCGTTACATTATACCAAGCTAAAAAGTTCATAGTTACATGCACTGGAATTAATGGTGATCTTCACCTCATTTCTTTCGTTTTTTTAGTAATATCACACTCAATACGAGACAAAGTAATATAGTAATTCCACCACTATACAAAAAGAACTTCTTGCCAAGACCTATTGCATCATTCACCTCAATCTCCAATGTGATGAAACAGGTTTCTTTCACACTCACGTTCGCTTTTTCCATCTGTGTCAACGACATGGCCGATAAGGATATTGGGTAAATACCCGGGTTTGCCCTGTCATCGATGGTTATAATTACTTGTACCTTCGCCTCACCCCCTCTTTCGACAAGCACCTCATTCCTTGAGATGCTTAATATCCCGGAACCCTTCGGCAATCCCGAAAGATTTTCGACGCCGATGGCAAATCGATCATCCCCGTTCCCGTCATTCATTATTATGAGATCGTACCGGACCGTATCTCCCGGATTCCCACCCTTTTCGGGGTTCGGACAACTTATGTTCATGATGCAATATGGAGCGATTGTGATTATCCCTTTTTTGCTAGATATATCGAACTCATGTATTCCAGGTTTGTATCGATATTTCCCTTTGATTTCGACCATTCCACTGTCATTGAAATCCGTCCCCAGCGGTACTTGGACCGTTACGTTAAACGGTTTGTCATGTTCATTGGATTCGAATACCATGACTGTTGGTATGACGGTAGCGGGCCAGTCCTCAGCATCTGCTGATAGAGTGACTTCTATTGATTGAATATTCTGTCCAGGCCCAATAACATCAACATATACCATTCCTGAAAAATTTACTGTTCCATTATCGTCGGGGCCGACATTCGCCGACTTTTCAGCCTCATTGAGGGTGATAAGGACGGGCTGGCTTGAAGCATTCGACGTTTTTGGTATTACTATTAAAATGATATTCAAGAGAACCAGAAATACAACAAATTTGCCGATCAAAATTCTTCTCTTTATCATTTGCGTCAACCTTCGATTACAAACGATAATCATATGCATCGTGTCTATAAATACGGATTGGAACGTCCTTTGCAATGATATTAATAATTTATGAATTCGGCATAGCCCCTAAAGGAGTAAGACGCAAAACGTATTTTAGCATAACAGCAGGGTAAACGAAAAAATTTTACCCATATGGTCTGGTATTAAAATACACGACAAAAGGCATTATTTAGAATTGAGGTGAAAAGTTTTAAAACCCAGTAAGTAAATACTTACTTACTTTAAAACTGGGTGATAAAAATGTGTCAAGAGCAAAAAATGGATATGAATATCAACAGCGGTGAAACTCCCGGAGAAGCCAAGATGAAAGCGTCATACAAGGCGGGGGCATTCTTCACAATGCTCAAGATGGAGAAGAAGGACCCAGAGTCCGCAAAAGCCCTGAAGGAGGTCACCGAGGCCGACGTTGTGGTAGTGGACGGTACCTACGACCATGCCCATCTGGTACTGGAACTTGCGGGGATCCCTTTCGTGAGAATAAATACCGCGAACATGGATACGATAAAGCTTCGTCCCGACCAGACCCTGTTCATAAATTGCCCCGGCCAGGTGTCAGACATGGCCATAAGGAAGATAGTGACCTTCGTCAACGGTGGAGGGCTTCTGATCACAACCGACTGGGCCCTGAAACACGTAATAGAACGGGCATTTCCCGAGACAATGAAGTACAATCAGAAGCCGACCCAGGACGAGGTGGTTCGGATAAACGTCCTTGATCCCGAGAATCCTATATTGGATGGGTTCCTTGAGGAGGGTATGGATCCACTATGGTGGCTAGAAGGCAGTTCATACCCTATTGTGGTCCAGGACAAAAAGAAGGTCAACGTTCTGGTGGAATCAAAAGAGCTGGAGGGAAAATACGGCGAAGCACCGGTGATATGCGAGTTCTCCTGGGGCGAGGGGCGGGTTGTCCACATGATAAGCCATTTCTATCTTCAGCGATCGGAGACCCGAGACAAGAAGGACATGGCAAAGGCTTCTTCCCTGGTATCAAAATCCGAGATGGCCATGGCGCCCGGTGAGATCCAGGCTGCAATGGGGGGAATGGCCGCATCGGAGTACACTGCGGCGCAGTCATCAGTGTCGTTCATCTCCAAGAATATTGCTATGCAGAAGAAGAAATCCATGAAGAAGAAAGGGTAGGAGGGGATAAGGTGGGTAATAATAGAAATGGAAAGAAAAGGGTATGGGTCCCTAGGAACATATCCTCGGCGGCCCATCCCACCCGCCAGGCAATAATAAAGTGTTTAGAGAAAGGTCCCCGGACAACCGTTGAGCTGGAAAAGGAGCTTCGAGAATCCAGATACAATCTATACCATCACCTGAAAACCCTCAAGGACCAGGGTTTCATCAAGGAGCACATTGTGGGGCGGATGAAGGTCTTCGAGCTGGAAAAAGACCGTAAACAGGCCCGTGAGCTGGGAGCGGACGTTGAATCACTGAGCCAGGTCCAGCAGGCCATCACTATACAATCTGCAGGGGGCGCCGCCACCGCCGAGATTATTTCCCCGGAGATAAGGGTGGAGGTAAAAGGCTCGCTTCTGAACCGGATCCTTCCGGATGCTGGTCAAAAAAAGGTGGCCGGTTCCAAAAAATACCGGATAGTTATAACCGAGAGTAATTAAAAAAGGGAGAGGTCCGGGTAAAAGGAACAATGGGTATTATCGCCAACGGGGTAAAAGAAAATAAGTTACTCCTCAGCGAAAAAAATCCTGGAATCATTGCTTCCGAACCCGGTTAATTCTGGTTTGAACCCTGGATAGTTCTTCACGGAATGAAAATGGTCTCAGAGATCGTGAGTGAATAATGAAGAAATCTTTTAGCAATAAGGGTGGCACAACGTGAACGATTTAATTTCTTTTTATTCCTATACGATCAAGTCATTTTCATGATTATACCAAAATTCTATTATATTCTCAAATGAGTAATAGATGATATGGAGTTGAGAATATGATATCGATTAAGGAAAAACTGACAGCCACAATGATTGTGATGATAATCACTTTCTGCAGCATCTATGCTTGTATTACATCTATGGATAACGACTACGAGTTCAGAGCTTACTCCGCAGACGATGAATACGAAAATCTTACGGATCTCGGGACCTTCTCATCATATGGCGATATAGAGAATTTTTTGGACACTAATACGAAACTCGGGAGTTCCGGGACATACCGGAACCTGGACAGTAACGGTCTGTACAGGTGGAAATATAATCCGCCAGACAATTCCACCGGAGAAGCAAGGGATTTGCATGTAGAAAAACTTGCTTTATCGAATGACATTAGCGATGATGATAGTAACGGAGATTCGGTCTCCGATGATTACTCGACGACGAACGTGCAGGAGGAAGGCGTCGACGAGGGTGATATAGTGAAGAACGACGGGGGGTACGCCTACATTGTATCAAAGGACCGGAATAAAGTGATCATCGTGGATGTCTATCCGGCGGAAACCGCTGAAATAATTTCCGAGATCGAAGTGAACGGCAGCATCATCGAAATATACCTCGTGGGGGATAGACTTGTTATTCTGGGGAGAAATGAAAATTATTATCGGGATTATTGTTACGGCCGCAGGTCAATCTCTTATATTCCTTCAAGTGCAAAAACCTTCGTCGAGGTATATAACGTTGAAAAAAGGAACAACCCCATATTGTCCAGAACCGACACAATGAACGGCAGCTATGTAAGCTCCAGGATGATCGGGAACCACTTCTACCTTGTAGGGCGACAGTCCGCGTGGGAAATAAAGAACGAGAAGGAACTGTCGGCAGCACCGTCCGAGATATTCTATGTCGATGACTATGATTACGGTTATTCATATACAAACGTATTTTCGATCGATATACGGACAAGTTCCATGAAACCGAATATTCGATCGATACTGATGGGATCATCAGGTGAGATTTACGTATCACACAACAACATATATTTGACGTACAGCAAGAGACTGAGCTGGATCGATAAGAAGGAGATGGAGATCGAGAGGGCAATCATACCCATACTGCCGGAAAGCTCATCATGGCGGATTAGCGATACGATAAATTCAAAACTCACGAGATACGATAAATTGGAACGTATAAACGGAGTAATGGGGGAGTATATCGAAAATATGACTGAAGGTGAAAGAGAAAATTTCTACGAGGAATGGCAGGAAGAAGAAGACAAATTCTCCGTGGATATTGCTGAGGAGTTGGAACAAACGGTCATCTACAGGATCGCCATAAGAAAAGGCAGCATATCCTTCCAGGCCAAGGGCGATGTTCCCGGTTATATATTGAACCGCTTCTCCATGGGAGAATTTGATGACCATTTCAGGATCGCCACCACCACGGGTCACGTTTCAAGAACGGGGATTGGAACAGCGAAGAACCATATTTTCGTGCTCGACATGAATCTCGGGATCACCGGGAGCATAAGGGACATCGCCCCGGGCGAGAGGATCTATTCGGCAAGATTCATGGGATCAAGAGCCTATCTCGTCACATTCGACAAGGTGGATCCCTTCTTCGTTATGGATCTCAAAGACCCGTCCAACCCGTACATCCTCGGCGAGCTGAAAATACCGGGTTACTCGGATTATCTTCATCCGTACGATGAAAATCACGTCATAGGTCTGGGAAAGGAGACGGTTCTCGCCGATAGCGGTTCATTCTCCTGGTACCAGGGAGTAAAACTTTCATTGTTCGACGTCACCGATTTCAACAATCCCAAGGAGATATCAAAGTATATCATTGGTGACAGGGGAACATACTCCCCCGCCCAGAACGATCCCCACGCATTCCTGTTCAGCCGAAGCAAGAACCTGCTGGTCATACCGATAAGGCTTTACGAGATCGATCAATCGAAGTATTCCGGCGGTGCCTCGGATAACACCCACGGGGATTTCGTGTGGGAAGGTGCATACGTATTCCACTTATCCGCTGACGATGGGTTTGTGTTGAAAGGCAGGATCAGCCATTCGGATAATGACCATGCTCAGCAGGGAAATCGGCGGTATAGTAACAATGATGTCTCCATCAAGCGATCATTCTACATAGACGACGTGTTGTACACGGTATCAAATAGCATGATAAAAGCGAATGATCTGGACCTTCTAAATGAGATCATGAAGGTAGAATTTATGGATAAAGAAGTGTAAACCGTATTAAAAAGGTAGACTTCGTTTACGTTAAATCATAAGTAAATGTTGATAGGGGTGAATAAATGAAGGAGGGAAATAGAGCCTGGTTATTTAGAATAATATATCTTGTTCTGGCGATAATGGTTCTCGTTCTCCCATACACACTGTATAAAATGAGAATAGGTGGAAATGGAAAGGGTACCATCAATAATTCAAGAGAGGACTATCCAAAAATAATAAACATCGGAATAGTTGGAATTGTGTTAGGAGGTGTATTCGTATTACTTTATGGAAAAAATAAATATTTTGATTTCATCTTCTTATTAATACTTACGATTTGTGTGATAATTGCCCTTTTTCTCACGCCAAAGGTTTATCTAGGGACTTGAAAACAAGCGCACCATACTCGTCAATATAGGCTATGAGGTCTCATCTAGTCAAGGGACGGTCGCACGCCACACTTGGTATCCCAACTAGCGATATGGCATTTATAATGACCCATTTTCGTATGAGCGGAAGTGCAAGTTGATTATTTATTCACTTAAAAATAATTCGTATAAATATCATCTTGTATTGTTTCCAGGTTTTATGTAGAAAATAATAACTTATATAATTCCAGTATGACAAATCGGAGAAGTGAAATCCGGCAAAAGATACATTAATATTATAAAGTACAAGCGATGTATCAAAACCTGGAACGGATGTGCCATGAGGTTAAAAAAGGAACTAGGTCTACTTGAGGTCTTTTGTGTCGCATCCGGCGCCATGATAAGCTCCGGCTTGTTCATTTTACCTGCACTTGCATTCGCAAATACCGGTGCTTCCGTCATCGTTTCATATGCCATCGCCAGCATTCTGATCATTCCCACCATTCTATCAAAAGCTGAATTGACCACGGCCATGCCGAAAACCGGAGGCATCTATTTCTTTACGGATCGAAGTATGGGACCTATGATGGGTACGCTGGGAGGATTGACCGCGTGGTTGTCTCTGGCCTTTAAATCCGCATTTGCCCTGTTGGGAATCGGCCTTTTTTTAGTACTGTTCAATCCTGGCTTTACCGAGGACCAGATAAAGCTCATCGCCATGGGATGTTGTTTGATATTTGCCGTGATAAATATAGTCGGGGTCAAGCTTGCGGGAAAAATTCAGACATATATGGTTATTTCTCTCATCACGTTACTCGCACTTTACGTCATCGTCGGCTCCTTTTCGGTTGAATTTTCCAGATATACCCCCTTTGCACCCAAAGGTATTGGTTCCATATTCGCCACTGCAGGCCTTGTCTTTGTTTCGTTTGCCGGAACGACGAAGATCGCAGCAGTGGCAGGAGAGGTGAAGAATCCCGGGCGGAACTTACCGTTAGGTATGTTTCTTTCCTGGAGTATCGTATCCGTGCTCTACATTTCTGTAATTTTCGTTACAGTGGGAGTTGTTGACAGCGGAGTGCTTGAGAATCCTCAAAATTTACCCATTTCTTTAGGGGGTGAAGCTACCATGGGGCTGTTCGGTCTCTTGATAATGAGTATCGCCGCATTCCTGGCGTTTGTTTCCACGGGGAACGCGGGGATCTTGGCGGCGTCCCGGGATCCCATGGCTATGGGGAAAGATGAACTGCTGCCCGGTGTTTTCCAAAAGGTGTCCAGGCGTGGAACCCCGTGGTTTTCGATACTTTTTACTGCCGGTTTCATGATGGCGATTATCTGGTTCCTGAAGCTGGAGGACTTTGTAAAAACTGCCTCCACCTTGAAATTACTATTGTTTATATTGGCAAACCTGGCACTTATTTTCATGCGGGAGAGCAACAGAAAACATTACAAGCCAAAATTCAAAGCACCACTCTACCCATGGGTTCAAATAATCGGTATCCTCGGAATGGGATTTCTTATTTCTCGGATGGGGAATATTCCGCTTATGATAACGGGAATTTTTATAGTATGCGCATTAACCTGGTATTTTATTTACTCTCATGGGAAGATCAAGCGGGGATATGCATTATTGCATGTTCTTGAAAGGGTTATCGGGGCTAAAAGAGATCACGTCCTGGATGAAGAGTTGAGGGAGATTTTAATCGAGAGAGATAATGTCACGAAAACAAGATTTGAAGAAAAAATAAAGAATTGTGAGATACTGGACCTCGATTATTTCGTGGCACCTGCGGATTTCGCAAAAAACGTATCGGAGCGTCTTGCAAAACGGCTGAAAATGAGCGAAAAAAAGCTATATGGATTATTATTAAAAAGAGAAAAGGATTCAAACATAATTGTAAGACCCGGTGGTGCTCTTATTTCATTTCATATTAAAGGGAGAAATAAATTCGAGATCGTAATAGTGAGGACAAAAAAGGGAGCGGTTTTTTCTGAAGAATCCCCACCGGTACATGCTGCATTTATCGTTGTTTCTTCACACGATGAGAAGAGTTTTTATCTTCACTCACTCATGTGGATAGTCCAAATTCTGGAAAAAATTGATTTCGAGAAAAATTGGATCAAAGCAAAAAATAAGAACGAATTATGTTGTATCGTTCAATCAACTTTAAAGAATGAATGTCGGGAATTTTAAACTATCCATTTGTATTAAAATAAGCTTAGCTGCTGAAGGTCCTGTGGGTCGCCTTAATCTACAAGAATACCCAGGCACTTATTTGTATCAAAACTCGTCCGGACCTTCCTTGAAATAAGCGATGATCTTCCTTGCAATTGTTGGATTTATTCCTTTGATCATCATAAGGTCCGTCATGATCGCATCTTTTAGGTCCTCTATTTCCCCATAATCCGCATCCCGCAACAACTGCGCATGGTAGCTTGAGATGCCGAACTTCTCAGATAATTCATTCACCGCTTCCAGCCGTTGGTCAACCTTCTCTTCAAGCACCTGACCCAAGCTTTCCTCCAGAGGTGCCTGAGCCTTATCTTCCAGCTCTAACTCCGGGATATCATACGCTTTCAAGTCTAACACTTTCTCTTTCTCGTCTGTCACGGGTTTCTTCTCTTCGATGGTTTCAGGCTTTACCGGCGGTTTCTCAGCTGCGGTCTCGGGCTCCGGTTTTTTCTCCTCTGCTGACTTCTCGGGCTTGGCTGTTTCGGGATATTCCGCATCCAGCTTTTTCAGGGTCAAAACATAGCCGACTATCATTAATATATAACCGCACAGGAATGTGAGTAATACAAATGTTCCCAAGCCAAATAAGGGGGAAAGGAAGAGGTTCAGGAAGGCCATTACACACATTATCCCCGCACCTATCTTCAGTTTCAAAAGGTCGCTTTCGGAAGCCAGGTGGTATATCAAGAACACCAAACCAATGGCCATGGATGACAGACCCATATAAACCAGAATTGCTGCTCCACAACCACCGCCAACTACTAGCCTTATGAGCACGGTCACACCAAAAAATCCAACGAGGGCCAATCCCCATTTTGCCTTTTCACTGTGCTCTGCACCAAATATCTTGCTTTCCTCATATATCAGATATGAACTGTATTCTTGACGCCTTTCCTTGTTTGGGGACATTCCATGCCGTCACTTCCTGCAGGGAGTAAATATGTTGAATATATTTTACACTTTCGCTAGAGCAGGATTGAAATAGCGTAGTAATGCAATTGCATAAGCTAGAAAGGAAGAGATAGACTCTCGAAGGGCGGCAACCAGGAGGTTAATAACCCGATCTCCAGACCGAATTCAGATGCAGATCTCCGCTATAAATATTTGAGCGTCACAAGCGCGTCTCCATAACCCTTAACATTCGTTAACAATCTAACCGAAAGTTATAAATTAATATCTTATTATACCGAAAATTGGAGGATAGATTTCATGAAAATCGACGAATTTAATTTCCCAGACGACTTGTACTACCACAAAGAGCATTGCTGGGCTCGAGTCGAAGATGGTCTTGTTTTGATAGGCATTACTGACTTTGCCCAAAAGATGGCAGGGACCATCAAGCGTGTCATCACGCTGGAGGAAGAGGATGAGGTATCCCAGAACAAACCTTTGGGTACCATCAGCAGCGGCAAATGGACTGGAAAGATCTACTCCCCGGTAAGTGGAGAGATCGAAGAGGTTAATGAGGATGTGGAAGACGAGCCGGGTTTGATCAATGAAGACAGCTATGGTGAAGGATGGATACTGAAGATCAGCCCTGAGGATCTTGATGATGAATTGGGTAACCTTATGAAAACTGGACCCGCATTCGAGAACTGGATGAAGAAAGAGATCGCTGAAAAGAAAGCATTATTGTAAACTACCAGCCCCTAAAGGAGCTGGCGTTTTGGGTGTAGTATCGTTATTTTTAGGCGAAGTCTGTCAACGAAGTTTGGCCGGTTAGACGTTCTGTCTTTTCCACTTTGAAGTATTCATAGTCTTCTCCTTGCCAATGCTTACGCTGTTGCCTCTCAATGTAGAATTCGACCATTTCACTTGTGACACGGCCAACCGATTCAAAAAAATAACCATCACTCCAAAACGAATCACCCCACAAGTGCTTTTTGACTGTATTCCAGCACCTCCGGCGAATACCATAAGATGTGTATCCTTTCAATTGAGCTGCAAGGTTCAAAAGGAACCGGGTTCAACGGGAATTGGTGTCAGCCATGATTTTCGAAAATGAAAATGCATCTGGGAAAGACGCACCGAAGAAAAACCGGAGATATGCCAATGAGTTACAGACCCTATCGATGCGGACGTGATTGCAGTGGCGGTTATTACTGCCTGATATTGATAGTTATGTATTACCGCAAAATTAAGAGAAAATTGTTTGGCGGCAAGAGAAATAAATAATTTTTTAGTTATGAGGTAAACATATGAAATATTATAATCTCGGCGAAATCAACTGGAAACAAACTCAATTGATCTACCACGCCCTGGCCCAGCTGGAAATGGAAGGGTTGGTACTGGATTCCCCGGATAGCAGATACGTATCCCTCGGTCTCCATCAGGACCCAAGAGATGAGATCGACTTTGAATACTGCAAGGATAACGATATTGGCATATTCAGGAGGGAGATAGGCGGCGGCACGGTGCTGCTGGACAGTAGGCAGGTATTCTTCAATCTGATTCTGAAGCGAAATCGGGACGGAGTTTCGAGGGTACCCGAGAACTTTTTCAGAAAATTCCTTCGGCCCGTAACCCGGGCATTGAAGGAGTTGGGGATGGATGCCGAATATCGCCCCATATGCGATCTGGTCATCAACGAAAAAAAGATATCGGGCAACGGCGGCGGCGAGATCGGGTACTGCAGGGTACTAGCAGGGGGTATAATGCTTGATTTCGACCGGGAGATGATGGCGAGAGCACTGAAATGCAGCGGACCATTAAAACAAATGTATATCGAGCATATGAAAATAAATCTCACAACCGTTCGGGAAGAATTGGGATACATTCCGCCGAAGGAAAAAATCTGTTCATTACTGATTGAAAAATTTTCTGAGTTACTGGGCCCTATGACCGAAGGGACCATTGACGCAGCGGTCTTCGAAAAGATGAAGGAACTTGATCAACACTATTCATCGGACCGATGGATGTACCAGAGAGGTGTAAAACAGCTTGGCCGGGAGATCAAGGTGAAGGAAGGAGTTTATCTATTTTATCATGCTTTCGCTATTCCCGGGGGAGAAACAGGAATCACCTTTGAAATTTCCGAAGAGCGTATAGAAAAAATTTCATTCGATGAACCGCATAATTTCCATCCGATTCTCAGGAATGAGATGGAAAAAAAAATCATAGGCCTTAATTACGATAGTCGAAAAATCATCGATATAGTTTGCACAATGATCGAGAAAAACAATAATTGAACTGAAAATAATAAATGCACAATATACTATCGGGAAAGAAAAAAGGGATGAAAATAACCTGAAAAGGATTCCTGCGGAAGGAGGTATTAGATTGTTAGAGATAAACGGGATGAATTTCCCATTGGACCGAGTATATTATACCAGGGACGGAGCACACATATGGTTGAAACAAGAGGACGATCTGATCAAGATCGGGATGGACGCCTTTCTCGTGGAGTACGCAGGGTATTTGACCTTCCTCACGGTGAATGAAAGTCGCGTAAAAGTTGGTGAATCCATTGGAAGTTTCGAGTCGGCAAAGTTCGTGAGCAGATTATATTCCCCCGCGGACGGCGAGATAGTTGCCGTCAACGATGAAGTAATAAAAAATCCACGAAAAATCAATGAAGCTCCGTATGAATCATGGATATTTGCAGTTAAAGCGGATTCGGCCGTACTTGATGGCGAATCCGAATATTTACTGGATGATGAAGAAAAAATTGTAAAATGGATCTCCGAAGAAATCAAAAAGGTGGAAGAGGATGAGTGAGAAAGAGAGTCCGGATTACGTACAGATCAGCACGGCTGCCGCCATGACATTGAAGATATTCCCCGGACGATTCAATCGAGGGGAGCGCCTCAATGCACTGAACCTTCTGGTGGTGTATGATGACAGCTGCAAGGGAAATTGCGGATACTGCGGCCTCTCACAATCCCGGGACCCGGATGAGAATACTTTCATTCGAGTGGACTGGCCCATCGTTTCGCTGGAGGATATCCTCGCTAGAACGAAGAAGTACGGCAAACACCTGGGAAGGGTTTGCGTTTCCATGATAACTCACCCGAGAGCCTTCGACGATATGTGCACTATTATGAGTGCCTTTCGCGACCAGACCGATCTCCTGATAAGCGGATTGATAGCACCCACGCTGATCCGTTCCAAGGAAAAAGTTATGAAGATAAAGGAGGCGGGGGCGGACATGGTGGGAATTGCCGTGGACGCCGCAACCCAAGAGCTTTTCCGCAAGTTCAGAGGAGAGGGGGTAAACGGCCCTCATAAATGGGATCAATACTGGAAAGTGGTGGAGTGGTCCGCTGAATGTTTCGGAAGAGGAAAGGCTGGAATACACCTGATCGTAGGCCTCGGGGAGACAGAAAAGGAAATCATTGCTATTATTCAGAAAGGGGAGGACCTTGGGGCGAAAACCCATCTGTTCTCATTTTATCCCGAAGGGGGGAGTTCCATGTCGAACTGGAAACAGCCTTCCTACGGTCAGTACCGACGCGTTCAGCTGGCCCGGTACCTCATAAACTCCGGAATTCAGCGGGCAGAAGATATGAAGTTTAATGATATGGGCGAACTGGTGGAATATGCAGGTGAAGACACGCCTGCTGGCGCATCACACTTGCCAAGTGGTGACTTGTCAAGCAATGTGGAGAAAGTCATTGAATCAGGCGAGGCGTTCATGACATCGGGCTGCGCGGGACACGACGGTGTGGTGGCATGTAACAGGCCCTACGGCAACGAGCGACCGTCACGCCCCATCAGGAACTTTGCCTTTTTACCGGAAAAGTCCGATATCGACTCCGTCAGGAAACAGTTGGTCGATTATTCCGGTGACTTCGAGCGGAGCCTGTGAAGGTCGAGAACAGTGATGACATGGAAACCTGGACGCTGCTGGATACCGGCGTGAGAAGCGCTGCTGAAAATTCCGCGTTGGATGACGTCCTGCTGAAGTGCAGGAACAGGGATATTATCCCGAACACACTGAGATTTCTTAAATTTTCCCCAAACGCGGTTCTGGTGGGATTTCATCAGAGCACCGAGCAGGAAGTACGGATCGATTATTGCAGTAATAATGAAATCGATATCAACAGGAGGATCACCGGCGGAGGGGCCATTTACCTTGACGAGCCACAGCTGGGTTGGGAACTGATTGCTTCCATAGGGCATCCCGGTATCCCGAAAAAGGTGGATGATCTTTACGAGAAATTGTGCCTGGGAACTGTGAAGGGGCTCCAAAAACTCGGCGTAAAGGCTGAATTTCGTCCCAAGAACGATATCGAGGTGGATGGAAGGAAGATATCCGGGACCGGCGGAGCCTTCGAGGGAAGCGCATTCCTCTTCCAGGGAACTCTATTAACGGATTTCGACGTGGACACCATGCTGCGGTCTCTTAGAATTCCAATCGAGAAACTGAAGGACAAGGAACTGGAATCCGTAAGAGAAAGGGTGACCTGCCTGAAATGGGAACTGGGTTATCTTCCGGAGATGGATACTATAAAGGCGGCCCTTGTAGAAGGGTTTGCAGAAGTTTTTGAAGTGGAATTCCGTGAAAGAGAATTGACCACGCAAGAAAAGGAAATGCTTGAAGAGAAACTTGAGTATTATCGGTCGGATAAATGGGTTTACGGGATCCGTCGGCCCATAAAACACCGTTCTGTTCTGACTTCGGTCCACAAGGCGCCCGGCGGTCTCATACGGGTATCACTGGTTGCGGACATCCCCAATCGGCGGATCCAGGCCGCTCTGATCACCGGTGATTTTTTCGCATACCCCAAACGAACCATCTTCGACCTCGAGGGACTCTTGAAGGACGCGTCTCTCGTCAAGAGTGATATGGAATTTATAATTAATGATTTTTTCAGTAATAGAGAAATCCAGATACCGGGAGTCAAAGCGCTGGATTTTATCATGGCGATAAACAAGGCAATTGAAAAGATCGATTACCTGGAGCTGGGAATCTCCCACGCGAACGTCAACAGGATTTTTACGGTACTGCACCCATTCGCCGATATTATCGACCCTTCCGTTCTGCTGCTCCCGTACTGCTCAAAGCTGGTGGGATGTGACTACAGAATTCGGAAGGATTGCGACCCCTGCGGCGGATGCAGTATAGGCAGCGGGTACGAACTCGCTATCGACAACGACATGAAGCCCATTACCATACTCAGTTTTGAGTACCTAACAGAAACTCTCTCCCAGATGAAGGATGAAGGGGTAAGCTCGTTCATAGGGTGCTGCTGCGAGGCTTTCTATGTAAAACATATCGAGGATTTCGAGGAAGCCGGGGTGCCTGGTGTGATAGTGGATATCGATAGCGAGACCTGCTATGACCTTGGCAAATCAAAAGAGGCAAAATTGGGTGATTTCGAGGGACAGACTCACCTGGATACTGAATTATTGACCCAGGTCATCGGCATAATAAAAGGCCGCCAAGAAATAGAGACCAAAGATCAAGAAACGCTGCGAGCCCGAACGACGTGAGCTAATTTGCAGACATATTTTTCCGCGTTTTCGGTGCTGGATAGATTCTTTTCCGTAAAATCCACATCCCGTAGAGCAAATAATCCGTTATTTTCAAGCTCATGCGAGTAGAATTCTTCCAGAAGATCGGCATCAAGGTCTCCTTCCTTGTGGAGCCGGCTTATCAACTGAGCGGCTATCCTGCCGGTCTTTATCGCGTAGAATATTCCTTCACCGGTCCCCGGATAGACAAAACCGCCTGCATCTCCGCAAAGAAGTATTCGCGGTCGAGTCAGGCGATCCAATGGACCGGACATCGGGATAGAAGCTGCTTCTCTCTTCACTATTTCTCCACCATCCCATTTCTCTCTTACAATGGAACTTTCCATGAATCTGTCAAGCACGGCCTGGATATTCTCTGTGAGGTGCCCTGTTATGATGCCAATCCCAATCCTCAGGGAATCTTTCATAGGGCTGATCCACCCGTAACCGTGATGCTGTGTATAATAAACCTCGAACCAGTTGCCAACACGCTGATCGATCTCATCTGCGGGAAGTCGGACCACGCACTGGGCGGCCGCAGCAACCTGATTTGTTGGAATGCCGCAGTATCTTCTCACCACCGAATTTACTCCATCAGCGCCTATGATGTACCTTGCTTTACAGCTCCAATGGTCATTTCGTACCTCAAGAAAGCCACCTTTATCGATGATCTGAGTAACCTTTTCTCTGACCGGTTTTGTGGCGAGTGAGTTAACGAGAAAGGCATCGAATTCGGTCCTCTGCACGATAAAACCAGGCTCGGGGAAGGAAGATTCAACAATTCTTCCAGCTGGGGAAAATACCCTGTAGCCCCTTAGAGGCCTTTCTGTTATGCCGGGGGGAATGTCGATCAGCGAACGTATCTTGGGTGAGAGCACCCCCGCGCACGGCTTGTTCCGGGGAAATTTCTCTCTGTCCACCAATATGTAATCAAGACCTCGTTCGTCAAGCACTTTCGCTGCGGATGAGCCGGCCGGTCCGGCACCAATTATAACCGCGTCGTATATCGTCGCTAGTGCCTCCTTTGTAGAGATCAATTTTTGGATGGCAATAATTTGTCGAAACGCCTGACAGCCTCCTCGATATCGGACCTGTGACCGAAGGCGCTGAACCTGATGTAACCCTCGGCGGACATTCCAAACCCGCTCCCAGGCGTGGTAACGATACAGGTTTGCTGGAGTATTCTCGAAAAGGCATCCCAAGACGTCTCACCTTCAAATTTCACCCAGATGTAAGGGGAATTGGAACCGCCGTATGTCTTCAGCCCTATGATGCCCAGGGCCTCCTTGATTATACGGGCATTTTCCACATAGTATGAGACAAGCCTTTCCATTTCTTTCATACCCTCGTCATCGAGAGCCGCAAGCCCCCCGTACTGCACTACATTGGACGCCCCGTTAAAAATGGTGGTTACCACCCGGTTCCAGTCGTGTTTCACCGAAGATCCGTCATCATATTTCAACTGGTTAGGTACGATGGACCAGCCCAGTCGGACCCCCGTAAAACCCACAAGCTTCGAAAATGAATTCAGCTCTATGGCCACTTCACGGGCTCCCTCGATCTCGAATATGGTTTTGGGAAGTTCCGGGTCGGAAATAAACTCACGGTAAGCCGCATCGAAGATTATGATGGAATTATTATTACGCGCAAAATCGACAAGCCTCCGCAGTTGATCACGGGTGGCCACCGCACCGGTGGGATTGTTCGGGGAGCAGAAAAAGATCAGATCGGTCCTAGGCGTGTGCTCGAGGTCAGGAAAAAAATCGTTTTCAGGGGTGCAGGGCATGTATACTAGATTGTCAAAACGCCTGGCGCTGTTATCGTAGCCGCCAGTCTGACCCATTATCACCGAGCTGTCCACATAGACCGGGTACGCCGGGTCCTGTACTGCAACTGAAACATTGTTTCCGAACAAAATCTGGAAACGGCCAATATCCGGCTTTGCACCGTCGGATACGAATATCTCCTCCGCATCCACCTTTCCGCCGTACATTTTTTGTGCGATCTTCTCTCTCAATTCGGAAAAACCCGGCTCGTCTCCATAACCCAAAAACCCCTGGCGTGTACCGAGTTTCCTCGCACCGTCCACCAAACCCTTCATCACGTGGGGCGGAAGGGGTTCCGTTGTGTCCCCGATTCCAAGGCTGATAACCTTTACCGTGGGATTCTTCTCCATAAAAATCTTCTTTCGACGGCTGATCTCACGAAAAAGATAGGCTGTTGGCAGCTTTGCCATGTTAGGGTTTCTCCGTACCATGTTAGCGTCTCCGGCATTCCTTAAATAATATTTGTTTAGCTAAGGCGTATTTGTATAGCTAGTAAGGGGGAGAGGAATTTCCAATTCCTCGGTATCCTCCCTTCTTCTTATCGGCTGGAAGGTTTTTTGACCGGTGAAAAAGAAAGTCCTTTTAAGACTTGCCGCATGATATGAACTGCCTCACCAACAGTCAGATTATGGTTTTTCATCAACTCCTTGAGGTTGCATCCTTCCATCAGCTCCATCGCCATATGCGGTAGTGGCTCTGTTTTACCGCTATGGAGCGTAACGATATTGACGTGTTCCAGTCTCATCCAGAGTTCGGATTCCGATTTGAAACTGTTGATTATTTTCACGTCCATAGTGGCCATAATGTCTTCGGTTTTGGGAATTTTCAGAGCAAACTCTTTACCAAAAGGTCCAATCGCCTTGTACACCTTAGCAAACCCACCTACACCCAGATATGGGTGATCTGGTAATCGGGGAAAAGATTCTTTACATGGTCGGGTGCTGGCTGGAGAGAAGGCAGGGATAGATACCGCACATATGAATCGGAAGGAACGATTGTAGAGATCATGTTAATCGCCTTTGTGAATAGCATATGAATATAAAAACATTTGTTGAAAAATGGTATAAGGAAACGTAGAGGGACACTGCCGCTTTCGAGATACACGAACGTATCCTACTAACCGCAGTGAACCCGTGATTTCTTCGTCTGGTAACTTCCAGCGCTGGACAACGGCCTGGTCATCTCTTTTGTACCGGCACAGCATCCGTGAACACTGCACTTCTCACGCAAAGACGAACTCACGAGGCGCACGCCAAGGTTGTTGTTGCGGTTGTCAGGCGTATTCCTATTGCGGTATGCTGACTCGCAGTTATCGGCGGTATTGTTCCACGAGCCGCCGCGTATCACCCGGTTCGACCCCTTTCGGCCATTGCCCGCAGGAAACAGCATGTTTCCGAGGGCTCAGGTGTGCCGTAGGTACACCCGTAAGCACACTTGCTGAGGGTGCAGATGCATCTGCCCCCTCGGAAACATAGTTTCCTACGGGTTCACGTATTGGCCGAGACGGGAACGTTCCCAAAGGAATGTTCCAGTATCCTCTCTTCCCCCATACCTGTTAAACAAATACTCTAAATATGATGTTAGTTGTTTGAACTTATTGAAATAATGAAATATCCACGGTTCCCTCGAACACAAAATCCGCGGCCCCGGTCATATAAACGTGATTATCATCCGCCCACTCCACCTCAAGGTCACCTCCCTTGAGATGAACTATTATTTTGCGGGCTGTCATATCATTCAGAACTGAAGCCACTACGATTGCAGAGGCCCCGGTCCCACAGGCCAAGGTCTCTCCTGAGCCGCGCTCCCAAACCCTGGCCTCCACCTCTCTTTTGTTCAACAATTTCACGAATTCCGTGTTTACCCGATTCGGGAATATCTCATGGTTCTCGAAATGGGGCCCTACTTGAGCCAGATCCAATTCATACGGATCATTCACGAAGACAACGCAGTGAGGATTTCCCATTGATACGAGAGTTATATAAAAATAATCTTCATTCACTTTGATCTTTTTGTTTACTACCCTTTTATCTTCGAATAACCAATCATTCGTGTTGAGAGAGGGTTCACCCATGTCCACGCGTATGCGCTCACCCATGATCTCGGGAACGACAATTCCACCAAGTGTTTCGACCTTGATCTGTTTTTTTTCCGTCATACCGCGCTCGCACACGTACCTGGCCAAACACCGTATTCCATTACCGCACATCTCCACCTTGCCACCGTCATTGTTGTAGATGGACATTCCGAAATCGGCAATCTCGCTATTTTCTATTACCAGAATCTGATCGCAGCCTATACCAAAATGGCGGTCTGCAATTTTTTTAGCATGATCCGAAAATGGCTCGGGCAAAATAGTTTCAATACCATTGATGACCACGAAATCATTACCCGTCCCGTGCATCTTCGTAAACTTCATTTGCATTCCCTCAGTATATTCTCGACCAACTCATTGTTTGAGAGACGTCTCCTCGATAATTCTGCCTTACCCTCAAAGCAGAAAACCTCCGCCGGCATGGCACGTAAATTATATACTCCACCCATGGAATAACAGTAGGCTCCGGCGTTCTGTATGGCCAGAAGGTCCCCTTCTCTTACTTCCGGAAGTTCCCTTTGCTTGGCGAAAACATCTCCGGTCTCACAGATGTTGCCGCATACGTCGTATGTTTGGCTGTCCCCAAGAGGATTCGTCAGGTTCACGACCTGATGGTAAGCCCCGTAAAAGGTGGGTCTGATGAGCTGTGGAAACCCGGAGTTCGTACCAACTATAAGCCGGCCGCGATTATCCTTGACAGTATTTGCCTCCATCAACAGGTATCCGGATTCCGCTACGATGTATTTTCCCGGTTCGAAGTAAAGCTCAAGGTCTCGACCGTATTCGCTGCAGTATTCCTTAAAGATGGCTTTCAAATTATTTCCGAACTTCTCGTAATTTATTTTCGTATCATCCGGCCTGTAGGGGACGGCAAATCCTCCTCCAAAATCTATGAAACGGAGAGAGGGAAAATTTCCCGGCGATGCGATGGAAAGCAGGTTTTTCATACTTTCATAAACTTTATTCTCATCATACAGCCCGGAACCGGTATGTTCGTGGAGGCCCACTACGGTCAGATCATACCTTTTCACGATTTCAAGAACCCCGTCAAGGTCACCGGGAAGAATGCCGAACTTAGTTATAGCGCCCCCGGTCATTACCTTTTCATGAAAACCGGCCATGACATCGGGATTGAAGCGTAGGCAAACCTCATCACCCGGAAATGCCTTCCCATATCTTTCGAGACGGGTGCGGGAATCGATATTGAACAAAACACCCAGTTCTTTCACAAAATACATTTCCTCATCGGTCATGTTATTGGCGGTATATAGAATACGATCCGGCGTGTATCCCGCCTTGAAGGCCATGAGTACCTCCGCCGGGCTCACAGTGTCGAGAAAGGCATTTTCCCGCTCGAGTAAGCTGAGAATATGAAAATTGAAATTCGCCTTCATGGCGTAGAGTATCTTTAAGGAAGGGAAATCAATGAAATCGTAGAGTTCCCTGTATCTCTTCACGATGAGGTCACCGTTATATACGTACAGGGGAGTCCCGTATTTTTTGGCCAGGCCCATTAAAATTTTTTTATCGAGATGCATTTCACTCACTCAAATAATTATTATTACAGATAACCCATGGCTACCAAGAGTTCTCCGTTCAATATTCCGCCGCCGGCCGCTCCCCGTACAGTATTATGGGATAATCCTACGAAACGGTAATGGAGAACATTGCAGTCCCTCAGACGACCTACCACTACGGTCATGCCGTTCCCTGCGTCCCGGTCGAGCCGGGGTTGTGGGCGATCCGGTTCCTCCCGGTATATTATTGCCCGCCGGGGGGACGAAGGCAGATCGTATTTCGGGGAGATTCCCCTGAAATCCTTCCAGGTCCCCAATATCTCATCTCTAGTGGGCTTTCTCTCGAATTCCACGGAAACACAGGCTGTATGGCCGTGAATTACAGGAACCCTGTTGCAGTGCGCCGATATCTTCACTTTTTCATTGTTCGATATAACACTGCCATCAATGGAACCCAGTATTTTGAGCGGTTCATTCTCGGATTTTTCTTCCTCTCCCTGGATGAAGGGAATGACGTTGTCCATAATGTCCAGGGAAGAAACACCGGGGTGACCTGCACCGCTTACGGCCTGCATGGTTGTGATGACCGCCTGCTTCAACCCGAATTTCTCGTGGAGAGCGTACAACGGAGTCATGTATGACTGAAGCGAGCAGTTGGGTTTGACGACGATAAAACCACGAACCCAACCCCGGGTTCTCTGCTGGATCGGTATGATGTCCAGATGATGGTAATTTATTTCGGGGATCACCATGGGCACATCCGGGGTGCTTCTATGTGCGGACGCGTTGGAAACCACAGGGATCCCGGCCACAGCATATCTCTCCTCGTATTCCCGGGCCACATGGGACCCGAGGGCGGAAAAGACGAAGGTGCATTTTTCCCGTGCAAGTTCGATCTCATCGATTGTGGATACGGTAATGTCCCTTAGCGATCCTGGAACGTCTCCCGTCAAATGCCACCTGCCCCTGACGGCCTCCCCGTATGTTTTTCCGGCGGATCGGGAAGATGCTGCCACATGATTTACCCTGAACCAGGGATGGTCCGCGAGAAGTGAAATATAATTTTGCCCCACCATCCCGGTAGCACCCAGTACGCCAACGTTTATTTTATCTTTCATCCACAATTCTCCTGTTAATTCGATTTTCCGTACCAAGGCTCTTAAAACCCCGAATCCCGGATTTTCAGCTCAACAATCCCAGTTCCTTCAATACCCCTCCAAGGAGCTCCCTGGTTCCTGGCGTGATTGGCGAAAGCGGTAAACGACATTCTCCTGCCGCCATATTTACCATATTCATGGATTCCTTTATCGGAATTGGATTGGTCTCGATAAAAGCGGCCCGGATAAGGGGAAGCTGCTTGAAGGCAAGGTCCCGGGCACGGGAATAATTACCCTTGGACGCCGCATCCACCAGATCAACCACCATTTTCGGAACCAGATTGCCCACAACCGAGATCACGCCTTTCCCGCCAAGGGACATTAAAGGCAGGACCAATGCGTCGTCTCCGCTCATGACGGAGAAATTCTCGCTTCGGTTTTGAATCTGGTTTATGACATCAGTCATCTGACCGACATCCCCCGATGCCTCCTTGACGCCGATAATATTGCGCAGTCCGGCAATTCTCGTGAGCGTCCGGGTCTCGATGTTGGTCCCGGTCCTTCCCTTGATGTTATACACGACCACGGGAAGGTCTACCGCATCCGTCACCGCCTTGAAATGAAGGAATATCCCATCTTGTGTGGGCTTGTTGTAGTACGGGGTAACTATCAATGCCATGTCGGCGCCCATCCGCTTTGCCTTTTCCGTTGCACGAATTGTACTGGCGGTGGAATTCGATCCCGTTCCCACCATTATATTCACTTTTCCCTTGGCGAGTTCAACCACTATCTTCACAATTTCTTCCTTTTCCCGGTCTGAGAGAGTCGGAGTTTCCGCGGTCGTGCCAAGTGCCAGAATACCCGTGACGCCTCCTTCCATCTGATATTTTATGTTTGTCCTTAGACCATCGTAATCAACTTCTCCGCTAACGAAAGGCGTGATCATCGCCGTATATGTTCCTTTAAGTTCCATCATCTCACCTTTTTTATACCAATTAATCATTCATTATTTCTCTCACAAGGTCATCGATATTAAAGAATCCTTTTCTTCCGTGGATCCATTTTGCGGCCTCCAGGGCTCCTGCGGCAAATCCTTCCCTGTTCTTTGCTGAATGGATCAATTGAATGGAATCCGCGTTTGAATCAAAAATTATTTCGTGTTTTCCGGTAATCGAACCACATCGAACGGAGGCAAAATGCAGCTCATGGGGTTCTATTCTGCGGTCCATCATCTTGTAAACGATTTCTTTCTTTCTCGCTAGCCCATCCTTTAATATATTGGCAAGGCCAATTGCGGTCCCGGAGGGGCTGTCCGCTTTCCTGTTGTGGTGATACTCGATCCCGGCAACGTCATACATATCGAATTTATCAAATAACTCCGCCGCACGCTCCACTATTCTGTTAAATATATTGACTCCTATTGAGAAGTTTGACGAGTATATTAATCCGATTCCGCTGGTTTCCACCAGTTTTCTTATTTCCTCGATATGGTCATACCACCCAGTTGTACCGATGACTGCGTTCTTTCCCAGTTCGGCATATTTTTTTATATTATTCATGATCGCATCCGGATGAGTGAAATCTATGCAAACGTCGATATCTTTCAGAGATCCCCCATCCTTTTGCCCGTGGGTAGCACCGGGATTGAAGGGATCGACAATGGCACCAATCTCCATTCCAGATGTTTTTGCCAATCTCTCGATAATGAGTCCCATATTGCCGTATCCGATTATTGCCAAATTCATTTCAATCCCTCTCTTTCAAAGAATATCTCGTGAATTGCTCTTAGAGAATCTTCGGCCTCATCATCATCCACGATGAAGCTGATATTTACCTTCGAAGCACCCTGCGATATCATCTGAACATTTATTTTATTATCCTTTAAAACATGAAAAACATTTTCCAGAATAATCGAAGAATGTTCCACATCGCCAATAAGACTGATAATGGTTTTGTTCCTGAGAATCTTGACATCGGCGATCTCTTCCAGATCCTTCCTGAGACCATCAATTTCTTCCTTGTGATCCAGGGTTAACGATACACTTATCTCGCTGGTAGCCACCAGATCGATTGATATTCCGTACTTGCTGAATATGTCAAATATTCTCGCCAGGAAACCGTACTGCCCCCTCATTCTCGGAGAAACAATATCCACCAGTATTATTCCCTTCTTGCACGACACGGAGCGTATTAAATTCCGATCTTTCGGGAGTTCGCTTACGATATTCGTACCTGGATGGTCCGGTTCATAGGAATTCTTGATACTTACGGAAATCCCACTTTCTTTAGCGGGGTTTATGGAACGCGGATGCATGATGTCCGAGCCGGAACATGCCAGCTCCGACGCCTCATCAAAGGAAACGTACCTGACCGGAAAAGCATTCTTTACCAGCTTTGGATCCATGGTCATTATACCGCTCACATCTTTCCAGAACTGTATCTCATCGGCCTTCAGAGCGGCACCGATTATAGTGGCGGTCATATCACTTCCGCTCCGGCCCAGAGTTGTGATGTTCCCATTTCGGTCCTTCGCTATGAAACCGGTCACGAAAGGTATTTTTGTTTGGTCACTCTCCGGCTTACTGAAAAAGGCGGCGACATTTTCATAGGTTTCGGCCAGTAGTTCTGCGTTCGTGAATCGTGAATCCGTAATAAAACCGATATCCCAGGAATCATAAAAGGCGGCGGGAGCTATTTTCTTATCGAAATAGGATGCAAGCAGCCTCACCGCCAGGCGCTCACCGAAAGAGACGAGATAATCATTGGTCTTCGGGGTCAGTTCGCGTAGAAGCGATATCCCTGTAAGAATGTGTTTCAGCTCACCGAAAAGTTGATTGAAATTATTTTCGTACGGATCGAGACCCAGATCTATTGCAATTTGTTCATGATCTTTACGTATGGGATCGATATCGATATGTCCCATCAAAGCGGCACGACCTGCCTTTAATAGCTCGTCCGTGGTATTCCCGATAGCCGATAGAACTATTACGGGTTTACGTGAAAGATTCGTCTCGATTATGCCGCAGATCCGTACTATCTGTTCGGCATTCGACAACGAAGTTCCACCAAATTTCATGATTATCATAGAACTTCCCGTGAGACGCAACGACACTATAAAAAATTTAATGATATAATGGATAAGCGAGATAGTTATTCAGGCCTTTTATCCGAAAAGGGGTGTTTTAATTGTTGAAATTAAAAACCCACTTGTGATCACTTGTCAGGGGGCTACAGCAAATGTGTTACATAATGAGATTAAAAAACTATATGTAATTTGTAAATTCTTAACCTAGAGGTATTTGAAATACGAATTAATCTTGGAGAGAATAGTATGCAAAGGAAAACTCTCTTCTTATACCTCTCGATGATAATATTAATTGGATCGGTAATATTATTCGTTCCCGACAAGATAGAGGCTGCCCCACCAGATGTAACTCTTTCTCTTGATGAATCGGAAGTCGAGGTTGATGTTGGACCGGGCGCTACGTGCCAGGTGCACATTTTCGGTTCGGTGAAATGCAGGGATCATGTTCAGATTATCCAAGTAAATTTGCAGGCCGAGACTGGATATGGTTATACTGCAATTATTCCGAATATGATTACATTGGACCCAGGTGAAAATGAGGAAAGATTCGAAATCTCGATAAATGTTCCCAAATTCTCGTCTGTAGCGACATATACGATCACCGCTGGGGGGAGTTATCAAACTATTCCAGGGGGTATCCAATATGAACTTGAACCGGCCAAATGTATTCTGAAGATCAAACCATTTATGATAATACGCGTGACTACTACCGATAATAAAGTTACAGCAAAGGCGGGAGGGCAAGTCGACATATCATTGACTATAAATAACGACGGTAATTACGATGAGCAATTCCATGTCTCTTTATCAGATAAAAGTGAGTCAAATGTCAAAGATTGGCAAATTTCATTTGTTCCTGATACGACCTTTAAAACTCAAGAGAGACAGAATCACAACCTCACCTTGAGAATAAATATTCCCGATGATATACCGGACAGAAAATATCTGTTAATTATATCAATAACCGCAGGTGATGGCAGTGAGGGAAATGCAGCGGAATATTCATTATCTGTAAATGTTCAATCGGATAGTCTCCTCACGACGGAAATGTGGCCTTGGCTTGTATCATCGATAATCGTAGCATTACTTATTTTCATGGTAATATGGAAGCGAAAATTTATCTTTTCGAAGTTTAGAAGGAACCATAGAAAATAATTATCGAAGGTTGCGCAAATGAAATTGAAATTTCAAAGGATGCTTGGTTCCTATTTCGCCATCATATTAATATTTACTATGATTGCAGGATGCAGCGATAAAGCAACTGATTATGGTGAAAACGAGAAAAATATTTCAAACGATGATTTGGTAGTTATAGTCGGTATCGACGGATATTATGGGCCTGATTATTCATATATATTTGTTCTAAAAAATCGGGATGTATATCGAGTAACAACGAATGGAGCTATGCAAGATGATTCTGAACTGAGAGGTTTGCAGGGTCACATAGCAAAAAATCTATTTTTTATCGGTAATATGAGTTCAGACAATTCGACAAAAATCACCCCAATAGACATTGAAAAGCTCACAATTAGTGAGGAAAAATATTCTACTTTATTGGAAAAAACAAAGATAATTGGAATAAATGAAACTCATATTTCTTTGGGGATGGATGCCGGATATTTACATGTTAAAATTTACCAGGATGGACATGAGCAAGAATCAGAAGATGATCTGGACGTAATAGAAAGGAATGAAATATTCAATTATTCTGCATATGTTTGGGACTTATTGCCAAAAGAGGAAATAACCGAAGAAAGTTTTACAAAAGATCTTGTAGATTTTATTGAAAATAATGGTACTTTATGTTTTGGAGTATTGATCATATTCGGTCTCCTCATCGTTACTGTGGTATGTATTATGGTTGTGAGAGAGATAAAAAGAAGTAAGAATGGTGAAAAGATCGAAAAGAACCTCACCACTTTAGATGCGAAAAATATTATTATACGAGGAATATGTGGTATTTCTACAATTTTGTATCGAAAAAAATTCAAATCGAAAATAACCTCAATGATAGAGGAATTTGGTGCGGGAATTTTAGATGACACAAAGTTCACATTCAAAGGTCCGAAAATTGAGCTAGAAATTCCAATAAAATCCATTGTGGAAATGAGAATAGGTAGACACAATAAATTGGCTAATCCATTTATAAAATCATTATATCTAAAATACAACGATGTAACTCAAAAGGAAATCTTCATTTATCCTAATCTTAAAATCCCAATACCTATTTGGAAATACAATAGATCCGTTTCGGAATGGTATATAGTCTTTGAAAACTTAAGAGAAAAACACGATTGATATTGTATCATGCTTTTTTGTTTGGAAGCTTTTTCGGTTCCAATTTCGGGAAAACATTTATCGTTCTCAAACACAATTCACCCACCGGTGATAAGATGGGATTGTTTGGGAAAAAACCTGTAGTAACGATAAAAGTCGAAGGGATGAGCTGCAATCACTGCGTGATGAGAGTTACAAAAGTGCTGGAAGAACTTCAAGGAGTAAAAAAGGCCAAGGTCGATCTCGAGAAGAAGAAAGCGGATATTACCCTCGTAAAAGAGGGTTCTGTATCTACTGAAGCATTGATAAACGCCGTGAACGAACTCGGTTTCAAGGCAAGTAAAAATTAAAAAAAAGGCAAGGCCCATTAATGTCCGGCGAGCACCCTCTAATGAAGCGTGAAAAAAGAACCGTCAAGGTAATGATAAATATCTATTGTAAGGCTCATCATGAGTGCGGGGGAAAACTGTGTGTCGAATGTAACGAACTGCTGGAATACGCAGAAAAGCGTCTAGATAAATGCCCTTTTCAGGAGAAGAAAACCCCATGCGGTATTTGTTCGATACACTGCTACAAGAAATCCATGAGGGAACGAATAAGAGTTGTTATGAGATATGCCGGGCCCCGAATGCTCCTAAGACACCCCGTTTTGACGTTTCACCATGTATTAAAGAGGCTCCGTAGAAACAAAAAAGGTCGAAATAAATGAGGCTTAGATTACCTTTTAATTAAAGTAATCTATAGATAATTCAGTCACAGTATCATTAGAATACTCATAGACAATTCCAAAAGAACCGATCAAAACAGCAGTATCATTGGTTGGATTCCATCCACAGCTCAGGAAATTAGGACCTTTATCCTCGTGAATTAATGATATGTTATCTACATCTAATTTTAACACGATTTTGGATGATTGGTCCAATTTATATTCTCCCTCAATGGAATTCCATCCCGATAAGCCACCTACAAGCAGCACTTTTTCCTCATTTGGGAGCCACATTGAATCGATAATGGGGTCACTATCAGAGTATGGATTGTTCAATTTACTTATTGCCCAATCTTCCCGTACTTTCCAGATCTCTCCATCACCGCATGTGACAATAAAACAATTCCATTTTTCTGTCCAAAGAGAGCTAAAGCAGGTGGTGGGAGACAACGAAGAGGATATTACGGAATAAGAAGCATTCAAAGTATCATTTTCATCGGGAGTGAACTTGATCATTATCCCCCGTATGAAGTTATTTGGATCGTAACCGACCATCAGGGCGTTTTTTCCAATTCCATCCCAATCAAGATCATAAAATGATACGTCCTTTATTATGGAGTCCGGAACATAACTATAATTTACCAGACCTGCTTCAATTTTTCCTATGAGACCATTTGTTCCAACTGCTATTGCATATTGGCCGTTGGGCAAGAACTTAATTGCTTGAAAATCATCATCGAGTTCCAAGGATAAATCCGTTAGATTTGTCCCATCATATTTTAGTATTGTACCATTTGAGCCGCAAATCAAGGCATAATCTCCACTTGGATGCCAGGTAATATCATAATAATTTGTATCATTGGTCATATTAAGAAGTTTACTTGAAAAGCCGGGTACTACTGGCCCGGCTTGAAAGTATGACACGCCAACAGGTGTGTCTTTACCGGTAATCCCGTCCCATTTTACGATACAATTACCTTCTCCGACTAGCAAACCATAATCTCCATTAGGATTCCATTCAAGGGCTTGTAACCATGGCAATTTAGGCATATCCTCACTTTCATCAATGAAATCATTGGAATCATTAGGTATAACTATTACTGCTAAGACAAATGAAACAATAATTGTTAAAGCAACTATGCCGGTTAAGATCTTTCTCTTTGATGATTTATCTCTTCGTGGATGCTGCTCCAGTTCATGCGACCTTCCGGCAAAATATCCTATGAAGTAAAGACCCAACATGGGAATCGCTATCATGAGCTGGGTGATACCGCTGCCATCGGGAGTAATTATACCTCCAAAGACGATCATAATAATAAATGCGTACCTCCAATTTCGCAGCCAAAATTTTGATTCTACAACTCCGATTCTTGTAAGGCCGTACATTACGATGGGAAGTTCGAATACGATCCCGAATGCAAGAGTAAAAAGAATAACGAATTTCATGAAATCATCCACAGTAATAAGCGCGGTCGCATCCAGTCCGACTATCACCTGCAAGAGGAAATGGATTGTGAAAGGGATCAGCAAAAAGAATGCGAATGCGCAGCCTCCTAGGAAAAGTATTGTTGCAGGAATTATCGTCTTTACGATCACTTTTTTTTCCCTTTTTTTTAAGGCGGGCCTTACGAATTTACTGAATTGCCATAAGGTCATAGGCATACTGAATGTGATAGCCAAAAATAGGGACATGATGACCAGCAACATAATGCCGCCCCCGAGACTGGCGTAGGGTTGAATCTCCACTCCATTCAAATTCGTGGGTACCAGATAATCCCACATTCTTCTGAACAAGGCTGCTGAAAAAGAGTTCTCCAAAGTTGGATAAGGATATACTAACCTCGTACCCCTTATATAGAACTCCTTGAATCCAAATGTGAAAAAGAATATAAACTCAAAGAAGATTAAGCCAATTACTTTTTTCAAACACTTTTGCAGTTCATGGATATGCTCCATGAACGTCATCAATTTACCCAATAGAAGTCACCTGTTCAGTGTATATTCAGCCCATTTAAAAAACCTTACGTTTAAACTGAAAATATTGGAAAATATCAAAGAGATAATAAGCCCAGAATCGATGGAATAGTGAGTAAGCTTATGGCTGTAGAGAGAAATATGGATAGCGTCACATTCTCAATGTCGCAGTTAAATTTCTGAGCGATAGGGAAAGTTGTTATCTTCGTGGGCATTGCCGAAGCGATAATGACCACTCCAAATGGAATTCCCTGAAGACCGCCAATATAAGCGAAAACAAACCCCAATAGAAGGCCAAAGCCCATTCTTACGGTAGTGCTCAGGGCGGGAATGTTCAATTTTGATATTTTCACTTTTATGACTGAAAGCTGCAAGCCCAGGGTAATAAGAAGCAAAGGAACTGCCGCGCTGCTTAGAAGCTCCAGCGGTCTCAGAACAAGCACAGGAATCCCTATCCGGTAGTAAGAGAATAGAATCCCAACTAATAATGCATATATCAACGGGAGGGATATCACGGTTCTCAGTGAGCGAAGATTCGACCTTCCCTTTCTGGAAGAGGCTATGAAAACACCCAAAGTGTAGAGGAGGATCTGAGTGGTAATATAGAAGATTATTGCGAGAATAAAACCTTCCGGACCATAGAATAAAAGACAGATAGAGGATGCCAGGCTCCCAGCATTCATAAACATTGTTGTCATAAGGAAACCACGACGAGTATTATCTTTTAGTTTCTTGATCTTCGAAATTATGTAAGCTAGAATCGCCGTGACAAATACGATAAATATCGCAGATAGCACTATCAGCAAAAAAACGGATGTGAGAGTGATCTTTGCCAGACTCGTAATTATGAGGGCTGGAACCAGGATATATAGGGTGAGATCAGATAATGCCTTGATCGTGCTCTTCTGGACTTTGCTAAACCTGCCGGTGATATATCCGATGAATATCAGCGAAAAAATAGGTACAAATACGTTCAATAGTTTAATATCCATGGATGAACCCCTGAAGGAATTTGATCAAACTATCCGGCCATGGTAACAACTGCATCGGTTAAATCTTCCAGCTCTTTATCATCCATACAATTCAGCACTGGAAATCCGGCATGTTCGGATATGCTACTTCCTATGACTCCAGAAATTGCAATAATTCTATTATCTGCAATCCCCATCTCATTTATAATCGAATCGATCTGGGATCGATCTTTTCCCGTAAGAACAAAATAGGCGTCCGATCCATTACTACGCAATCCCTCACAGATTAAAAAATCTACATTTTTAGGAAGATTAGTTAAAACATCCTTAACGTCCATCCTCTCGGGCGTTCTGTTAAATAAAACGGTCCTTTTTGGAGTTAAGGCGAACACAAAATCCGCTCCGGCATCCATATGGCGGAACGTATCTTTCCCCTTGACATCTATATTCATGTGGGCCATGTGCATGAATTTCGCGGAACCTACTCGGAAACCTCTGGATTTCAAGGATCTTATCAGGCGCTCTGTCGTCGTCGTCTTGCCGGTTTTTTTATACCCGGTCAAACCTATAATTTTTGTCATGTAAACGCCACCTCCATAAAGACCATGGAACTGCTATACCGTTATTCTCAATGATATATAACGGTTTGCTTAACAATTGTTATTTATAATATTGTCTACGTGGCACTATCAAAAAATCCAGTGATGAATATGCACTCACCATCGACAAGGAGATTTGAAAACAGCCAAATCACTGGGAAATTTGTTAGTGCCGCCACCATCTACATTCCTAACGATATTCAAAGAGATGTTATTTGCTTTTGAATTTATTAGAGAAATCCCCCCTGCTGAGCGGCCAGCCCCTCCAGAACCCGACCATGCAGCAGTCCCTCCTTCGCCTCCTGTGATCGAATCAATAATATTTGATGTCAATGCATTTGAATTCGAAGATTCAAGATAGATTCCTCCAGCAAAACCACCAGCACCTCCTGTCACCCAAATACTTTCTCCCGTTGCACCAGAAACACCAATGAAATTTGCCATAGTGTTGTTCCGAACTGTGAAATTGGAACATCGGATTAGCACTATTTCACCATAATTTGTCGGGTTGGATTTATTTGATAGATTGTAATTTTCTATTGTTGTAGGCGTATTGATGCCATAATAATAGAGTATATTATCCCCATTCAAGGTGTTTAAAGGATCAATTTGATTATCCAGCGAATCCTCGTTAATGTAAATGCCATATCCAAGATTATCTGCTCCATCAGGTCCGGCATGTTTTCCATTGCCTCCCTTACCACCCATGACATTACTGATATTTGTGAACTTAATATTGTTATTCGCTGATGCTCGTAGGTAGATACCAGCCCCAATACCACCCTCCCCACCAGGACCGTTCTGACCTGCTCTACCTCCCGGTGCACCAATAACGCTGTCAACATTGTTAGATGTGATATTGTTATTCTTTGATGCCTGGAGATATATACCAGCCCCCACACCACCAGCTCCACCAGATAGACGTCCACCAAAACTCCAACCCCCATACCCTCCTTCCACATTCTTCACACAATTTTCCATCATGGTACAATTCTCCACCTCCAATAAATACACTCCACTTCCCACCTCTCCTGGCAGACCTTGGGTCCAACTCACCCCATTTTTCCCTTTACACTCGCTTAATAGACTCCACTTTACACTGCAATTATTTACCTGATACAATACCACCCCGTTCACACTGTTCGTTATATTATTCCCTTCTATTACGGTATTATTCGCATTTATCCATAACCCCGCCGTCTCACCGTGCTCCCCGAATTCGTAACCGCAGTAATGCAGCTCTGAATTGTTCATCCTGAAACTCGATCCGTTCTTTACCTGGAAAACAAACGCATTACTCGCATTCACCGCAGTTATATTGCACCCATCCCCCGTCGTGTTCCGATCTCCATCATTATCCCTTATTACCAGCGATCCTCCGCTCTTCACGTATATCCCGTGGTGGCCATCATACGTCGAATTGAACCTTAAGGTCACATTCTGCAGTGTAAGATTACCATAGACTGTGAGATTCCCTGTCAGATTGATCGTCCGATTGCCATAGTATCGGGTATCGCTTGCGTTAATTTTCCAGTCGCCAGTAAGGTTCTCATGCGAATCTTCGCCAAGAACGGGACCTCCGACCTCGGCCTTTGCAACAGGTAAGAATTGGGTGGGAGAGAATATTATGCACGCGCTTAGGAGCAGTAGGATCGAAAAGACTACGCTAAATATTTGTTCTTTCATGGGCACGTGGATGTCTCCGTTGATATTGATTGGAGAAATTATAATCATGATGAATTATAAGTATTTTGTTCCAAGCTTCGAATTCAGAGAAAGGCTTTACCTATTCCCCTCCACTATACTATAAAAAGGTTCAGGAACGGAATTATCTTTGTGGTACCTCTAAAATATGACACGAGAAAAACCGGATCATTAAAGGTACAACTCTCCTTTTGGATAGAAAAATAGGCGGTCTTTACCAGAATAATAGCGTTAAAACGGTAGAAAAAATCTTTTTTTCTAGCCAAAGTCAAGTGTTTGTTTGTCCCCAGGAGATCTGGAATGATATTGATGAATGGCTTGATTATCAGAATATTTTCGCGATTAGTGAGATACAAAAGCCTGATAAAAACTGATTATTTACTTCTTCAGATTGGTCTTCCCCGTCATTTCGCTGATCTTCAATTTCAATATGGATATCTTTTTGTAGGACTCGTCCTTGGGGACATTTCTCTCTTTCATGGGTTCGGGTTCTCCTTCAAGATGGTCAAATAAAATATTCAACCCGTGCTTTTTTTCATCGAGACCATCGACTATAGACATTGTCCCAAAAAACACTAATGAGCGAAAATACTGCTTGCACCGACCAACCACGTATCCATGGTCTTCAATAACGGTCCCGCATACTTTCGGATTTGCTTTGATATAATCCAGTTTCAGCCCCGAAAGCGCAGCATGGAAATACAGCGCGTTTTCATTTTTATCATAACCATAGCTGACGGTCACGAGATACGGCTCATCATTTCTACAGAGTGAAATTGTAGTGTACTTTCCCTTGATAAGAATCTCGATCAATTTTGGTACCTCAGTAATCTCCCGTTCGGATTTTCGCATATGATATCGAGTCATTTTTGTTACCTGTACCTAATTATTCCTTCTCAGGGTCGAAATCGCCATCTAATACTTCAGTAAGTATACCGTTTAATTCATTCGGATAATTGATGAATGAATACCGGTTCCCCATCAACTTTCTCGGTTTATCATCGATTAATTTATTGTCATTCCCCTTCAGCTCAGCTAAAGCGTCGTCAACGTTAGGTACACGATACGATATAAGGAAAAAACCCTCACCCTGTTTCTCGATGAATTTTGCCACTTCGCTGTCCGGTCCCGTCGCCTCCATAAGCTCTATCGCCACCTCCCCCACGTAATAACGGGCGACCCGTATCTTTTCCGATTCCGCCGTATAGAGTGTGTCGAGCTTGAACCCCAGGATACTTTCGTACTTTTCCCTCGCAGCATCCAGGTCCTTCACCGCAAAACAGATATGGTCTATCTTTTCTACGTTCATCTATTTTCGATCCCCTGTATTTAGTTATTTTTCTTTGCCAAAGCTTTCAGTACCTTTTCAGGTGTGAAAGGTAATTCCTTGAGCCAGACCCCAGTTGCATCGTAGAATGCAGACACTATGGCCTTGTAGACGTTCATGGATGCCGTGAGGCCGCCCTCCTTCGCGCCGAAGGGGCCCTCCGGATCGTTGGTTGTGATCAGTTCAACATCCATTTCAGGCATGTCCGTGGCCAATGGAACCTTGTAATCCAATAAATTAGGGTTCAATACCTGTCCTCGGTCCCAATCGATCTCCTCCATGTAGGTTGCCACCCCGCCCCTGCTGACGATCCCGTGTATCTGCCCTTCCACCGTTGCCGGGTTGATGGGTTTACCGCAGTCATGTGCCGCCCATACGTCGAGCATTTTGATTATACCCGTATCTGGGTCCACCTCGATCTCGGTCACGACGGTATTGAAGCTGTAGGTACCGCCCATCTGCCCACGCGGGTTCTTCACCCACTCACGGTCCCGGCTGATCTTCGGGAAATAAGAACCTTTCCCTACTATATTCCCGCCATTGGACATTGCGTATCGGGCTGCCCTTGCGATAAAGAACGACTTTTCATTGTCGTTCTTCAGATGGATCATACCGTTCGTGATGTCCAGCTCATCGGGAGCCACCTTCATCATCTCAGCCGAAGCAGCAAGCACCTGACGCCGAACGTCCTGCGCCGCCCGCATCACCGCATTTCCGCCTACAAAGGTCGCAGCCTGCGAGTAGGCCCCGGGGTCATGTCCCGTCATCTCGGTATCGGCATTTACGAGGTTCACCATCTCCATTGGTATCCCGATAACCTCGGCGGTTATCTGCACCACCATGTTCTCGTTGCCCTGGCCGTTGTCCACCATACCGGTAAATAAAGTTATTTGACCGCTCTCGTTCATCCGAATGAATGCTGTGGCACCAGAGCGGAATCCCATGGGGAAACCGCACATCAATCCCATGCTGCCCATTCCAATACCCCTGTATTTCGGCAGTTTCCCCCGTTTCTCGCTCCACCGTGACATTTCCGCGGTCATTGTGATGGATTCCGACAATCCACAGCTCGATATGACCGAGTCGGTGGCAGTGTGATCTCCCGAACGGTTGGCGTTCCTGAGGCGTATTTCCATTGGGTCCAGCCCCAGTTTTTCCGCCACCATGTCCATATGCGTCGTCATTGCCACCTGGTAGGCCCTGCCGTGATGAGGGTACATGCCCCTTGGACATTTGTTCGTATACACGCGGTATCCGTTGTAACGCACGTTGGGGTGTTTGTATGTCTCTTCATATACATAAAAGGGTACGGACGTGGCGATCGGTCCGGTACTGGAATATGCACCCCCGTCGTATATCACCCGGGCATCTCTCGCAATGATCATGCCGTTTGCATCCGCGCCGGTCTTGAGGTACACAATCATATCGTGCACCTGACGGGTGGCAGTGAATGTCTCTTCCCTTGAAAGGACCAGTTTCACAGGCTGCCTGCTCTTTATGGAAAGAAGTGCAGTCACAACGTCGCTTGGAGAAACCTCCGATCTGCCTCCGAAAGCACCTCCGATGTCGATCTTGCGAACCCTTACTTTATTTAGTGGCATTTTAAGCAGATTGGAAAGCGCTTTCGCTCGTACGTGGGGCCCGGCATTCGGTATCCAGAGGTCCAGATATCCTTCGCTGTTGAAGTCTGCCACAACCGAATATGGTTCCATCATGGCATAGGCTTCGCCAGCGGATTTGAAAACATCTTCGAGGACTATTTCAGCCTCCCCGAAGGCCGCATCCACGTCTCCCACGTCTATGTCCACGTGCACGTTTATATTGGTACCGCGATCCTCGTGTATCAGTTTATCGTCCTTCATGGCCTTTTCCGGATCGAAAACTGCCGGTAGTTCCTCATAAGTTACATCGATCAATTCTACTGCTCGTTGCGCTATCTCCTCAGTAACCGCTGCAACTGCCGCAACTTCTTCCCCAATGAATCTCACTTTGTCAGTGGCGATCATTCCGTGATCCTGCGTGTACGGGAATACTCCCCATTTCACCCCTTTGGTATCTTTACCGGTTATTACAGCTCGGACGCCCTCCAACTGCTCGGCCTTGGACGTATCGATGTCGAGGATCCTCGCGTGGGGGTAAGGACTTCTCAGTACCTTTGCGTGGAGCATTCCTGAAAGGAATAGATCCGCAGTGTATTTGGCGGCACCGGTGGCTTTCCGAATAGAATCAATCCGGGGTACGCTCTTGCCGATGAGAGTTTCGGTTTTCATTTGCGGCCCCCCCCATTTATTTTCGAGGCTGCTATAACCGCTTCAACGATCTTCTGGTAACCGGTGCAGCGGCAGATATTTCCCGATATGGCACGTCGGACTTCCTGGCGAGTGGGTTTCGGGTTCTCACCAAGAAATGCAACTGCCGTCAAGATCATTCCCGGTGAGCAGAATCCACACTGGATCGCCTGGAGTTCGACGAATTTTTTCTGTACTGGGTGCAGCTCACCTCCATTGGCGAGTCCCTCTATAGTGGTTATCCGCTTTCCTTCCACCTCAACTGCCAGCGTCATACAGGATCGAAACGGTCGGCCGTCTATGAGAACGGTGCAGGCCCCACACTCTCCCGTATCGCAGCCGAACTTGGTACCCGTCAGTTGAAGTTCCTCCCGCAATACCTCCAATAATGTCGTTTCCGCAGGGACTGATACGTTATATGAATAACCGTTGACGATTAGTTTGATAGATCTATCCCCCATGTTAATCACCTCCCCCGATGCCAAGGGCCTTACATAAGCATCGTACTACAATAAACTCGGCAAGTTCTATGCGGTGTTCCGGTGTGCTTTCCGTATTAGCTACCGGATGAATTTTATTTATTACTTCCTTTGCCGCCCTTTTGCATATTGCTAGGTCGGGTATTGTGCCAACAATTATTTTTTCGGCTTCGAATGATTCGATCGGTCCTGGACCGAGGGCACCAAGCACTATTTTACAATCCGTGCACGTACCCTCGGAATCAGTGGTTACCGACACCGCACCAGTTGCTATGGCGTAATCTAGGGAAGACCGGATACGAACCTTCTCGAACGTAACCTTCAAATTCGATTTTGGTATCGGGATAACTACCTCTGTAAGTATCTCCGCAGGACCAAGTGTATTTGGCCATATTCCGTTGCTCTTGAAGAATTGTGATAGCGGAATTTCCCTTTTGCCTTTAAAGCTCGCAAGAACCACCGAAGCGCTCATGGAGATGAGAACCGGCGCAAGATCGCCCCGGTAAACCGCCGAACATTTATTCCCGTTCGAAACCGCATGACAAGTCTTCCCGGCGGCTTTGAAGCATTTTGAGCGCAAAGCCCGCCAAGTGAGCGATTGGTTATAATAGATACAGCGGCAGTCCTGGCAGATATTACCAGCGATGGATGAGCTGTGATGGAGGGAAGGTGATGAAATCGATTTCACTGCATCCACCAACGCAGGGAAGTTCTCTTTGATTATTGATGATTGTCGGACCTGGAATAGGCTTGAATTGGCCCCAATACTAATGCAGTTATCTCTGTGGCGGTCAATTTTATCCATATCTGATATTGTGGAAATGTTCAGCACTCGGTCCGGATTGGCAAGGCCCAACCTCATGGCCGGGATCAGGGCTGTACCACCGGCTTTTATCATTATTCTATCTTCGTGGTCGGATAAAACCAATAGAGCATCATCAAGGGTCCGTGGTTCAGTAATTTCGAAATGGGGTAGATGCATTTCATGCCTCCACAATTTATGTCGTTGGATTTTTTTTAAACAAAAGGGTTAGGCGTGTTGATGTAATCGGATACAAATAAAGATTACTGTGAGAGAGAGGGGTAAAACTAAAAATTATGATGGCCTTTGCATATACTTATTTAAAATAGGGCGCTTTGCCGAGATTGCATGGGAAACCGCTATGCCTTCATCAATTATCTCGGGGAAGAAAAGAAGCATGAAAAAGTCAATACAGGAACAGGAATTATGAATGAGATGGATGGTGAAATGTCAATGGAGAGTCGGGAAATAAAAAAACGCTGTGAAATAATATCAGAAGAATCGTTTGATATGGACGCATATAGCTTCGGTTAAGAGAACTTGCTCTTTCTCTTTTCTTCATTTATAATAAGAATTTTTTAGCCTCTTTGATTCTTTAGCGATATCGCATTCGTGGGTTATTCTTTTTTCGAATCTTTACTACTTACTGCAAAGTCAACCCTTATATACAAGTAGTGCACTATTAGTGCACTATGTCACGAAAAAGTAAAGAACCAAAAGCTGTTGTTATGAAGATGGAAGGATATGAGATGATAGAGAAGGTCGCCAAGCCATCAGGCACGACCGCTCGCATACTTGTACCCAGGCACTGGATTGGTAAGCGCGTACGAGCAGTGAGGTTGGACCCATGAAACCAAAACAAGGCACCTCGTCAAAGCGACGGAGAAGGTCCCACCCAGCACCCCGACCTGATTACCTCAGACCGGAGGATATTCCTGGTGAATTGGACAAACTATTTCCAGAGGATACCGTATATCGAATCGCAAAAGAAACAGGTTTCATCAAACGTGAGAGAGTTGTGAATCCTATGGCGTTCCTCTGGGCACTTGTTCTCGGCTTTGGAACCCACCTCCAACGCACTCTCGCTGGACTACGGAGAGCTTACGAGAAAGAAACCGATGAGCGGATTGCCGAGAGCAGTTGGCATGGACGATTCACCCCTGCTCTGGTCAAGTTTCTTAAAGCCTGTGTCTTACATGCCCTTCACCAGACCGCCAATGATGCTGTTAGGCAGATAGATGATAAGCTGAGCCAATTTGAAGATATTCTCATACAGGATAGCACGATAATCCGACTTCATGAAGTGTTGGCAAATAAATGGCCCGCCGCACGTACACGCAAGGTTGCTGCGGGGATCAAAGTCTCTTTGCTTATCAGCGCCATCGCCAATGGACCAAAGAAGATAACGATCCATGGCGAAAGAACGCCAGAGATCAAGACTATCCGAGTTGGGCCGTGGGTCAAAAATAGGATAATATTATTCGACTTGGGGTTCTACAAGTTCCAGATGTTCGCCCGCATCAAAGAGAACGGTGGTTTTTTCGTTAGTCGATTGAAGAAAGATGGCAATCCATTGCTCTTACGCTCCCTCAAAGTGCTCGGGGCCGGGCGATCGATCTAACAGGAGTGTACTGGGATGAAGTCAAGGACCGGCTGAACAGGGAAGTCCTTGATGCGGAGATAGAGGTATCATTCAAAAGACGGAAGTATCGAGGTAAGCAAAGAAGTGATACTGTGATACTTCGCTTTGTTGCACTGTATGACGCTGAAGAAGGCATCTACCATACATACGTGACAAAACATTCCCCAAGATGTACTCTCCGCCGAGGATGTTGCTTCACTGTACCGAGTGCGATGGGAGATCGAGTTGGTGTTCAAGGAACTCAAAAGCAAATATGCCCTGGACAAAGTGAAGACGACGAAGCCAATCATAGTCCTTGGATTGATATGGACATCTATTCTGACCCTGATTGTTAGTCGGCGGTTGTATAGTTTACTATTACGTTCGGTCCCCCGGAAATTGGTGCCCCGTTATACGCCCCTCAGATGGTCTACGATCTTTGTCGAAAATGGTCAGATGCTGTTGGACGTAATGATGGGACACATTGGATTCGAGGAAATCTATAAAGGGAGATGCCAAAAGCTGGCTTGGTTGTATGAGACACAAGCTTTGGATCCACATGTGAAAAGACACCGTCTGCGGGATAGGTGGTACGCTTAACCGAAGCCCAATGTTCCGTATTTACCCTTGATATATTTCGCTGCAATCGCGATGGAAAGGTCAACGGGTCCAGCTTCCCCATCCATCGTATATTTCGCATAATGAGAACATCGGCAACTCAACAATTTTTTCATTTCTTTTCCATGTCTTTTAACCGGAACAATGAACGGTGTTTCAGACTTCTGGAGGCTTAGAAACAACTCTGTGGAATAGAAACCCCGATCCATCAGGAGTACCTCGATTTTCAATTCCATTTTCCAGATGATCTCGATGAACTCTTGAACGTACTCGACATTTGTTTTATCCTTCTTGACAGGTAAGACAGCCAGCGTGAATTTCTTCTGTCCAATCACAATGTACAACGTTATGTAACGATAGAATTGGTTAGTCGATTTTTTTGTCTTTCCACTAACGACGTATTCTTCATTCAGGGCTGTTACTTCACCATAGTATGGATCGTCGGTTTCATCGATGATAAAGATATGAGGCTTCTCTTTATCGATACAATCCATTATCGGCTCAGAGAGCAAACGATTATTGATCTCGATCATCCTGTCGATATTCAACTTCTTCAGATGATGCCACATCGAGGTTTCGGAAGGGTTGTTGACAAGTACTTTATCAATGGAATGTATGCTTTGCCGTTCTGCGGCAGTTCCGATCAACGTACCATAAACATCCTTGATTTTCCACTCGCCCTGCATTCTCAAAGGCAGGTATTTTTTCAATGGATTGAGAACATTGTAGAAGCATTCATAAGGCTGTACGTTTTTTTCGCCCTTGCGGGCGCCCGGTTTCATAGTGTTGGAAGCCATGAAATCGGCGTTCGCATTATATATATAGTTTTCTTCTATAAAATCGTTAAAAAGATAATTTAAAAGTTTGTAAAAGTTAGTGAACTACTGTGTTTCGGAAATTTAGTCCTAAACTCAAATTTCCTGAGGAATTTATGGTCTTTATAAGTGAAATATTTTTTAAATTGAGGTACTGGCGATGACAATTTAATAGTTCAGCATCTAGGGCATATTAAACTTTAAATATAAATTGGCCCTACTCATAGAAATTATGGTTCAATCGAAAATCTCCGTTCTTATACCAGATTACGGGGATCCTACCGATCCAATCATTCGTGGAAAATACGTGTATCTAGAGGTTGGAATAAGCATTATCGTCAATTTGATGTTATTTATTCTCAAGCTTTCCCTGGGGATATTTATCAACAGTATTGCTCTTATTGCCGACTCGATCCATACGCTCTCTGATGTCGGGACTTCGATTTTGATTATCTTCGGTTTTTCAATGTCGAAGAAACCCGCAGATAAGAATCATCCTTATGGTCACGGTAGAATGGAACACATAGCCACATTGGTTATGACTGTACTTTTATTTCTTGCGGGACTTACTTTTATTTGGCAGTCACTGAGCAGATTCACAGGTCTTACTGCACTGCTACACGGCGAATACGCAATAATGATCGGAATAATAATAATCCTAACCGCCATCGTTAAGGAAATTATGGCTCAGTATTCAATGGCCCTCGGTAAATTGATAAAAAGCGATGTACTGGTGGCGGATGCGTGGCATCACCGATCCGATGCATTAGCGTCCATTGCAGTAGGGTTGAGCATTATAGGATCAAACATGGGAATACTCTGGCTCGATCCGTTGTTTGGCGTTATAATTTCAATTATAATCATTTATGTCGGATATACAATATTCAAGAAAACCTCCAATGTCTTGATTGGCACGGCACCTGAATTGGAATTGATCGAACAGATCCGCCAAATGGTCATGCAGATCGAAGAGGGAAAAGATATTGATAATATCATTATTCACGATTACGGAACCACAAAGATAGTCTCACTTCATCTTTGTGTGGATAGGGAATTAACTGTTGAAGAGTCCAGCAGGATTGCTGATAAAATAGAAGATCATATAAAGAAAGAATTAGGGTTCCTAACGAATATACGAATTGAGCCTAAAAAAGAGGTTTCGGATCATTGTTCCCCAGATAGCAAAGATATAGTCCTGAATACTGCCGAAAAAGGCTTGCCAGTAAGCCTGCCTGAACATGACAAAGAAACAATTAAAATATATATGGACCTGTTTGATATAGATCAGGTCCGTGCCGAAAATATCTATAATGTGGGTTATAAACAGCTGAAAGATATGAATGATGCAATTCTCGAAGAACTACTATGCGTAGATAGAATAAACCCGACAATAGCAAAAAGGATTATCAATAAATTAAAAGATTAGTGGAGAGTGAACTGTTCTGGACCTTCTCTGCAACGTTTTTACCGTATTCGATACATTTTGTAATATCTTCTTTTTCGGGCTGCCAGTGAATCTTCTTAAATTTGCCACTTCATAAATGAATTTTCACTAGAGCATAAATTGCCATTTAATCTTTTTCTACATTCTATCACCTCAATTTCAGGTTTAAATCCTTGTATTTCTACACAAAATCATCTGAAATATCCAGAATTTCTTGTGAAACTAATCCGAAAAAAACTTACATTAAATAGGTACTTCAACTTCATTAGGGGAAAATTTCTCGGAGAACAAATTCACTAACAAAAAATATATAACCCTTTATTTTTATCTCCTAACTGGTAATCATTACAAATTAAAAACCAATCTATTTTGGAGGGAACGTATGGAAAAATATGTCCATATACTAAAGGGTAAAGGCCTGAAGATCACTCCCCAACGACTCACAATTCTGAAATATCTCGACGAGAACCGTACTCACCCCGATGCGGATATTATCTATAACGACCTTAAAAGCATGAATCCGTCATTGTCGCGGACAACCGTGTACAATACCCTCGATGCGATGAGAAACATCAAAATCATTCAGGAATTGACCATCTCGAAAACTGAGACCCGATATGATTATCACACGGACCCGCATCACCATTTTCTCTGCATGAAATGCGGCTCTATAATCGATGTCGACATAAAATGCCCGCATCAGGACAGCAAAGAAGTGGACGGTCACAGGATCGAGGAGATCCACGGATATTTCAAAGGCATCTGTAAAATATGCTCTAATGAGTGAGAAAGATAATTCCATAATATATGTATATTGTCAACGGTGAAAAGCTCGACAAAAAGTCGAGGTTTTCAGCTTGACAATGCTTGCGACGTTTTGACCGTAGGGAGAAATGTTGCTCGAGTATTAAGATATATGAATTTCATAAAATAATCGGCATCTAAATAGAAGGATTGGAGAAAGGGAATCCATTCTCCTAACCAGATTCCTCATTTTTTTATTATCAGGGGGTCCCCCTGAACAATAAGAAAAAGAGAGGGGGTCTAGGGGGAGATTCTTCTCCCCCTTAACGAAAAGAAAAAGGGAGAGGTTTCAGGGGAGGATCGGCCGGGGAACGTCCCGGACGAACCTGTGAATCTTGATTAACAGGGGTCGTTCCCCCTGGAAAAAATGTTCCTCGTTTACAGAAAAAAAGGAGGCTAAAAAATGGACAACTACGTTTGTGATTTATGTGGATATGTTTACGACCCCTCGGTCGGAGACCCCGATACTGATATTGAGCCGGGAACGGCTTTCGAGGATTTGCCCGAAGATTGGGTCTGTCCCATCTGTGGCGCCGGTAAGGTAGATTTTTCAAAGGAATGATAACATGAAGAAAGTCGAGATAAAACCGGGCGTATACTGGGTCGGCGGGGTTGACTGGGACATCCGTAACTTTCACGGATATCTGACCCCGAGAGGAACCACCTACAATGCATATCTCATCATTGACGAAAAGATCGTGCTCGTGGACACCGTAAAACATTATTTATTTGACGAGATGCTGGCCCGAATTAAGGAAATAATCGACCCGTCAAAGATAGATTATATTCTGTCGAACCACGTTGAGATGGATCATTCGGGCTCCATTTCACGAATGCTGGAAATTGCTCCTGAAGCCAAGGTAATAACTTCGGTCCAGGGCGAGAGGGGCCTTCGGAGGCACTACAAGAAAAACTGGGATTTCCATGTTGTGAAATCCGGAGATTCTCTCGACATCGGTAAAAGAAAACTGGTTTTTGTTCACACCCCCATGGTTCACTGGCCCGATTCAATGCTTACATACATAGAAATCGATAAATTACTTCTGCCAAACGACGCCTTTGGTCAGCATATCGGCGGCTCGGAAAGATTCGACGACCAGATCGAATGGGGGATACTCAAAGAAGAGGCAGCCAAATATTATGCCAATATCGTTCTTCCTTATGGAAAACAGGTGCAAAAAGCCATTGCAGCGCTTGGCGGACTTGATATCGACATGATCGGCCCCAGCCACGGCATCATCTGGAGATCGTATATTCCCCGGATACTGGACGAGTACGTAAAATGGGCCGCCAATGCTACCGAGAACAAAGCCCTCATCGTTTATGATACCATGTGGGGTTCCACCGAGAAGATCGCCTATTCGCTTCGGGAGGGCCTAGAGGAAGCAGGCGTTCCCGTGACCATGCGAAGTCTGAATACGAATCAGATTTCCGACATAATAACCGATTTACTGACGTCCAAATTAATATTGATCGGATCGCCGACCCTTAACAATGGGTATTTGCCGTCCATGGGTGCATTTCTTACTTACATAAAAGGATTGAAACCCATCAATAGAACCGGATTTGCCTTCGGCTCCTTCGGCTGGGGCGGTCAGGCGGTTGGGGAGATCGAGAAAGTGATGGAAGTGCTGGGCTGGGAGCTTCCGGTGAAAGGAATAAATCTGAAATATATACCGGATGATGATGAGCTTCTGGCTACTAAAGGAGTAGGAAACGATTTGGCTAAATTAATTTGTAGGGAGGAATAAAATGGACATTAGAAAATGGGGAAATGATTCGGGAATTACAATAAAAATTGACTATGAAAAATGCGCTGGTCACTCCGAATGCGTGGATGTCCGTCCCATGAGTATTTACGAACTTGTTGACGGAAAGGCCACGCCACCCAATATCGCGGAGTGTATCGAATGCTGCGCCTGCGTTGCAGCGTGCCCCGCGGAAGCCATCGAACATAGTTCATGCTGATTCGTATCAGGAATTGTAATTTTCTAGGTATCTTCCTGAGTATTGACGGAGGCTGCTTCACATTGTATGGAGTTGAACGTACTTGAAAGTGCTGGGTATATACGGAAGCCCGCGAAGGAACGGCAACAGTAGTATTCTCCTTACCGAAGCTCTAAGGGGAGCTGCCGTCTTGGGAGCGACGATAAAAACCATAAGCGTAGCGGAGGTGGACATTTCCGGCTGTACGGAATGCGGTGGGTGCGATAAAACCGGAAAATGTATTATCGAGGATGATATGCAGGCTATATATCCACGTCTGCGAGATGCGAACGTGATATTATTGGCCTCGTCGATCTTCTTTTATGGATTTCCGTCCCAGCTGAAAGCGTTGATCGACCGCTCTCAAGCTGAATGGAACCGCAGAAGAATTTCAAAAAATCCCGAAGAACTAAAGAGATACGATAGCGGAAAAGGGTATCTGTTGGCGGTGGGAGCCACACGGGGAAAAAACCTTTTCGAGGGAGTAAAACTCACAGCTCACTACTTCTTCGATGCGTTGGACCTGAGTTACGAGGGTGGATTATTTCGTGCGAAGATCGAGGAGAAAGGCGATATTCGGAATTATCCTGAGATTCTCATTGAAGCCTATGAGTTCGGGAAAAAGATAGTTGATGAACCAAGCAAATGATAAAGCATGGAAATTCAGGAAGTTTTACTTTCAAGAACAGCTCTCACAGTACGATATGCCGGTATTCCATTGTGATACCGGTCCTCCATGAAGGAGATAATATCAACAAAATTATCGATTATCTTCAAACTATCGATGAAATTGAGCTATCGGAAATAATCGTGGTGGACGGAAGCCCCGAGCGGGATACCATTCAGAAGATCAGGTCGGACACGGTCATGTCGATGGGGTCGGAAAAGGGACGGGCTGTACAGATGAATGCAGGCAGCAGGGTGGCCAGAGGTGAGATACTCCTTTTTCTTCATGCGGATGTCATCATCCCAAGGAACGCAGTTTCGTGTATTGGAGATGTAATTGCCGAAGAAAAATATGCCGGTGGGGCGTTCGAGCTTGGGATAGATTCGGAAAAATTCATGCTGAAATTGATCGAAAGGTTCGCCAACTTTCGTACCAGTATAACGGGGATACCCTACGGGGATCAGGCCATATTCATACGAAAAAAAATCTTTCATGAAATTGGGGATTTCCGCGAGATCCCAATAATGGAAGACATCGAGATGATGGAACGAATCCACAAGAGCGGCCACAGCATCAAGATAATCCCAAGAAAGGTTATTTCGTCCCCTAGACGGTGGGGGAAGGAGGGGGCTGTTTACGGGACGCTGAGAAACTGGTATCTGCGTTTGCTGTATCACATGGGTGTGGAACCTGAGAGCTTGATTAAAAACTACAAAGACAATTAATGGAAACCTGATTTGGGGATTGAAAAGATGAACGAATTTGATCGAAATGTAATGACTGCCTTGAAAACTGAACTCCAGACGGAAAAAATTGAAGTTATTCAGGTAAATGTTGGATATTTGTGCAACCAGCAGTGCGCGCACTGCCACCTCGAAGCGTCTCCATACAGAAAGGAGATTATGGAATGGACCGTTATGGCTTCCATTCTTGAACTGGTAAGGGAATTACGCCCAAAACTCGTGGATATCACTGGAGGTTCACCGGAATTGAATTTTAATATTCAACGGTTCATCTCGGAGTTGAGAAAGAACGATATCGTTGTGCAGCTGAGAACAAATCTGACCGCTTTTCTGGAGCCGGGTCTGGATACCCTTCCTGCTTTTTTCAGGGATAACAGAGTGAAACTGGTAGCGTCCATGCCCTGTTATCTCGAGGAGAACGTGCGTGTACAGCGTGGACCGGGAACATATGAAAAAAGCATTGAAGTCTTGAAAAAATTAAATTTATTGGGCTACGGAATCAAACCGGCCCTGACGCTTGATCTGGTTTACAATCCTGGGGGTCCCTTTCTTCCCTCCGGCCAATCATCTCTTGAAAAGGATTATAAAAGAGAACTCTATGATCGATTCAAGATCGAATTTAATAATCTTCTGGTCATAACCAACATGCCTCTTGGGAAATTTCTTGGCGTTCTTGAGGAAGAAGGGCGTGCGGAAGAATACCGTAAACTCCTTCGTGATTCTTTCAATCCCGATAATCTTCCCGGTCTGATGTGCAGAAGCCAGATCAGTATTGGGTGGGACGGTCAAATATACGATTGCGATTTTAATTTGGCACTGGGCCTAGGAGTCCACTCCGAGGTGCCCGGTAACATTTCTGACATTTCCCGAAGTAGATTGGTTCCACGCAAGATCATCACTGGTGAACATTGTTTCGGTTGTACTGCTGGCTTCGGCTCTTCGTGCGGAGGCGCCCTGATAAAATAATCATAAAAGGTGATATATGAACAATAATTCAGGAAACGAGAATGTTCCGACAGGACACAAGCGTAAAAAACACTATCTTTTCAAACCATTGGTATTGATATTGCTGATTCTCACGGTTTACGTTATCGTTGAATTGTTTGGTCTCGATGAAAGATTGGATGAGCTGCGTGATTGGATCGGTACGCTTGGTGTACTTGGTCTTTTGGTTTATATTGGAATATATATTATTGCCACAGTGGCTTTTGTGCCAGGCTCATTGATCACCATTGCCGCCGGAGTACTTTTCGGATCTTTCCTCGGAGTCATCGTGGTGAGTATCGGCTCCACCGTAGGAGCTTCACTTTCTTTTCTCATCGGTAGGTATTTTGCCAAGGATGCTGTGGAACGATGGATGAACAAAAACGAGAAGTTCCGCAAAATGGAGGAGTTCATCGAATCCCACGGTCAACTTTCCGTTGCCATAGTACGCCTGATTCCACTTTTTCCGTACAATCTGGTAAATTACGGTTTTGGCTTGACTCGCGTTCGATTTCGTACATATGTTCTCTGGACATGGCTTTGTATGCTTCCGGTAACCATCATCTATGTGGTTGGGGCGGATGCGGTAACCAGCGGGATCACAAAGGGTGAAGTTCCATGGATATTGATAATTGTCATAATTGTAATCACATTGATCCTGACATTACTTATAATTCATACCCGAAGGGTGATTAAGGATAATAAGAAAAATGAATCTGAGACCCAGCTCAATACGGGGGAAGGAATATCGAAAAACAAAGAATAAAACCATCCATTGAAGAGTACATGCGAAAATGGGTCTCTCACGATATAGACCTGTGCATCGGCTGCAACAGGTGTATGGAAGCATGCCCGGTTACTAAAAAACACATTACCATCGCCGATTTGAACATGGCAACTGAGCCCGAAACAGAAGTTCCGCAAAATATAATTGACTTTTCGTTCAATTGCGTACAATGCGGCAGGTGCGTCCCAGTGTGCCCCGCTGGTGCCAGAAGGGACTATATGGTATTATTTATTAAATACAAGCTGAGAGCACAAAAACCGGGGAAATATGACAAATACATCCAGATCAAGGATCAGGATAAGCGCGGCTTCGAGCTGATGAAACAGAAGCTCTACACGACATATATGAAATTAAAGCATCGCGATCTCCGCCAGTATATGGGATCCGTTCCCTCGGAAAACAAAGAAATATTATTCTATCCTGGCTGTTATATTAATTCTCCGGAAGTGATCCGAAGAACGATGAAGCTATTGAATTTTGTTGGAACTCCCTACAATATTCTGGGGGGTCTGAATACCTGCTGCGGGATTCCTCATCTGCTTATAGGAGAGTTTGAGCTGGCGGAAAAGAACATGGATTTGTTGCATGCAAAGATCAATAGAAGTACACCGAAAATTGTTATTACTGGTTGTGCGGAATGTTTTGAGGCACTTGTCAGGATCAAGGCTAAACATAAAACGGAATACGATATTCTAACTGTAACCGAATTTTTATTAACTCATCGGGACAAATTTCCCAAGGTGCGGCTGAGACCCAATATAACTCTACATGATTCCTGCCGAATAACGAGAAGATATAACCGGGGAGAAGCACCTCGCAAGGCTATAGAGATGTTCTCAAAACTCGTTGAGATGGAAAACTCGAGAGAGAAGACTTTATGCTGTTATTACTGGAACATGGGCCATGACGGGGCCAATGATAAAAACCGAAAAAAGAGATTGAACGAGGCCCGAGGCAAGTCAAAGACCCTTGCCTGCGATTGTATCACATGTTACGAGAAGTACGTGGGATTGGATGATGGAATAGAAGTTATAGATATACTGGAGCTGTTCGAGGAAGCCTTGGACAAGGAGGGTGGGGCTAGATGAAGTATATGATAATTGGCGGTGGCTGTGCGGGCATTGAAGCAGCAAGAGAGATACGGCGGCGGGATAGTGAAGTTAAGATAATAATAATCGATGACTCCGGCGACTCTTTTATATTCAGACCGGCGCTGAAAGAATATCTAATGGGTGCCATAAGAAAGGAAGAGTTGAGAGGGCTACCGGCGGGTTTTTTTATTGATAAGCGAATAGAGTTTTTAAAAGGAACTGTTACATCGCTGGATGCTGACAAGACCCTGATAACTGTGAAAGAAAATGGAAAAGATACCGTCAAGAACTACGATAAATTATTGCTCGCCCATGGTGGCCGACCAAATCTTCCACCCTATCTTGGGGATCGTGATTTAAAAAACGTTTTCCAGTTCAAATCCCTTGGGGACGCCGAAAGTATCAAATCTCACTTGAAGACATCGAAGGGCCGTTGTATGGTTATCGGGGGAGGAGTCCTGGGAGTCGAAACGGCAGAACTGCTGAGCCGTATGGACCACAATGTCACACTGCTCTCAAGAAGTGAAAATCTTGTATTCCGTGGTATTCCAAAGAGATTGAGACAGAGAGTTAGAAATTTATTTGAAAAGAACGGCGTTGCAATACTGATGTGCAAAATGGTGACGGATATCGAAATTTCGGGGGATCGGCTGACCGGTTTGGTTCTGGATGACGGAAATCTCCTCGAGATGGATATGTTGATAGCATGTACCGGTATATCGCCGAACCTGAATCTTGCTGCCGAAGCCGGGTTGGAGATATCGAAAGGAATTCATGTTGACCGCACAATGCGAACGTCTCGAGAGAATGTATTTGCTGCCGGAGATTGTGTCGTGTTGGATTGGAGTTCCCGGAAAATTCTGAGACTTTGGGAACCCTCTCGGCGCATGGGTCGGATTGCCGGTGCAAATATGACAGGGGCCAATGAGGTTTTCGATCCCTATCCGTCATTTTATCATACCTATCTTTTCGACGTACCCCTGGGATTTTTCGGAGATTTCGACACGCCGGGGGAAGATTATGATCGCGTTACCAGAAAAACAGATGACGGCTATCGGGAACTCGTGATAAAGAACAACCGATTGGTTGGAGCTTCTTTCATGGGCGGCAGGCCGTCCCCGCCTCCGTTTTTACATTTGATGAAATCAGGAAAAAAGATCCGGGGGGGGTTCCGACAGTTGTTGGATGATGATTTCGATATAGAGAGGCTGTGGTATCAATGAACGGAAAAGAAAATTTGGTAATAATTTTCATCAAATGTCCGCTTGTGGGGACCGTAAAAACCCGTTTGTCCAAAACAATCGGCGAGAAAATGGCCCGGGAGTTGTACATGCGGTTCGTTCTTGACATTATTGCATCACTGGAAGGGACGAACATTCCATTTGTCATTTATTACACCATTGACTCATGTGAGGAAACAATGGTTAACTGGATCGGGAAAGACTACCGGTATCACGTACAGGAGGGAATTGATCTGGGTAATCGGATTATAAATAGTTTTAATAATGCGTTTTCCGAAGGTTATGAAAGAGTAATCCTCATGGCCAGTGATTCCCCTGATTTACCTCCCAATATTATAAAAAATTCGTTCGAGTTTCTTAGGTTAAATGACGCTGTTATTGGTCCGGCTGAAGACGGCGGTTATTATCTGGTGGGTTTTCGAAAGGAAACATTCACCCATACTATTTTCAGGGGAATCGAGTGGAGTAGTGGGACCGAATTCCGAGAAACCATGAATAAGCTAAAAGAAAAAGGTGCGAGTGTTCACATCCTTCCGGAATGGTACGATATCGATCGATATGAGGACTTGAAGAACTTGTATGAAAACAATAAAAATACGTTTTTTTCAGGATCAAAAACGATGAAATTTATTCGAAATAATACCGATCTGTTCAAGTAATCGGATTTGATAGCATGGGAAAATTGATATGCCCTAAATGCTATGGAGGTATTCCTTGAAGCCAGGGAGATAATGAGATTATTTTCATTGCAGCTCAATGATGACCTTGCTTGGCACCTTGCTCATGCTCCTTTTCACCCAGTATATGTCCCAGTTGATGAGATAGAACATGGTGGTAATGCCCGGGTGGATTTAAATTTCCGAACGCCCGCTCAATAACTTCGGACAAAGCCGGATGAATGTGCATACCGTTCATAACCGGTTCCGCGGACCGGTCCTCCGTGTACATGAGATTGATGATCTCCTGGATCAGGATGGATGCGTGAGGCCCGATTATATGGGCGCCGAGGATTTCCATTTTCTCTCTTCTGCAGATAACCTTTACAAAGCAGTCGGTGACACCCATGGCGCTGCCCTTCGCCGTGTCCTCGAACCGCTGGAATCCAAGCAAAACATCCCCCTCGCCATATTTTTCAATGGCCTCATTCTCCCTCATTCCGACTCCGGCGATCTCGGGATAGGTGAATACAGCGTGGGGTACTGCATGGTAATCAACCTTTACCTTCGCCCCTTTTACTGCATTGTAATATACAACTGTCGACTCATAGTTTGCAGCATGTTTAAATAAATATTTGCCGGTGGCATCTCCGAATGCCCATATATTTGGCTGTGATGTCTCCAGATATTCATTTACTTTTATCCAGCCACGCCCGTCCGTCTCAATTCCCGCTCTTTCCGGACTTAAAATGTCGGAATTGGATGATCTGCTGGATGCGATCAACAATTCATGGGCGGTTATGGCTTCCATCTTACCCGATTTCCCGTGTTCCGCGATTACTTTTATACGTCCATCCTCCGTTTTTTTCACACGTTTTACCTCGTGGTCGGTGATTGTTTTCATGTATTTGCCCAGCTTCTGCTTTGCGAGAGCCGATATCTCGGGCTCCTCCTGCGGTAGGAACTGCGGATTTCTCCCAATTATTACCACTCGTGAGCCCATTGCGGAAAAGAAATGACCGTATTCCGCGGCAATGTAGCCGCCTCCCACTATTGCAATGCTTTTGGGAAGTTCCGTCATATGTAATACCGTGTCGCTGGTATGATATTGCACCTTATCGAGACCCTCTATGGGGGGTATGAAAATTTTTGATCCCGTACAAAGTAGGATCATATCCCCTTTTATGGTCTTGCCCTCTACCTGGAGTGTGTAGGGAGCTGTGAATTCCGCGGTTGAATTATAATAATCGAGGTTACCTCCACGGGAGAGGCCAGCTCGAATCATGTCTATGTCCTTGTCGATGTAGTCTCTCATCCTATTCATTACTCTCGCGAAATCTATATTTTGTATATCGACTTCGATCCCGAACTTTGCAGTGTCCTGGACCGTTCTGACCAATTCAGCTGGATAAAGTAACAACTTCGAGGGTATGCATCCCCTTGTAAGGCAGATCCCGCCCGGTTCGTCCTTGTCGATTACTGCAACCTTTAATGATGGATTTCTCTGCATCATGGCGCTTACAATGTTCATAGCTGAGCCGGTACCGATGGCGATAACGTCATACTTTTTCATGAGAGTTCCTCTGGGTGATTATATGTTGAGTTAATCAATCACATATGTCTAATAGGTTTTGTAGTGTTTTTAAATATCATACTAGCAACTTAAGAATATCAAGAAATCTAAAATAATATGTGAGCGTTCCGAGCTGTGAAAGATAATGGGAAGGTGAAATTTGTTTGGAACACCGTGCCGAAATCTATGAGATATTTCTTAGAAACATCTCAAGAGCCCAGGCTCTTCTAGAGGTTCAGAATTTGATTGACATCATGATCGAAGATAAGGATTCCATTCAGGAATATATCAACACGAAATCCTTTGATGAAGAGAAAATAACTATAATCTCTTTTTACAATTCCATTTCAGCTCTGAGCGAGGCATTTATAACTCCGGAAGTCTCCTTTGAACACCCGTTATATCATGATGCGGTGGTCTCAGCTGTGACGTCATTCGAGGCCTACATGAAGAATCGACTCATCGAATTGATGCTATACGAACGAAAGATAAGCAAAAAAGTTAATAGAAAATACAACAAAATAATTGATTTCGAGGAGGTAAAGACCCTCAATATCAACAAATACACCATTGGTGAAATTCTTTCTATACACCGTTTTTCCTTTTTTAAAATGAGCAAGGTGGATCAGGCATTCAAGAAGGTTCTTGATGAGCGGAGCGACCGCTTTACGATTTTTTGCAGTGAAAAACAGAAAAAGAACCTTAAAAGTTTCATCGAACTTAGGCATCTCATAATCCACAAGGGCGGCGTGGTGGATTCTCTGTTTATCAGGAAAACGAAATGTCCCTTCGAGGTAGGGGACATCTATGATGCTTCGAGAGAATATATTATGGATAATATAAGTGAGTTGAGAAGTGTAGTGAATAACATTGAGAGATTGATTGAAAATAAATGATTTTCTTTTTATCCTCGTGAATTCTTACTTTCCGACTTCAGAACCTGAATCCAAAGGCTCGATGCAAACCAAGACCTTTCGCTCTCCCGTGACATGCAGTAGTGTTGTTGATAGCAGAATGTCAATTACTTCCTCGTTTTCCCTTGTGATCTGTGTTTTCACCCTGTAATGGTTCGTTCCCGTGTCAAGAGTATCAAGTACTGTTCTGCGTATATCACATATTCCACAGTGAGGTCCAAACCCACAGCCCCTTGGGTCGTCAAGTGAATAGAGGCAACCGAGCCCGTTGCCTTTCAGTTGGCCTATCATCTTTTCTTCTGGTTGTCCAGTGAATTTTATGGCCTCGTCATTGACTTCCCGTATCCGTCGTTCCCCGTCCACCAGTATCATGGGTATCGGTACATTCTTGAGTATGGCAGTCATTTCGACCTCTTTTTTCCTGAGTTCTTCTTCCACTTTTTTTCGTTCGGTAATATCCTGCACTATTCCCACCATTCTGACGGCCTTTCCCAGTTCATCCCTGAATACGTCTCCAGTCTCGGACATTATCCGTATGGTACCGTTGGGCCAAATGATACGGTGCTCGATATCGTATTCATCACCTTTTTCGATACATGCATTAACCCTGTCGGTCACGAATTCTCTATCTTCGGGATGAACGCAATCCAGGAACGCTTCGTAGCTGCGCCCGAATTTTCCGGGGGCAAACCCGAACATGGGCTCGATAGTATCGGACCAGTGAAGTTTATCGGTTAGAATATTCCAATCCCAACTACCTATATTGGCCGCCCGCTGGGCCAGTGCATAGCGTTCCTCGCTGATCTTTAATTTTTCAGCGGCCCGCCTCCGCTCTGTGATATCCCGGGATATTATCGAATATCCTATAATGTTCTCATTCTCATCCTTTATTCTATCAATGGTTAAACTGACGTCTATGGATTTTTTGGATCGATGCCTCAATTCAGCGACCATTGCTACAATTTGTTCACCGTCAGCGATCCGGTTTATCAATTTTTCATAGGTTCCGAGATCAGGGAAGATGGGAATTGTTTTGCCCAGTACCTCGTCCTCGTTATAACCGTAAATCTTTTTTGCCCCGTTGTTCCAGAAATACACATCCCCATCCTCGTTGATTATCATCACCGCATCGGTTGTCTGTTCCATTATATTTTTGAAAAACTTTTTTGATGAAGTAAAATCGGTCAATTTCTTGATCACATCCTGAAAGATATCCATATTCCCTTCCATTTCCGGAGTTAAAAAATATACTTCTCCGTATCCTCCTGTCTTCGAAGAGCTGATCAATTCGTTTTTCAATAATACGTCTATATGATGTTTTACCGTTCGGTAATTTACATTTAATAATCCGGCCAGCTGGTTCAGGTTGTACGGCCGGTCCTTCAATAGTTCGATGATCTGTATCCTATTCTTACCGCCTTTCTGACCGAGTATGAGATAGGACAACTTTCTTTTCAACGTGTGCATTGAATCGGCCCTTCAAACGGTATTTAGGTTATTAAATGTTTTGTCTCTCTGAGATTAGCCCATTGAATATTATGAACTTGTTGATTGTGTTATCCCGAATTACTTTCACCCCCCTCTTATACCTACGGTACTTACTCTTTTTCATAACGATACCTCATCAAAACCAATGTTTACAAAAGTCGAATGCCCTCATTGGAGGATACTTCCTCCAGAATGAAATATCCGGAGTTTCCAACCGTTTCCACCGCAGGCTCATATGTGGCCTGATATAGTTATATCAATACATAAATTCATCCAATGATTGGAAATGTTTTTGCTTTCTCTGGATTGTACCAAAGAACCTTTTGATCTTACCATTCGTCTGCGGATGATTTACTCTAGCAACGATATGCTTGATGTTCATACATCTCAGGAATTCCTCAAATTTGGATTCTCCCTTCTTTTTAGTTTCACCCTTGCTTGCATAGAATTGAGATCCCCTATCGGTCAATATCGCATCAGGATTCCCATAATTCTTAATCGCCTGAGTGAGTACTTCTATCGCGTGGTCTGCCGTTGCATTGGGAAATGTCCCATATGCCATGATCCTCCTCGAAGCGTCATCCTGGTAGGCTATGATCCAATCTCCATTATCGAGTAACTTGTAATCCGTATGCCAAAGACTCATCGAATGTTCTCTCTCATATCTTACCCACTTACGTTGTTTCCTTTTGTTTGGTTCCTTCTTCGCCAGTCCCTTTCCTAATAAAAATCGATGCATCCGGTTATGAGATATTTTCACCCCCTCCATCACGAAGATTATTTCTTCCAGTACTTTAGCTCCTGATTTACACAATCGATATGCTTTCATTACCAGTCGTCTTTCATCTTCAGATAGGGGCTGGCAGGATGGTCCTGGCTTATGCAATTTTGGCACTTCTCCCGTTGTGACAAAGGTGTTCCAGATCTGTTGAACACGGCGAATAGTGATTCCAAACGTTCCACTTATTCGTTTGTTTGTTAAAAAGAATTCGCCGTTTTTCTGTCTTTGTTTGAGCTTAATCATACGAGAGATCTTCTTGTTGCTCAATTTTCGCATAGCGAGGGTTATGGTGTAGGGGGGTGAAAGTATCTTAGGATAACACAACAAAATTAAACTTCAGTAATAAAAAGTCTCGACTATGTATGAAGAAATTATTTATATCAGAACAAACTTGATATTCAATATGTCGGGAAAACGGTTATTATGGGTCATATCCGTTCTTCTGATTACAATGATTTTTTTTATCCCTTTGATTTCACAATCGGGAGAGTCCTGTTCTCTGATCGAGTCCTATCCCCTAACTTCTCAAAAAAAGAGCGAAAACCATCCGAAAAAGGATGATACACGCACCATTACTTATGCGATTCTGGGTCTTGTAGTTCTGCTCTGTTTCATCCTGCTGATGATCTTTTCCATACGGAAAAAGAGATTCCAGAAGCAGGACTGAACAATGGCAAGATTGATAATAAATTTTTTAACTAAGTTGAACGTTTCGTTTAAATATGGATCATTCCATCAATATTTTCTGCGCCAAAGGATGTTCACTACCCACGTTTAAGGTGGCTTCATTATTCAGTCAGATAAGTGGTATATCAGCAAATGTGGATGTATGCTCTGGTCATTGCAATAAACCTCATGCTTACAAGAACGTAAAGGACAATGAAAAGGCACATACCGATATGTTAGATGAGATTAGGAGTTCTGGCCATCATGATCTTGTTATTTCAGGTGCTGATTTCTTGTTGGACGATGCCGAATTGAATGGTCTTGTTCTTAAGGGGACGCGTAAGAGTATTGCTTATCGTAGGTCCGCTCTGATCGTAAAAAAAGGTAATCCCAAATCCATAACCGGACTCGATTCATTGACAATCTCTGGGATTAAAGTTGGTGTGTCCATTATTGATTGTCTTCAAGGAGCATGGGAGGATATATGCGGAAGAGCCCGGTTGATCGATCCGGTAAGGAGCAACATCACGCTCTTTGTTCCCGGCTGTTTTGCAATTATTAATGCTGTCGCCGATGGTGTAATTGATGTGGGGTTTGGATGGAGTGCCTTTAAGTATCTCGAACCCAAGAAGCTGGATGTAGTCGAATTACCCGAAAACCTGCAGATATTTAGAGCAACATCGGTGGCTATGCTGGAGTATTGTCAAGATAAGGATCTTGCAAGAAAGTTCATTGAATTTATTCTTACACCTGAAAGTGTCAAGATATATTTAGAATTGGGGTGGGATACACCTGAGTGATGGCCAGTCTTATGATCTTAAAGTGATCTCGGCATTGGTCCCTGCAATTCCACTGAACGAAGCAGCAAGCGTTTTTACAAAAAGCAGGGTTAAAGTTGTTGGCGGCAGGTTTGAGGTCCTTGTAGAGAAAATGGCCGAGAGCAAGGATGTGGACCTAGTATGCGCAGGCGCCGAATATCTCATCGATATAACCTGCTATAAGAACCTCACCCGTATTGATTCACGCCGGAGTCTTGGAATGAGAATGTCGTGCCTCACGGTTCAAAAGGGAAATCCTAAAAAAATTAACTCCTTGGAATCTTTACTGGCTCCCGGAATGAGAATTGGGATCTCAACGGAAGGATGTACATTGGGGATCTGGGAGGAGATTGTGAACAGGAGCGACATTCCTCTGGACACGATGAAAACAAAGATCAAACACTATCTTATGGGATGTGGGAGCCTCATCGGTGCCCTGAGACGCAGCGACGTCGATGCCGTATTCGGTTGGACGGCCTTTGAGAAGACCGCTTCAAATGCTTGCGAATCAGTAGTGCTTTCGAATGAATTGACTATTGTCAGAAGCACAGGAATTGCCCTTACGACGTTTACACAAGATGAGGAACTTTGCAATGAATTCATTGAATTCCTCCTTTCCAAGGAGGGGGATGAGATTTACAAGAAGTATGGATGGGAAAGACCGTGGTGAACCTATTAATCCAGGCATTGGCCAATTCCTTTAGCATCTTCCTAAACACGGTACCATGGCTTCTATTAGGCATCATAGCATCGTCCTTGATCCGCGCCTTGGTAACAGAGAAACAGATTGGCTCCATATTGAAGAAGATACCGGGAGGAACGCCTGTATCGGTTTTCGGCGCCGCTGTGATCGGAGCAACGATACCAATGTGTTCTTGCAAGCTGATCCCTATTCTGCTTATCCTTCTTGCTTCTGGGATTTCCATCGGAGTGGTAATTGCATTCAGTGTTTCTTCACCCATGATAAGCGTTACAAGTTTTATACTGATTTCCGGCTCCATATCTCCAAGGTTTGGAATATTTGCATATCTCGCAGCAATAATCATTGGAATCGTCTCGGGACTATTTGCAGCATTGATATTCAGTAAAAAGGATGTAAGATTCCAGAAAACCAAGGAGAAAGAAGGTCCAAAAGGTTTTCGCAATGCCTTTGTTGAATATACCAAAAGACAGACTATCGGTATATTCAAAGTATTCATACCTTTCATTTTTCTGGCCGGTTTCCTTCAAGCAATTGTTACTGGCGATATCGTTTCCACGTTTTTGGGACAAGGACCACTCTCTGTGGTCTTCGCGGCATTGATTGGACTACCGTTATATGTCACGTGCACATCCAGCATTCCACTGCTAATTGCAATGTTGAACAAAGGCGTAGCGGAGTCTGTGGTGATGGCTTTTTTTATAGCCGGGGCGGGTACATCCATACCTGCTATCGGAGCTGTTGTAACTATACTGCGGGGAAGGGTGGTCATTTATTACATATTATCCTGCCTATTGGGAGCAATTGCAGTATCGTTCGTCTATGGATTCCTCTTCTAAGGTCGACACGAGAGGATATAATGAATCACCCACAGATGCCCACTTACGTTCCGATGCTCGCTCTGCTACGCAACACCTTTCAGGCGTTGCTGCACCTGTAGGAAAACATCGTTTTCTGAAGGTGTAGCAAAGCCCATTGGGGTTTGCAGAGCGGAGCGGACATCCTCAAAAACCCGAGACGGGTTTTCTACGGATGAATCTGTGGGTATCATCCGTAGGGAACTTGTTACCGAGGATGATGGAGAAACAGAGTTTCTCCGAATCCTAATATAATCTGCGATTATATGTCGGATGCAGCAACGCCATAGGTGTTGCGGAATGAAATGGGCATCCTCGGTTCCCGCGGACCGTACCGCTCCGCTGCATCCGCAGGGTAACGTCCCGAGGATGCAGGGGCATCTTGATGCCCCGGAGTGTAACGGGCATCTCTCGGAAACAAGTTTCCATCGAGACAATGCAGAATCTGCTTCCTCTTCTCCGCCCCCACCAAACGGTGGGGCTTATCCGATGGATACGATAGTATATTGTCATATGGGCAAACCTCGATAAAAATCGAGGATTGAGCATTTGACAATGTTCGCGGTGTCGCAGCCCGTAGATTTCTGTAGGAAATCGAGGGCTCAGCAGAGCCGTAAGGGTCTGCGTAGTGAAACGTGAGCCCGAAGGGACCGATTCCGCTGAATCCGAGGAAACAGTGAACGTACACGGTCACGAGTTCCAGAGGGGATTCCTGCGGATCGAACGGTATTGAATTGTACACAGAGCTTTGGCAACCCCTATTTGTCTTCGGGGTTTCCGGTCTAGAGCATGTATGGTTTGCGCCAATATATTTTATCCCGATGGTACCTTCATTTCCTCTGGCTACTAAATTCCCCCTACATTTAAATATCAGGGTCGGTCTTTTACAAATCATGGCTTTGAATTACCTGAGCCACACGTTTTTGGTTATTTCACTATTCATATTGATAGATGCCAGTCTATTCCTTGTCCTGAATGTGGAACATGTCGAAGGGGGAAGGAACGTCATTCTACCGGAACCACTTGCCCTATCATCCGCGACAATAGTCGATGGAAAAATATACATAATCGGGGGTCGTAACATAACTGAAGTACATGATAAGATAATGTTGATGGATCCTCTATCCGATACCATCACGCAACTGAATATTACACTCCCTTATCCGCTATCCAACCCAATAACCTTTTCCGACGGTGAACGTATATACATAGTTGGAGGTTCCCAGGGTATTCCCGGCGAGGGGACGATCTGTTACGAGGAAAAGAATGCCAATTTAACGATTTTCACTCCACCCGACACCATCGAGATAAAACCTGATTTTTTCCCCTACGGAATGGAAGGCAATGCCATGGTATCCGATGGCACTTACTTTTATCTTTTCGGAAACTGTGTGTGTGCTTCACAGGACGTGAGGCGTAATGTGATACGTTTTGATCCGGTAGGCCTCAAACTCGACATATACGAAAAAGTCCTTCCGGTCAATCTCTCGGGAAGTTCTGCAGTCTGGTATGATGGTGCGGCGTATATCTTCGGTGGAAAGACAGACAATGGCAAATCCCTTGACACTGTCATAAAATATATCCCAGAGGGACCTGTGGAAGTTCTTGAAATCCAACTGCCGGAGGCTGTTTATAGAATGGGTGCAGCACAGTACGGGAATCTGATCTACCTTCTTGGTGGCATCACGGGAACCGGGCTCAGCGACCAATTCCTTGTGGTGGACCTGAACGAACAAACGGTGAAAAAAACAGGTTTTTACCTCAGTCAACCAAGAGCGACCAGAGCTTCTGTGACGCATGGTGAAAATATCTACCTTCTCGGAGGAGACACTGTCGATGGAGTCACCCATTCAATTGAGGTGATCGGGTTATCCGATACTGATTTGAAAAGCAACGTCAAGGAAAGAAATCCAGAAAATATCATTCTTGTGTCTGGTATTATCGCTTCGGCCGTATTGATATTCATCATCAGTACGATCTATATTAAAGATTATCGTAAATACAGTAAGGAAAAAGAGGAAAAAGTGAAATAGAAATTTATTAATTCTTTTCCTATTCGGGTCAGTTGTCAAAGAAAGTTCTCCAATGGTGTAATTATGCTTGACTGGATATCCGCAAAGGTCGGTATGATATTTGCTGCGGTGGTAATCGCCGGGAGCCTGATGGGTTTTTTTGCCTGGCAGCGAGAGAATTTCGAAGACATCCAGCGCCAGCAGACTGCCGATTTCATAGCGAATCAGATCGACCACCTTAGTTCATTGAGCGGAGATGGCAAGGACCTGTTTACTTTCAATATCAACAAGGAACTTGATGGAATATATCTCGAACCCGAGATAGGCGGGGATCCCTACGAGATCATGATCACACCTAACCATGTCATTTTGGACCAAAAGGGAGAGGGACAGTTTATATCTTCCCTGACGAGAAAGGTCCATCTGTGGAATCCTTTAACGGTCATGTCTTTGGACGTTCTCAATGATACATTTTTGGACCGGCTGGATGAAGGCAACCTATCTCTCACATTCGAGCTAGGCCAAGATTTCTATGTCGAGAGCCGGTCCCTGAACATAACAACAGCCACTTCACCCATGGAGAGGATATACCTGACGTTTGTCTACCCGGCCTAGATCGAGGGAGGAATCAGCATGAAAATTAATTCGAAGATTTCCGGATTTTACCTTAAAAAACCAGGGGAAAGACTTGATCTCGTCGCCGAGATGTGCTCTTTGAGCAAGGAAGAAAGAGGGAGTCTCGCGGATACCGGAGGTCTTCCGTTGGAAAACGCGGATTCCATGATCGAGAATGTGATCGGCAGTTTTGTTCTTCCTATGGGTATCGCCACCTACTTCAGGATCGACGACGAGGATTTCCTAATACCTATGGCCGTGGAAGAACCCTCGGTTGTGGCCGCGGCCTCCAACGCGGCAAGGATCGCTCGCCATGGAGGCGGTTTTATTACCGAACACGATTCGCTTTTGATGATAGGACAGTTACAGGTTGTGGGATTGGCTAACCCCGAAAAAGCCCTATTAGAGTTAAAAACCAGAAAGGCCGAGATAATCAATGCAGCCAATGAGCGAGACCCTGTCCTCATTAGACTGGGTGGCGGTGTGAAAGATATAGAAATTAGAAGATTGGAGACACTTTCCGGTCCCATGGTCGTACTGCATCTTCTGGTAAATTGCCTGGATGCAATGGGAGCTAACGCTGTGAATACCATGGCCGAAGGGGTGGCTTCACTGGTGGAGGAGATCAGCGGCGGAGTGGTCCTATTGCGGATAATATCCAATTTGGCGGATCGGCGACTCTTTAGGGCAAGGGCAGTTTTTAAAAAGGAGATACTAGGCCCGGAGCTCATCGAAAATATTATACTGGCTTACCATTTTGCTGAAGCTGACCCTTACAGAGCGGCAACCCACAACAAGGGGGTTATGAACGGGATAAGTGCTGTTGTCAGGGCAACGGGAAATGATACTAGAGCCATAGAAGCTGGTGCACATTCATATGCCGCGGTTTCTGGAAGATATAAACCCATCACGTCGTATCGAAAGAATGAAGATGGTGATCTCATTGGGGAGATCGAGCTTCCTCTGGCAGTGGGCCTTGTGGGAGGGGCGACACGATCCCATCCCCAGGCCCGGGCCTGTATCAAGATACTGGGTGTCACAACCGCAGCTGGATTGGCGAAAATCATTGCGGCGGTAGGATTGGCACAGAACTTTGCTGCCATGCGCGCCCTGGCAGACGAGGGTATCCAGCGAGGTCACATGAGACTCCATGCGCGAAATGTTGCTGCGTCGGCAGGAGCCTCGGGGGATTCTATCGGAGCGGTGTCCAGAATCATGATCGAATCCAGTGAGATTAACGAGGAAAAGGCGAGACAGATATTACTTGAGTTAAAAACCTGATATGAATTGATCGGTCTTGAAAAAAAATTGAAAATATGTGTTGCTCATCCGGATCTTTTTGCCTTCCCCTGAGCAGCCACACTATCCATGGCCTTTTGAAGTTCATCGGGGTCACCCAGGTAATAGTGTTTCATGGGATTGAGGTCGTCATCCAATTCATATACCAAGGGTATTCCCGTGGGAATATTCAATTTCAATATCTCCTGATCTGGTATATGATCTAGATATTTTACCAGTGCCCGAAGGCTGTTGCCGTGGGCTGCGATCAATACCTTTTTACCGTTCCTTACCATTGGTGCAATATCACTGTGCCAGTAAGGGAGAAAGCGATCAACCGTGTCTTTCAGGCATTCCGCGAGAGGAAGGTCTCTTTCATGAACTTCCTTATAGCAGATATCATTCCCGGGATAACGTTCATCAGTCTTTTTCAAGGGCGGTGGTTGGATATCGTAACTTCTTCGCCATATGAGTACCTGTTCATCGCCGAATTTCTCCGCGGTTTCTGATTTGTTCAATCCCTGTAAAGCACCGTAATGACGCTCGTTCAATCTCCAGGACCTGTGGACAGGAAGCCACATCAGGTTCATTTTGTCCAAAACCATCCAGAGAGTCCTAATTGCTCTTTTCAGGAATGAAGTGAAAGCCACATCGAAAGAAAGGCCTTCTCTTACCATCAGTGGACCAGCTTTCAAGGCTTCCTCGATTCCTTTTTCGGAAAGATCCACATCGGTCCAGCCAGTGAACTTGTTTTCTCGGTTCCAGGTGCTTTCACCGTGTCTCAATAATACCAGTTTCATAAATCCCACAATTCCTATAAACGCTAAAAGAGATGAATACTTAGCATAATTGTACGTCTTGGATACCAAGACAACCCTTATATACCTATAAATCTCCTTCTGTCGTTTTATTTAGGCATAAAATAATGCAATTCCATAAACATTATTTCAAATGGCAAGATAATTATATGTAATATATGTTAGTACGGCTGAAATCGGATACGGATAAGAGAGAGATCGATATGTCCTCTGAAATCAAAGCAAAATTCAGGATCAAGGCGCCGGAGGCAGAGCCTATTTCTTCAGAGGATAAGAAAACCGGTAAGGTGAAAGCACCTACCAAACCGATATTCAAGGCTAAAGATGCTACATACAGGGATAAATTGGCCGCAATGCGTCTCGATGAAGAAGAAAATGGTGAAGAAAACGGAACAAAAACCTTTCAATTTAACGTTAAGGGATCCGATATCTCCGATGAGACTAGTGAAATAACTGCTAAGAAGAAAGGATTTTTCTCGAAAATATCTCAAATGAAAAAGAAGGCTGAATCGAAATTACGGAAAGAAGAATCCGATAAGAAAAAAATTAGTTTTACACCAAAAAAGGATACCGATGCCCACCAAGACGGGAGAGCACGATCAAAGAAATTCAAGGTGAAGGATTCTGGAGAAAGTACTAAAAGGGATGCATCTCCACAGCAAGGAAGTCAAAAGGTCGCTTTTAAAAAGAAGGATAATATCCAAGTCGAAAAGACGACAGTTGTGGAAGAAAAGGTCGCCTTTAAAAAGAAGGATAATATCCAGGTCGAAGAGACGACAGTTGTGGAAGAAAGGATTGCTTTTAAAAAAAAAGAATCACAAGTTAAAGAATATCCCGCCGAAAGAAAGGAAAAGGTCGCTTTTAAACGGAAAGAGCCCCCGCGGGCTGAGGTGGAAACCGAACGAAAAAAAAAGATCTCATTCAAACAGAAAGAACGAACACGGGTCGAAAAAACAGCTCCACCAAAGGAGGATACCGGCGAAATTTCCGAGAAAGAAATTCTTTCAGAAACTAGACCAATAGAACACCCCAAGAAAGATACAGCCTCCGAAGTACAAATTGTTGTAGGGGATTCGAGGGGGGGGGAAAAACATAAAAAAGAAAAGGAACCCGTTGACGGATTCACTTTGAAAAAATCAATTTCAACGAAAATCAAAAAGAAATCAAAATCCGGTGGATTTTTCTCATCCTTTATTCTGAATGGTTTTATTTTATGCATTTTCACAATCGGAGCCACATTTATCCTGAGTTCTCTCAAAAATTCACCTGACACTTCAACCATGTGGAAAATATGTTTCGTTCCTCAATTGTTTCTAGTTTATGTCATTATAATGGTCCTCATGTATGTCACAAGCCTGATATTGGTTTTTATCGGGATACATAAAAAGTTCAAGGAAAGATGACAAACTACTGGTCTTTTCCCGATTTCAACCTCTTTATTACCAATATCATTATATACAATAGATTTCCCCCATATCAAAGGAGACCTTCCCAGGGTAAGATAGAAGGAAAATGTCCGCCATTTTAATTAAATATATCCTGTAGACCAAAATGTTAATATATGGTGATTAGCGTCACGAGGCACCACTGTGCCAAGGGTGTTCCACAGGATAACTGGATATAATAATGAATAAACGATTAAAACTTTGATCTACGAGAAAGGGTCCGTAGCTCAGCTAGGTAAGACGTTCATTGCAATTCGGCATTAAAATAATATTAAAATAACTTTCAATACCTACGTAATATGAATGTGCTTCCGGTCCTTTCACTTGAATTGGCCGTAGCAATCGTAGTTTCGCCGAAATTAGGGGCTGGGAACGTTTCTAGAAAGAGCATCTGGCTTTTAACCAGATGGCCGGGGGTTCGAATCCCCTCGGACCCGCCATTTCTCTAATGATATAATTCAATAGGAGGGGTCGAAACGAATATACTTTATGAGCAACCCACATTTGAAAATGTGGGTATCATCCTCGAAAATCCGCGGTTTTCTGCGGATAAAACCACCAGTCTCTTTCGAGGGGCGGAAGGCGAAGGAATTTACTATTCTACTACCCCCATCCAAATATCCAGTTCCGTTTCGGACAATGTTATAAATATTTTAAGGACAAATTCATTTGATCGGAATACAGGTCCAATTAATCAATTCCCGATGGTTTTATCAAAGAACCGTACAAACAGGAATATGGGTCGTGACCCGCTGGCACAGCAAGACCAAAATTCAATTTACCCATTCTTTAGAAATGGTTTGATTAAATAACATTCCCATGGAGAGCGCGGCTTATGGTCAAGATCGACGTTACGAAACACATGCTTGTTCCAGAACATATCATTCTGGACGAGGAAGAGACCCGAGAAGTACTGGAAAAATATTCCATTAACAAGGAATCGCTTCCAAAGATACATATTACGGACCCTGTAATCAAGCTTATCGAGGCAAAAGAGGGTGCTGTGGTAAAGATAATCCGGAACAGTCGGACCACAGGAAGCGCGATTTACTATCGCTTCGTAGTCGCTAAATAATTTAATATTATTTTGTATAAATGGCGGGATTTAAATGAGAGAATTAGTAAAAGCTTTTTTCAGAAATCGTAGTGTCGTAAACCACCACCTTGCATCATTTAATGATTTTCTTCCAACCCATGATAATCCAAATTCGAGGATGCAGAGGCTTGTGAATTCCATCGCCATAGGGGATGTTGGAAAAGAAAAAGGACTTATAAGGCTTGATATTGGTTCCATCGAGGAGGAGAATATCGACATCCGGCTCGGTCAGATCCGTATAGGCGTACCCTTCATCACTGAGGCGAACGGAGCCCAGCACAAGCTCACACCCATGGAATCCAGACAAAGGAATGCCACATACAAGGCTCCGATCTACCTGGATTATACGGTTGTCCAGACAGATTCAAACGGTGTACAAACATTCATGGAGCCCGAGAAGAACGTTCGTATTGGCGATCTTCCGCTCATGATTAAATGCAAATTGTGCAATATCCACCGCGATCAGATCGGGAATGAGAGAGAGCTCACCAAGGAAGAATACGAAAACGAATTGATTCTGCACAAGGAGGATCCACTGGACCCCGGTGGTTATTACGTGATAAATGGGGTTGAAAGGGTTCTCATTTCACTGGAGGATCTGGCACCCAACAGGATCCTGGTGGAACATTCCGAGAGATACGGGACTAAACTCGAAGTGGGTAAGGTCTATTCCCAGCACCAGGGATACAGGGCTCTTACATATATAGGCAGAACCAAGGATTGGATGCTCTTCGTGAAGGTACCAGCCGCATCCGGGAACATTCCTTTCCCCGTGCTTCTCAAGGCCCTCGACATGGAGAGCGACCAGGAGATTGCTGACGCTACCATATCGGATGATCGTATGTCAAATATTATTTACGCCAATCTCGAAGACTGCGCACAGCAGCACGAGGTGTTCGCAACAACTGACGCCATTGCTTACCTTGAGAAAAAATTTGCAACCGGTCAAGCGAAGGAATATCGCCAGAGAAAGGTGGAGTCGATCCTCGATCATTCACTTCTCCCTCACTTGGGTATAACCCGCGAGAGTCGGTCAAAAAAGGCATTATATCTATGCAGGATCGCAAGAAATGTGTTGGAACTGCATCTGGAGATCAGGAAACCGGATGATAAGGATCATTATGCCAACAAGAGGCTCAAACTGGCGGGGGATCTCATAGAGGAGCTATTTCGTGTAGCCTTTACCAACCTCTGCAAGGACCTTAAGTACCAACTGGAACGCAGTTACGTCAGAAAGAAGAAACTGAAGATCAGCTCAGCGATCCGCCCCGATGTTTTGACGAGCCGCCTCCTTCACGCCCTGGCCACAGGTAACTGGGTGGGAGGAAGAGCCGGTGTCTCACAATTGCTGGACCGAACCTCTAACATGTCCACTTTGAGCCATCTGAGAAGAGTTACATCTCCCTTGACCAGGAGTCAGCCTCACTTCGAAGCCCGTGACCTGCACCCCACACAGTGGGGAAGGCTATGCCCCAATGAAACCCCGGAAGGCCAAAACTGCGGTCTGGTGAAGAACCTCGCTCTGATGGTTGACATTTCGGAAGGATATGATGCGGAAAAGTTAGTGGAATCAATGTACTATCTTGATGTGAACCCCATAGGAAAGAAGGTGGTCCACGATACGAAAATATTTGTAAATGGCGACCTGATAGGTATACACAAAGACCCGGAGAAACTGGTGGAGGAGATAAAAAGAAAAAGAAGGAACGCCACCCTAGCCATCCCCCCGGAGAAGTCTCAAGAGGTCAATGCCAGATTCGATAGACATACCAATGAAATATTTGTCAATTGCGACGAGGGGAGGATCAGAAGACCTCTGCTGGTGGTGGAGGATGGGAAACTACTACTAACCGATGAAAACATCAAGGATCTAAACGAGGGGAGGATCGACTTCAGGTCACTCCTGCAGCGGGGTGTCATAGACCTAATTGATGCCGAAGAGGAAGAGGATATTTACGTCGCACTGAACGAGGACGAACTCACGGTGGATCATACTCACATGGAGATCGACCCCATCGCAATTGTTGGTGTGGCGGGAGGGGTGGTCCCCTTCAGCATGCACAATTCGTCTCCCCGGAATACAATGGGATCCGCCATGGCAAAGCAGGCCCTCGGACTCGGAACTACCAATTATCGTCTACGGCCGGATACAAGGGGCCATCTGTTCCATTATCCCCAGAAGCCAATGGTGCAAACGGAGACTATGAAATACATTAATTTCAATGAACGGCCAGCAGGTCAGAATTTCGTTGTGGGTGTTATTTCTTTTCATGGATACAACATGGAAGATGCCCTTATCATCAACAAGAACGCTGTTGAGCGCGGTCTTGGTCGTTCCACCTTTATCCGTGCATACAGGGCGGAGGAGCGACGATATCCTGGTGGACAGGAAGACAAGTTCGAGATTCCCGAGCCCAACGTAAGGGGAGCAAGAGAGGATAAATCATACAATCATCTCGACGAGGACGGCCTGGTTACACCCGAGGAATACGTCAGCGGGGGTGTAGTCCTGGTTGGAAAGACATCTCCACCCAGATTCCTGGAGGAACAACATGATTTTCTCACACCCCAGGTAAGAAGGGATACTTCCATCACCTGTCGGCATGGAGAATCCGGGTATGTGGATACTGTAACCATTACCGAGAACGAGAACGGATCAAGATTGGTGAAGGTGAAGGTTAGAGATCTTAGAATACCTGAACTTGGCGATAAATTTGCATCCAGACACGGTCAGAAAGGCGTAATTGGTCTCGTCGTCCCTCAGGAGAACATGCCTTTCAATGAATACGGCATACAACCCGACCTTATAATCAACCCACACGCCATTCCTTCTCGAATGACTGTTGGCCATGTTCTGGAAATGATATCGGGAAAAATGGGTGCCGAGATGGGTCGATTGATCGACGGTACGATATTTAGCGGCGAGCCCGAGAAGAGGATGAGATCGCTTCTAACGCAAGCAGGTTACAAGCATTCCGGCAAGGAAGTGCTGTATGACGGTTTGACCGGGCGTAAGTTAGAGGCAGACATTTTCATGGGCGTGATCTACTACCAGAAACTGCATCACATGGTCTCGGGAAAAATGCACGTTCGTTCCCGGGGACCGGTGCAGATACTTACACGGCAGCCCACTGAGGGTAGGGCCAGACAAGGGGGTCTGAGGTTTGGAGAGATGGAAAGGGATACCCTTATCGGCCACGGAGCGTCAATGGTGATCAAGGACAGGTTGCTTGACGAATCGGATGGGACCTCCCAATTTGTTTGTGGTAACCTGAAATGCGGTCATATTGCAATGCTGGACCGAAGCGGATTTTTGCGTTGTCCCATATGCGGTGATACCACTAACATACACAAGGTAGAGACCTCGTATGCGTTCAAGCTACTACTGGATGAATTGAAATCAATGGGAATAATCCTACGATTACAGCTGGAGGACCTGAGATGAAGCCCAAGAGGATTAAACAGATAGAGTTCGGTCTGCTTTCACCGGAAGAGATCAGAAAGATGTCGGCACTGAAGGTGATAACCGCAGATACCTATGATGAGGATGGTTTCCCAATTGATATGGGTCTTATGGATACTCATCTGGGAGTTATAGAACCGGGCCTCAGGTGCAAGACCTGCGGTCGAAAGGTAGACGAATGTCCCGGTCATTTCGGTCATATCAACCTCGCCATGCCAGTTATACATGTCGGATATGTCAAACTCATAAAGAACCTGCTTCGTGCTAGCTGTCGGTCCTGCGGCCGATGTCTTCTCAATCCCAGAGAGATAGAGGACGCGAAGGTTAGCCTGCAGAAATGTCTCGACAACGGGTTATTCAATGAGACCGATACGGTATTCAAAGAAGTGGTTAGAGAGGCTTCCAAAGCAAAATCCTGTCCGCATTGCGGTGCGGAGCAGAAGAAAATAGTATTGGACAAACCAACCACCCTCAGGGAAGAACGACACAAGCTCACCCCCCGCGAGGTAAGGGGGAGATTGGAAAAGATACCGGAAGGCGACCTTCCGGTTCTCAGTGTCAATCCGGAAATCGCAAGACCCGAATACATGATCCTCGCAGTCTTACCGGTTCCACCGGTCACTGCAAGACCTTCCATCACGCTTGAATCCGGCGATCGTTCAGAGGATGATCTAACGCACAAGATGGTGGATATACTGAGAATCAACCAGCGTCTTCTGGAGAACAGGGATGCAGGCGCACCGCAACTCATAGTGGAAGACCTTTGGGAACTTCTCCAGTACCATGTAACGACCTATTTCAACAATCAGACCTCCGGAATACCTCCGGCTAGGCATAGAAGCGGCAGACCCCTCAAAACCCTTACACAGCGTCTAAAGGGAAAGGAGGGACGGTTCAGGTCCAATCTTTCCGGTAAAAGAGTGAACTTCTCGGCCCGAACGGTTATTTCTCCCGATCCCTTTATATCCATAAACGAAGTCGGCATTCCTTATCAGATCGCCCAGGAACTGACCATCCCCGCCAGGGTGAACCGGTACAACATAGAGGTGTTGAGGGAGCTTGTGCGAAACGGACCGGATACTTATCCAGGTGTGAATTATATAATGCGGAATGACGGACGCCGTATCAAGTTGACGGAGAAAAATGCAGAGCACCTTGCGGACGAGGTTCTCGAAGAAGGATGTGTAGTCGAAAGACAGGTGATCGACGGGGATATTGTACTCTTTAACAGGCAGCCTTCGCTTCACAGGATGTCCATGATGGCCCACACTGTAAAGGTGATGAAGCACAAGACCTTCCGGTTGAATCTATGTGTCTGTCCCCCGTACAATGCGGATTTTGACGGAGATGAGATGAACCTTCACTTGTTACAGAGTGACGAGGCCAGGGCCGAGGCGATGATATTGATGGCACCCCAGGAACATATACTTTCACCGAGGTTCGGGGGGCCCGTCATAGGGGCGATCCATGATCACATTTCCGGTGCGTTTCTGGCCACATATCATAGGGAATTCAATTACGAACAAGTTCTCGACATTCTTGAGAAGATCAACTGGTTAAAAGGCATGCCAGAACCAGATCGTGTGGATGAGAATGGAATACGATACTGGAAGGGTATATCCATATTCTCGCTGATACTACCGGAAGATCTTAATCTTGATTACAAAGCCTCCATTTTTGACACTGATCTGCCGGAGGAAGACACAATTGTCAGGATACGAAACGGAAAAATATTACAGGGTACCGTTGATGGAAGATCCATAAGCGCATTCAAGGGAAAAATACTTGACACCGTTGTAAGGGAATACGGCCCGGATGAAGGGCGGAAATTCCTTGATAACGTCACCAAGGTTTCACTTGGTGCCATTTCCCAACTGGGTTTTTCCACGGGTATCGACGACCAGGACATACCGGAGGAAGCTTCCAACCAGATCCGGGAAGGGCTGCAAATGGCCAGTGATGCAGTGGCCAAATTAGTACGCTCCTTCCACGAGGGAATACTTACACAGCTTCCGGGTCGTTCCCTGGAAGAAACATTGGAAGTGGAGGCAATGAAGGTACTTGCAAAAGCCAGGGACGTTGCAGGAGAGATCGCAGGAAAACATCTCGGTCTTGGAAATTCCGCTGTGATTATGGCGAAATCAGGAGCCAGGGGTTCAATGCTCAACTTGTCCCAGATGTCCGGCTCCATAGGGCAGCAGGCAGTTAGAGGTGAGAGAATATCCCGAGGATACGAAAACCGTACCTTGCCCCATTTCAAGAGAGGAGACAAGGGTAGCGAGGCAAAGGGTTTTGTCAAATCATGTTTCAAAGACGGCCTTACTCCCACTGAATATTTCTTCCACGCCATGGGCGGAAGAGAGGGTCTGGTGGATACCGCTGTGAGGACATCTCGCTCTGGTTACATGCAGAGGCGGTTGATCAATGCTCTCGAGAATCTTCGGCTAGTAGAGGACGGGACCGTGAGGGATACCGATTCCGTTATAGTGCAGTTCAAGTTCGGCGAGGACGGCATTGATCCGGCCAAAAGTATTGCCGGAAACCCGGTCGATATGGAAGAGATGTTCAAGAAAAGGATGATATACAATCAAGAAAACGATCCCTTGAAAAAGGAGGTGAAAGAATGACCACCAGCATCACCAGGAAGACCATAAATGCCTTCATCACCCGGGGTATCAACGAGGATACTGCCATTGAGATTGTCGAAAAGGGTTACAATCTTGCGCGTATCGAGAAAGCTGAATTCCCTCAACTGGTGGAAGATCTGGGCCCGGATATGGCTTTCGAAGTGGCAAAGAAGGTGTTCACCAGGACGCGGTTCGATGATTTCGGTAAAGTTTTCAATGATCTTCGGGATAAATACCAGGAAGAACAGGGAGAACCGGAGCCGGAGAAGGGGGAGGTAAACATCGAAAAAATTCCCAAAAAACACCGCAGCATCCCCAAGAAAGAATGTGACAGGGGCATTGTGTTTACCATTGGAAAGGCATCCCTGGTCGAGCAGTTGAGGAAAATATCACAGGAGACCGGCAAAGCCATTTGGGGAAATAATTTCAAGATAAACACCTCCAGGTTCTCATTCCCTCTAACTGCCTATATTTATATAATCGGAAAAGGGGTTGAGTTCAGGTCGGTCATAAGCGAGATATATTCCAAGCCTGTTGATAGAAAGGACATATTGATAGAATCCCAAAGGGATGAGATATTCCCATCATATTTCCTGCTCACAGACATCTCACCACTGGGAGAGGTCATCGATCTCATGGAAATGGTATCTCCCAGCGGAACGTCCATTAAAAGCGCACGGAATTACACCAACATACTGGTCCACAAGGGTGAGTATCTACCGTACGAGATGTACGATTTCGGGAAGAAGGAAGGAGAGATAAAAGAGGACTTGGAGCCATCAAGACCGAAAACCATCAAAGAGCAGTTGAACATGATCTGGAAAATAGATGAGATGGAAATGGTAGACGACTTTATTTCGTTTCTCAAGAATGGGAAGAAGATGGCTTTCTGGGGTGTAGATTTCCCTATCAGCAAGAAGAAGTTCTCGTTCCCCATCTCGGGCTATCTCATGACCGAAAACGACATATCACACAAGGCTACAATAACGGATCTGGTAAAATATTCCGCAAAACAGCTCCCGGAATCAGGGACATGTCCGAGTAAATACGAAGGGGAACATGATACGTTTATTGTGATTTCCGAGATAACCAAGATAGAGGAACCGAAACAACTCGTCCATTTCAGAAATCCACGAGGAAAGCGGCCGACCAGTCTCCGTACCTACATCCGGGTATTGGGGGGGCCCAAGGAAGGAACCATCATCGATCAGAAAGACATCACGATACGTGCTCCCGAGGTGGCGATCAAAAAGAAGATGAAAGAAACCATTAAGACGGTTACCATTCCCACCATCAAGGATAAAATCTCGGAGATAGTCGAGAAAAGAAAACTGAACCTTGATCCGGATGACATCACCAGGCTGGGGCTCAAATACGGCAGGATCAAGAAGGAGGAGGCCGAGCTTGAGGTGTTACTCGAATGTTACAATAAAATATACCTCGCCCGAAAAGATATCAAATCCCATCTCCCCGTCAGTACTATCGATGAACTGTCCGAAAACATCTTAAAATTCGACCCTGATCAGGGGCAGCTGGCTGACGTGATCGAGGACATAATCCAGGTACGGGACCGAAGGCTTATGGACCCGCACGAGTCCTGTGGAATAGTATCAGCTCAGTCCATAGGCGAACCCGGCACGCAAATGACCATGAGAACGTTTCACTATGCAGGGGTAGCCGAGATCAACGTCACATTGGGACTGCCGCGTCTCATCGAGATAGTGGACGCCCGGCGGCAGCCCTCGACACCAATTATGGAGGTCCACCTGACAGATGACGTAAAGGATGACAGGGCCAAGGTGCAGAAGATCATTACCGATATTGAAGCTACTAAACTGATGGACGTGGCGTCTCTCAAGACCGATCTTACGAATATGAACGTCCGGATCGAACCCGACAAGGAAAAGATGGCCACCAGGGGAGTTTCCGTTGATGATATAAAGGAGCGGTTGATGAACTCACGGCTTAGGGGTATTTCCAGGACGAAGACGAAACTCACCATTGAGGAAGAACGGGGCACCGGCAATCTTATAATGTCCTCCGACCAGATCTCCTACAAGCACTTACAGGCGCTTGTGGAAGGTATTAAAGGGGTACGGGTCAAGGGTATAAAGGACGTGGAAAGATGCATTGCAAGAATGGAAAAGGGTGAGGGTTACGTAATCCACTCTGAGGGGTCCAATCTCCTAGAAACACTGGCGGTTAACGGGGTCGACATCACCAGGACCACCACTAATAATATCCGGGAAATTTACGCGGTTCTCGGGGTGGAAGCCGCAAGGAACTCCATAATAAAGGAAGCCTACGACACCCTTAGAGAACAGGGTTTGCAGGTTGACATTCGGCATATTATGCTTGTTGCGGACATCATGTGCGTTTATGGGGACATTCGACCCATAGGAAGGCACGGTATCACGGGAAAGAAATCAAGCGTTCTTGCGAGAGCCGCATTCGAGATCGCCGCAGCAACCCTGCTGACGGCGGGAATCAAGGGAGAGGTGGATTCCCTTGAAGGCATAGCAGAGAACATCATTGTGGGGCAACCTGTGGTCACCGGGACAGGAGAGGTGGCATTGGCGTACGACCCGGCGAGAAAATGTAAAGAGGTGATCTGAAATGGATATCCGTCGTGCATTAAGGCAGGCTGTTTCTACCGGGACCGTTTTCCTAGGGACGAAACTAACGTTAAAAGCGCTGAAGAAAAAGAAGGTCAAACTGATAATATACTGTAAGAACACATCCACACCGCAAGAAGAGATATTCCTGAAATTTGGAGACATTCCGAACTACCAATTCCCGGGAACTAACTTCGAGCTTGGTGCTGCTTGCGGGAAACCCTTTGCGGTATCGGTGCTGTCCATAATCAAACCTGGCGAGTCTGACATATTGGCCCTGATAAAATAAGAATTATTTCTTAAAAAATCTTTTTTCCCCACCGTTTGACAAGTAATAATAAAAAAAAAAGCCCACCCATTGATATCATGGATGGGCTACAATATTTTCTCTACTTTATCTGCTCTTCGAAGAGCTGTCTTTTTCCTGCCCTCAGCTCGAAATAGTAACC